>JAUPKI010000297.1 GCA_030837545.1 Thermodesulfobacteriota bacterium | reverse complement strand
TTATGGGCCGGGCCAGGATTGACGGAAGGGAGGTCATGATCTACTCCCTTGACTTCACGGTCATGTCGGGCGCCGTGGGAGACCAGGGGGTGTGGAAGATCGCGGAGCTGATCCAGATGGCAGGTCAGGAGCAGGTCCCCATCATCGGCATCTTTGATTCAGCGGGCTCAAGGTTCGGCTTTAAAAACGGGTTTGTGGGGCTCCACGGCATGGGCCGTCTGGTGCGGAACTACTGTCTCTACTCGGGCGTGATTCCCAGAATCAGCCTGGTCCTCGGGCCCTGCACCGGGCCCATGACCCAGATACCGGTCCTGTCTGATTTTCTGATCATGAACGAAAACACCGCTTTTCTGTGGATGGGCGGAGAGATCACGTCAGGGGATGCGGGCTCGGCTGAGTTTCACATGCAAAAGAGCGGGCAGTGCCACCTTGTGGCCGAGAGCGATGAATCGGCCATCGGCATGGCTCGGGACCTGCTCCGGTTCATGCCCCAGAACTGCTGGGAAAGGCCTGCGAGGGTCGAGACCCGGGATGATCCAGAGCGGCGTGAAGAGGCCCTGCTGAACATCATGCCCAATGATCCCAAGTTTACGTATGATATGCACGAAGTGATCAATCTGATTACGGACAACGGCGAGTTCTTTGAACTCCAGGAAGACTTTGCCCCCAATATGATCGTGGGGTTTGCGCGGTTCGACGGCCTGGTCGCAGGCATTGCTGCCAGCAATCCGGATGAACTGAGCGGGATCATGGAGCCCGATTCCTCGGACAAGTATGATCGGTTTCTCATGTTTTTGGACGCGTTCAATATCCCCCTGGTGACCCTATCGGATACGACGGCCTTCCCTCCCGGGGATAAATGGGAACGGAAGGGGGTCATCCGCCACGGGGCCAAGAACCTCCACGGATATTCCCACCTGACCAATCCCAAGGTCAGCATCGTGTTGAGGCGCTCCTACGGCGGGTCCAACATCGTGATGGGCTGCAGCAAGATGGGCCCGGATTACATTTATGCCTGGCCCACCACCGAGTTCGCGCCCACAGGGCCGGAGATGATCGTTCAGGCGGTGTTTCACAAACAATTGGCCCGTGCAAAGGAAGACGGCAACTACGAGGACGTGTATAACTTCTTTCTCAACATTTTGCGCGAAGAGTTCAGCGTCATGACCTTTGGCAAGATGTTCACAACCTGGTACACGGTCCATGAGGTAATCGATCCGCGGGAGACCCGGTCCCGGATCATTCATGCCCTGCACGCGACCGCAAACAAAAAGGAGTCCATGCCGGAGAAACGGCGGTTTATCAAGCCGGCGTGAGTAGCTGATTGCTCATAGCTGATGGCTGTTGGATGCTGGATGCTCGTGGCTTTCTGCTTTGAGCTTTCGCGAGTTTGCCAAGTTTAAAGTGACGAGTTTGGAGTGCCTAAAGTGAAAAATGGAAAAATTCCGATTTGAACTTTTAACTCCACACTCCACACTCCGAACTTCTCACTATAGCACACTTTAGTCACTTATCCGTATTGGGGAGGTATGGCAACCATGGGGGAACGAATGGAAGCGGCCATCAAAAAATATCAGGAGATACAGGAGAAGAATCTGGAGGGGGGCGGGGCTCAGCACATGGAACGGCAGCACAGCCGCGGCAAGCTGTCCGCCCGTGAGCGGATCGAGGCCCTGATCGATTCGGGCACGTTCCGCGAGCTGGGCTCGTGCGTGGGCACCACCAGCATGCGTATTGACGGACAAATCCCCGATGCCCCCTGCGACGGGGCCGTCGTTGGGACGGGCCGGGTCAACGGCCGCATGATCATGGTCCATGCCAGCGACTTTACGGTATTGGGGGGGTCAGTGGGGGCCCAGCATATGCTCAAATTTGCACGGCCCATTGAACTGGCTGCCATGTGGCGCATCCCCTACGTGATCCTCCTAGACTCCTCGGGCGGAAGGCTGGGGTACAGGGACGTGCCCATGGCCGGGATCGACTGGCAGTTCAGGTTGCAGTCTGTCTATTCCGGTGTGATTCCCCAGATCACCGTGCTCATGGGGCCCTGCATTGCCGGGGGCGCCTATATCCCGGCCCTCTGCGATTTTCTCATCATCAGCAGGAACTCGGGAAACATGTGGCTGGGGGGGCCCCGCCAGACCCAGGCCGCCACATCGGAAGTCATCGACCGGAACGTGGGCGGCGCGGATTATCACATGCAGTTCAGCGGAAGCTGCGATCTGGTGGGGGATTCGGACGAGGAGTCCATTCAGCACTGCCGTCAGTTGCTCAGCTACCTGCCCCAGAGCTTCAGGGAAGCCCCTCCCCTGTGGGAGCGGACCGACGACCCTGAACGGGAGGTGCCTGCCCTGGCCGATATTGTTCCCGACGCCTATGAAGAGACCTACGACATGCACGATGTCATCCGGCATCTGGTGGATGAGGGAGATTATTTTGAGATCAAAGATGAATACGCCAAGAACCTGATCACCTGTTTCTGCCGGTTTCACGGTCAGGTGGTGGGGCTCGTGGCCAACAACCCCATGTATCCGGGGAGCATCCTGGAGCCGGATTCGTGCGACAAGTACTACCGGTTCCTTCAGGTCCTGGACGCCTACAATATTCCCTTGGTGAACCTGGTGGACACCCCGCCTGCGGTTCCCGGCGAATCGGACGAGGCAAAGGGCCTTATTCGGCATGTGGGGAAGATCACGGATGTCTATGCTACGGCCACCATTCCCAAGATCAGCGTGATTCTTCGGGAGGCCTATGCCGATGCCGGCAGCATGATCATGGGGGGGCTCAAGGGGATGGGCGCGGACCTGACCTATGCCTGGCCCATCGCCCGGTTCGCGGTGGAGGCCTCCCAGGCAGACTACCGGAAGTTATACGGGAAGGGAATTGAGGAAGACGCATACGAGGCCTATCTGAACCGTTCGCGGGAAACGGTGGATGCCTTTGAAACAGCCCGTACCTGGACATCCCAGATCGTGGACGAGATCATCCTTCCCAAGGATACGCGAAAGAAGATCGTCGAGGCCCTGGAGATCACCCGGAACAAGGCGGAGAAGCTGCCCGACCGTGCCAAGAACCACACCGCGCCGCCGGTTTGAGATTCAGGGATTTAGAATGTAGGGATTCAGGGATTCAGGGGGTTAGGGGGTTAGGGATCAGCGAAGCGATTCCATAATTTTTCATTCTTCACTTTTCATTCTTCATTCCAAAAGGGGGGTAACAGATGGCTTCAAAGACAGTGATTACCTGCGCCCTCACCGGGCTGCTGACGGATCCGGCAGTACACCATGTGCCGGTGACACCGGAAGAGATGGCTGAGCACGCGGAACAGGCCTACAATGCAGGGGCGTCCATTGTCCATTGCCATTTCAGGAATCAGGGAAAGGGGCTGGGGCATCTCCCCACGTGGGACCTAAATGTGGTGGGGGAGATCCTGGGGGCCATCAAGGCCAGGGTTCCGGAGATCATTATCTGCATGAGTACAGGGGTCGTGGGCCCGGATATCTCAGGCCCGGTGGCCTGCCTGGAAAAATTCAGGCCCGAGATGGCCGCCTGCAATGCCGGATCCCTCAACTACCTGAAACTGAGGAGTGATGGATCATGGGCCTGGCCCCCGACCCTTTTTGATAACCCGGTTGAGAAGATCCAGCAGTTCCTGAACGTGATGACCGCGAACGGGGTGGTCCCGGAGTTCGAGTGCTTTGATACAGGCATTGTCCGGAGCGTGGGGCTCTTCAAGCGGAACGGCATGTTTGAAGGAAATCCGCATATCTCGTGCGTTATGGGGGTGGCGAGCGGCATGCCGACAAGGCCGGAATGGCTTCCCCTCTTGGTGGCGGAGATGATCGAGGGGACCCATTATCAGGTCATCGCCGTGGGGAGAGAGGAGATATGGCCCCTCCACCGCAGGTGTGTTGAACTGGGCGGAAACGTCCGGACAGGTCTCGAGGACACCTTCTATCTTCCCGACGGCGCCAAGGCCGGGAGCAATGGCGCCCTGGTGGAGGCCCTGGCCGGGATTGTCCGCGAGGTGGGACGCGATATCGCCAGCCCGTCCGAAGCACGGGAGATACTGGGCCTAAGATCGGCATAGCAAGAGAAGTGACTAAAGTGAGCTAAATTGACTAGAGTGCCTAAAGTCGAGAAGCGGCAAGGATCTCAAAGCTGAAAGCTCAAAGCCCAAGAAACCCAATGAACCCAACAAACAATGAACCCAATGAACCAGTATCGAGCATCCAGCAACCAGCAAGAAGAGGTAACCCATGAACGAACCTGAAGAGAATGCCGGGCGAATCGAGGTGAGGGTACCTATGTCGGGCGTATTTTACAGGAGTCCTGCCCCGGATCAGCCTCCCTATGTAGAGGTGGGGGATGTGGTAAAGAAGAAACAGGTATTGGGTCTCCTGGAGACCATGAAGGTATTTCAGAAGATCAAATCTCCGTCGAACGGGACGATCGTAGAGATCGTGCCGAACAATGAGACGGCCCTGAAGGACAATGACCTCGTCTTTGTCCTGGAGAAGGGATAATCCATGTTCTCCAAGATATTGGTCGCCAACCGGGGCGAGATTGCACACCGCATCATTCGGGCGTGCAGAGAACTGGGAATACGAAGCGTTGCAATCTACTCCGAGGCGGACAGGGATTCGCTCCATCTCGCTTTGGCGGACGAGCAGGTATGTATTGGCCCCCCGGTCAGCGCCAAGAGCTATCTCAACATGGAAGGCATCATCGATGCGGCCAGGCGTACCGGGGTTGGCGCCATCCATCCCGGCTATGGGTATCTGGCGGAAAATGCGGCCTTCGCCAGGGCGTGTGAGAAGGCGGGTATTGTCTTTATCGGTCCTACGCCGGACAACCTCCATCTGGCAGGCGACAAGCTGACCGCCAAAAGGATCGTTCAGGAGAAGGGGGTCCCGGTCATTCCCAGCAGTCCATCGGGCGTCGGGAGTGTGGCGGAGGCGGAGAGGATCGCCGAGGAAATGGGATATCCGGTGATGGTCAAGGCATCGGGCGGAGGCGGGGGCAGGGGCATTCGAATGTGCCAAGACCGGGATATGCTCTTAGAGGAATTCCCCATCGCCAGGATGGAAGCGCGTGCGGGCTTCGGAAATGACGAGGTCTACATTGAGAAATACATTGTCCATCCACGGCACATCGAGTTTCAGATACTTGCCGACAGACACAGCCATGTGACCCATCTGGGCGAGCGGGAATGCACCATCCAGCGGAGATACCAAAAGCTGATCGAGGAATCCCCGTCTCCGGCGTTAACGCCGGAACTAAGGGGGCGCATGGGACAGGCGGCCGTGGCTGCCGCAGAGGCGGTCCGCTATGTCAATGCCGGTACGGTAGAGTTCCTGTTAGACGGGGATGGAAATTTCTATTTTATGGAGATCAATGCACGCATACAGGTGGAGCATCCGGTAACCGAATTGACCACCGGAATCGATCTGGTCAAGGAACAGATCCGGCTGGCATCGGGCGGGGAGCTTGACTACTCATTCGATGGCATTCAGCGGAGAGGCTGGGCTATCGAATGCCGGATCAACGCGGAGGACCCGGACCGGAATTTCCTCCCATCGCCGGGGAAGATCGAGTCGTACCGGCCTCCGGGCGGCTTCGGGGTACGGCTGGACACCCACCTCTACCAGGGCTACGAACTCCCCGTATTTTATGATTCGCTGATCGCGAAGCTGATCTCCTATGACCTGACGCGGGACGGCGCCATCCGCATCATGCGGCGGGCCCTTCAGGAATTCAGGATCGCGCCGATCAAGACCACCATCCCCCTCCACTTGAAGATCATGGATGATTCGTCGTTTCAACGAGGCGATTTCGATACCGGTTTCATCGAGCGCTTCGTGCCGGACGAGGATGATGATGAATGAGCGAGGCGCAACGAAGTGCGGAGTGAGAAGTGTGAAGTTGAAAGTTTAAATCTGAATTGTTCACTTTTCAACTTTAGGCACTCCAAACTCGTCACTCCAAACTTCGTAAAAACAAGTAACCAGCATCAACTATCAAGCATCCAGCATCAATCCAACAAGAGGCCTCTATGAACTTTGAACTGACCGAAGAACAAAAAATGCTGAAAGAGACCGTGGCGAGGTTTGTGGACAGGCAGGTCATTCCCCTAGCCCCCGAGATCGACGAGAAAGAGCGTTTCCCCGAGGAGACGTTCAAGGCCATGGCTGACATGGGTCTCTTCGGCATGACTCTCCCCGAGGCATACGGGGGAAGCGGAGCCGATTTTCTGTCGTGCGTCCTGGTCATGGAAGAAATCATGCGGGGGTGTGTTTCCACCGGGAATACCTATGGGTCCCACGCCATCCTCTGCACGGAGAACATCTACAGAAACGGGAACGAGGCCCAGCGGCGCAGGTATCTTCCCGATCTGATCGCGGGAAGAAGGGTGGGGGCCCTGGCCATTACCGAACCGGAGGCCGGGTCGGATGCCCTGTCTCTCAAGACGCGGGCCGTCAGGAAAGGGGACCGATACATCCTCAATGGCACCAAGATGTTCATCACCAACGGTCCGGTGGCCGATGTGGTGGTGGTCTATGCCAAGACCGATCCCGAGGCAGGTCCGAACGGGATATCCGCCTTTATCGTGGAAAAGGGATTTCCCGGGTTTTCCACGGGAAAGACCCTTCATAAGATGGGGGTGCGGGGGTCGCCCGCAGGAGAGTTGATCTTTGAAGACTGCGAGGTCCCGGTTGAGAATCTCTTAGGGGAGGAGAACAAGGGGATCCGGGTCCTCATGAGCGGACTCGACCGGGAGCGGATCGTCTATTCCATCGCCCCTATCGGGGTGGCCCAGGGGGCCTTTGATCTGGCCTTCCGGTATGCCTCGGAGCGTGTTCAGTTCGGGGCGCCCATTGTCAGCTTTCAGATGATCCAGGACATGCTGGCCGACATGGCCGCCAAAATACAGGCCGGAAGACTCCTGGCCTACTGGGCCGCAGTGATGGCCGATTCGGGAAAGCGGGTCCGTCTGGAGGCGTCCTATGCTAAACTTTTTTGCGCAGAGGTGGGGGTGGAGGCCGTGGGCAAGGCCGTGCAGGTTTTCGGCGGATACGGGTTCATCCGGGAGTTCCCCATCGAGCGAATGTACCGCGACGTGAAGGGAATCGAGTTCGGTGCAGGCACCAATCAGATCCAGAAGCTGGTCATCATGAGCGAGCTGATGCGGAAAAGAAGTGACTAAAGCGAGTTAACTCCTCATGAAAACGGGGATTGTCATCCCCGCGGATGAGAATAGACCCTCCCGTAAAAACGGGACCATCGAACATTGAACGTCCAATCCCGCCGCCGGCGGGAAACGTCGAATGTGGAAAGTACAAGCCCTCAACCTTTGAACCTCTGAACCCTGGAAAACCTATTTTCGTGGTAACGGCTAAGAAATTAAAAACCTTCCAACTTTAGTTCACTTTTGGCATTTTGGGCACTTTAGTCACCTTAAGTAAGGAGGAAGCCATGGAAAAGAGGATCTGGCACAAGGCCTATGCCCAGGAGGTCCCGCCCAGTCTGAACTACGAAGAGATCACCCTTCATGATGCGCTGGAGAGGACGGCCAGGCGGTTTCCCCATACGGTTGCCCTGATCATGATGGGGAAGAAGATCACCTACAGGGAATTGGATGAGCTGGTAAACCGTTTTGCCGGGGCCCTGACGGAGCTTGGCATCCGGAAAGGGGACAAGGTGGCCCTCCTCCTTCCCAACATGCCCCAGGTGGTCATCGCCTCCTATGCGGTCTTTCGGCTCGGCGGGGCGGTGGTCATGAACAACCCGCTCTATACGGAGAGTGAACTGGAGCACCAGCTCAATGACTCGGATTCTCGAATGGCCATATGCCTCGATCTCCTGACGCCGCGAATGCTCAAACTGAAAGAGAAGACCGGGATCGAGTCCATCATTGCCTGCCATATCCGCGACTACCTCCCGTTCCCCAAAAAACAGCTCTTTCCCCTTGTCAAGAAAAAGATGCACCGGAACACCGATCCAAACGAGGGCGTCCATGATTTTCTGGATCTTGTAAAAAAATATCCCCCCACGCCCCCGAAGGTCTCCGTTGACTTCGATGACCTGGCCGCCCTCCTTTATACGGGAGGGACCACCGGCGTGTCCAAGGGCGTCATGCTGACCCACCGCAACTGCAGTATCTGTGTGCAGCAGTTGCGGGCGTGGATCTTTGATGCAGTGGAGGGAGAGGACAGCATGCTGGGGACATTCCCGGCCTTTCATGTGGCGGGGTTCACGACCGGCATGAACACCTCTATTTTCAGGGGACTCACCTATATTCTGATCCCGCGTCCGGACCCGGGCGTTGTCCTCGAAATGACCCGGAAATACAAACCGGATTGGTTCCCCTGCGTCCCGACCATCTTTGTGGGCGTGCTGAACCACCCGGATTTCTCCAAGACCGATTTCTCTGGCGTGAAGGGGTGTGTTTCGGGTGCAGCGCCCTTGCCCGTTGAGACCATCAGTCAGTGGCAGGAGCGGGTGGGGGCCGGCATCGTGGAGTGCTATGGCCTGACAGAAACGGCCACCCTCTCTCATGCGAATCCCTGGAGGGGAAAGACCAAGGTGGGCAGCGTCGGCGTCCCGGTTCCGGATACGGACTGCCGTATTGTGGATGTCGAGACCGGGACCCAGGACATACCCTTGGGCGAATCAGGCGAGATCCTGCTGAAGGGTCCCCAGGTAACCCAGGGGTACTACCATAATCCCGAGGAAACCGCCCACTCCATCCGAGACGGATGGCTCTACACCGGGGATATCGGCTACATGGATGAAGAAGGGTACCTGTTTATTGTGGACCGGAAGAAGGACATGATCATCGCAGGCGGGTACAATATCTATCCAAGAGATATTGATGAGATCCTCTATGCGCATCCCAAGATACAGGAGGCGTGCGCCGTGGGGCTTCCCGATCCGTATCGCGGAGAGACCGTGAAGGCGTTTATTGCATTGAAGCCGGGGGAAACACTGACAGAGGCGGAGGTGATCGCCTTTTGCAAGGAGAAGCTGGCCGCATACAAAGTTCCAAAACAGGTGGAATTCATGGAGGAACTCCCCAAGAGCACGGTGGGAAAGGTCCTGAGGCGAAAGCTGCGGGAAATGGAGATTGAGAAAACGAGTCGAAAATAGGTGAGTTAGATAGACGTTTGTGCTTATGGCGACCGTACAGTTTTCTTTGTGTGAGAAATTTTTGGGTGCGGCCGTTAGGCCGAGTTGGGAGGAGACATGGAAGCGTATGATGCGGTGGTGATCGGGGCGGGCAACGGGGGACTGACCGCGGCCGCTGGCCTGGCGCAGAAGGGCCTGAAGGTCCTCCTGCTGGAACGGCACAATATCCCCGGGGGCTGCGCCACCAGCTTCTGCAGGGGCCGTTTTGAGTTCGAGGTGGCCCTGCATCAGCTTAGCGGGATGGGGACGACGGAAAGGCCTGGGCCGCTCCGAATGCTGCTGGCGAGCCTCGGGGTCCTTGAGGATCTGACCTTTGTGGAGATGAAGGATCTCTTCAGCGTATCCATGACAGACGGGTTCCGGTTGACCCTCAGGGCGGACAAAGATCAAGTCATTTCCGAACTCGAGCAGAGATTCCCCCATGAGAAGGCGGCAATTCACCAATTCTTCGATCTCGTGTACGCCTACGCCAATAACATGTTGGCTGCCTTCTTTTTCAAGGACCCGGCCCCCTCACGGGAGAAGTATCCGGTCCTCTACAGCCATGCCTTCAAGCCGGCCAGCGAGGTCCTGGACGAGATCTTCACCGATCCCCTGTTGAAAGGTCTCCTGTCTGTTTACTGGGGATATCTGGGTCTGCCGCCCAATCGGCTCTCCTTTGCTTACCTGGCCATGCTCCTGTTCGTGTATATCGAGTTCAAGCCGTTTCACATCAAAGGGGGTTCCCAGGCCCTCTCCAATGCCATTTTGAACCGGTTCCTTTCCAACGGCGGCACAGCCCGGTTCAACGGCGGGGCAAAACGGATTATCGTTGAAAACGGGGCGGTCCAGGGCGTTGTGACCGATGACGGCGACCGCATTCAAACGGAACACGTCGTTTCCAACGCGTCGCAGATCACCACCTATGCCCAACTCATGGATCGTGAAAACATCCCCGACCAGGTCTTCACCGAGATGGGCGGCCGGAGTCTCAGCCCGTCGGCCTTTACCCTGTTTGTCGGTTTTGACTGTGAGCCCGGGGAATTGGGGATCACGGGATCCACCAACTTCCTGATTGACTCGTTTGAATTTGACGACAGGATCTTCAGCCGGATGCGGAGTGTGGACATCACGGACGAAACCATGGTCCTGAGCTGTTATGACGTGGCAGACCCCGATTTTTCGCCGGCCGGAGCGTGTCAGGCCAATATCGTCACCCTGAAATACGGCGAGCCGTGGATGCGCATTCCCCCGGCCCGATATCACAGCGTTAAATTCCAGTGCGCTGAATCCATGCTTCGGCGGGTAGAGGCCATTTTCCCAGGCGTGAGGACCCACATCGAAGAACTGGAGGCGGCTACACCCCTCACTCACATGCGCTACCTGGGGCACCCCGAGGGCGCGATCTACGGGTTTGAGCAGTACACCAAGGACTCCATGTTTTTTCAGCCGGGCCGTTACGCCCCGATCGAGGGCCTCTATTTTGCCAGTGGTTGGATCGGGGACTGCGGGTTCCAGCCCACCCTGAACGCCGGGATGTCGGCGGCCAAATCAATTCTGAAAAAACTGGATGCAGCATAAGGAGAGACCATGAGCAAGGCGATTTTCGAGGCGTTTGATGGATACCAGGGCATTGTGGATGAGATCGACTTCAGCCGGAAACACGGGGTGGACTACACGGTTTACCGGGACTCGGTGGATCAACAGATCAATCTCCTCCATCCGAGCCGCATCTCCCTTCGGGTTTCGGACATCATTGTGGAGTCCCCATCCACCAAGACACTGAGGTTCGTGTCCCAGGACGGGTATCTGCCCCCCTTCCTGGCCGGTCAGTACATTGCCTTCTTTCTGGAAGTTGGGGGAGTGCGAACCCGTCGGCCTTATTCCCTGTCGTCGCCTCCCAACCAGACCGGCTATTACGATATAACGGTTAGACGCGTAGAGCGAGGTCGGGTATCCAACTATCTCCTCGATGAGGCGAGGCGGGGGGACATCCTGGAGGGTTCAGGCCCGTCGGGTCATTTCTATTTCAATCCGGTGTTCCACGACAGAACCCAGGTCTGCTTGGCCGGCGGGAGCGGGATCACGCCGTTCATGAGCATGATCCGGGAGGCCGTCGAGTGCGGGCTCGACAGGACCTTCTATCTTTTCTATGGGAACAAGACCCTCGATGAGGCCATCTTTCATGATGAATTGGGTCGGCTTTCAGGGCGATTCCAAAACATCATCTATGTGCCGGTCATTGAAAATCCCCCGGGCGGCTACGCGGGTGCAACAGGCCTGATTACCGGCGATCTCATCATGAAGACCATCGGCGACGTTGCTGACAAAACCTTTTATCTCTGCGGTCCCCAGGGGATGTATGATTTCTGTGTGCCCGAGCTTCAACGCATGGGCGTCCCGCTGCGGAAGATTCGGAGGGAGATCTACGGGCCCCCGGCCCATATATGGGAGGACCCGGCATGGCCGCGGGAGATCAAGGCGGAGGACCACTTCCGCGTCAGGGTGGCCGGTGGAAAACCGATCGATGCCCGGGCGGGGGAGCCCCTCCTCACGGCCCTGGAAAACGCCGGCCTCCGGGTCCCGTCTCTCTGCCGGTCGGGCGAATGCAGCATGTGCCGGATCAAGATCCTATCCGGAAAGGTCTTTCAGCCGGCCGGGGTCCCGGTCCGAAAATCAGACCGCCAGTTCGGCTATGTGCACGCCTGCGTTTCCTTTCCGATAGAGGATCTGGAGATTCTGACTTGATTCTGGATACTGGGGTTTGTTGAGTTTGTTGAGTTTGTTGGGTTGGTTGGGCTTAGGAACCCTATGCGCTATGCCCCATGCACGATGCTGTTGACCAATAACCGATAACGTCTTTTACCTTTCAGCTTTGAGCTTTGAGGCTTCAACTATCTGACAATAGAACCAGGAGGATCATATGAAGCTACTGGTCGTTTACTACTCGATGTATGGACATGTCTATCAACTGGCCCAGGCCGCCGCTGAAGGGGCGCGGTCCGTGCCGAACGTGGAATCCATGCTTCGACGGGTTCCAGAGACCCTGCCCGAGGACGTGTTGGAAAAGATGGGCGCCTTAGAGCCGCAAAAGGCACAGGCAGAGGTGCCTGTGTGTGCGATCGAGGAGTTGGCAAAGGCAGATGCCATCATCTTCGGAACGCCAACCCGCTTTGGAAACATGTGCGGTCAGATGCGTCAGTTTCTGGATGCAACGGGCCAACTGTGGGCCAAGGGGGCCCTGGTCGGCAAGGCGGGGAGCGTCATCACCAGCTCCAATACCCAGCACGGAGGCCAGGAATCCACGATCCTGACCTTCCATATTACGCTGCTCCATCATGGCATGGTGATTGTCGGTCTGCCATACGCGTTTCAAGGACAGTCGTTGATGGATCAAATTACCGGCGGCTCTCCCTACGGAGCCTCGACCATCGCGGGCGCCGATGGGACACGACAGCCTAGTGAGAATGAGCTTGCCGGTGCCCGATACCAGGGCGAACACGTAGCAAAAATCGCCCAGAAACTCACCAGAGCCTGAAAGGGATGCATCCCTTTTGGGACGTTTCCAGGCCTTTCTAAAAACCTGCCAGACACCCTTTGGTATTAGACCCCATTTCAATTTTTTGAGCATATGCTCAAAATAAATCCTTGACAGGCAAACAGCGAGAATTATATTATGAGCGCACGCTCATAACTGGAGGCAACGATGCCAAGGCCGATAAAGCTCAGATTTGTTCAGGGACATCCCATTGTGGACGCCTTTATTCCGAACAGCGTGCC
>JAUPKI010000296.1 GCA_030837545.1 Thermodesulfobacteriota bacterium | reverse complement strand
GAGAATGATCTTCTGGACGTTGAAAACCGCGTTAAGGGCCTTTTGGCGGGTCTCGCGTCGTGGATGGCATAGCGGATTTCCCAGGGGAGAGTCTTAACCTCGGCATATACGGTGTTCCACCGCCGCTAAACCTTGCCGGATGGGAGACGGAAGGGTAAGGCACGCTGACCTTGTTCACGATCTCAATGGATATCCCTGAAGGGATCTCCAAAAATAAGCCTCTGACACGGGTGCGCCCCGGCAGGGAGGTCAACGAGCAGTCACGGGAGCTGGGATAAGGGAGCGTTATGGCTCGGGCAACCAGGCCTAATATGCCCTTCGTCGGATGCCCGATCCCGCGTCTACAATAATAACCTCCCCATTTCTGGTGTGTATCTCAAGGCAGGTGGTATCGCCGCCGTATTTGTTATACATCTCGCCTGAAACCGGTATGGATCCCCTTGCGCCGTAGCATCGAATCATCATAGCTCGTTTCCTCATGAATCTCAGTAAACGACCAAAAGGGTGGGGCTGATTCAGCCGCATACAACTGCAGACGCCTGTCCGGGGATACTGCTGCGGTCCGGATAGTCCAAGCCGTTTTTCGCTGGGAGCCCGCTGTTGACTCCGGCTCTCATTCCTCGTCGGTCATCTGCCCACACCGTATGCACATGCTGCAAAGAGTTCACCCTCATTCCGAATCCCGTTGCGGGTAAGCCAATGGAAGGACTGTTAACGCTCAGTTTCCTATGCCAGTTCCTAAGAGCAGGCAGCGAGGCGGGTCTCGGCCACGCGTGTAATAGCCTCCTTGATCTGTGGGTTTTCTTCGATGAGCCGCCTGAAATCCTTGACGCCCAGGACAAGGAGATGGACCTCGGTGAGGGAGGTGACCGTGGCGGTTCGTTCCACATCCTTCAACAAGGCGATTTCCCCGAAATACTGACCGGCTGTGAGCAGGGTTGGTTTAGGACTGATTTCTACCTCCACGTCTCCCTCCAGGATGAAGAACATGGCCTGCGCCGCATCCCCTTTTCGAACAATGACCGTGTCGGGGGGGATGATCTCTGAGGTAAGAAGGCGCGAAATGTCAGCAATGCTGTTCGCGTCGAGGCCAGAAAAGAGCGGCATGCGGGAAACCGTTTTCCACGTCACCAGGAACTCCCGTTTTCTTAATTCCTTGGCAAAGCCTGTGGCGAGGATACCCGCAGGAACCGCAAAGACCGCAATGCCGAGAAGCATCAGAAAACCGGCCAGGATGCGCGCGATCGGCGTAAGGGGGATCATGTCTCCATAGCCCACACTTGCTATGGTCACGATGGCCCACCACAAGGTATGAGGGACAGAGGCAAAGACCTTGGGCTGTTGGGGGTATTCCAAGACATATATTACCCCCGAGGAAAAGATAAGGAGCACGATCAGGACAATGAGGGCGGCTATCAGGGAATGGCCCTCGTTGCGAAATACCGATATAAAAATGCCAAGGCCTGGCACAAAGCGGGCCAGCTTGATCAGGGAGAGAAAGGAGGCCATCATGATGCACCAATGGGGCAGGGCAACGAAGAAACTGAACCAGTAGGGAAGAATCACAAGAAGATCCACCAGACCGAGGAAAGAAAGGGCATAATCCACAATACCCCTGAGCGGGTTTTTCTGGGACATCATCGGAGAAACCCACAGCCTCACCCCATATTCCAGGGTAAAGACAGAGAAGGCCCCAAAAGCGATCGTCTGGAAGATCAAGGCGCAGGATTGGGCCAGATGGGGGACCGTGTAAAGGATTTCCTCAAAAACGATGAGGAACACCGCCAAGAGGACGATGAGATAGGCCGGGTGGCGGGCCAGTGAAGGATCCCCGACAGATGCAATGGTTCGATACGTCTTTTCTCTCAGATCCAGACTCATCTTCAGATGCCTTTCCGACATGACAAGGTCCTGCCGATTGCGGGAGGAGGAGCCTTGTTTGTTCGAGCACGCTTCTACTGAGAAAAAGAATGCCCCATTGCAGGGATCGAGTCAAGCGGGAACTTAGCGCTTTTACAAATTCGGAGGGACTGCCGGCCTGGTCCTTTCCCCCTGTGTGGTTTGGGTTGCCTCATGGGCAGGGCACCTTCATATTATCCCTTAGCCCCGGTCAACATTAATCTCTCCCGGGAATGACCGGACGGTAATTCTGCTGGATCTGTTTTTCCCGAAGCGCCAGGTCGGCAATGAACGGTATATCAAAATTTTGTTCAATCATTTCTTTTGGATAGACTCTTGTGTCCCGTATAGTATAGCGTCGTATCCCACAATGCCCCCGCTTGGCATTCTGTGATATAGAGGCTGAAAAGACAATAGAAAAAGCGTCGATGGGACACGACGGTTGTCCTTCGGGCATTTTGCAGTCTTTGGGGCTCAAAGGCATTGGCGGCGGCCGCACGCCATATTCACCACTCTCTTCCGGCTGGATCGCCGATCAGGCTCATCAGGGTAAATGTCTCGACATAGATTCTCCATGGCTGATATTTGGATCGGCCGTATTGTTCAGCGATCGGGTTGTAATCGGTTTTCATACGTTGATTTTCCAATCAGAACAAAAGAGGGGGACCCGCCGATTCGTCCCCGGATTTGGCCGATTCGTCCCAAAGCGGTTTTAATCCTATTGACTTCCCCATCAATTGGGTGCAGGATTTTATTGTGAAGATAAGCGCGCTGAGACTCGTCAGCAGATATCATATGAGCAAGCCGGAGGTCCTGGATTTGGCACAAGGGATCTTCCGCGGCTTCAAGACCCCGCCCGATGCGTTCAGCCCAACACCGGACAGTTTCACCATGCGAGTGGACTACCATCTCTTCACCAGCGTGGCCTTTGAGGCGCCGAGCAGGGTAAAGACCGCGTGCCCAAGATAATAGGTGTAAAAGAACAAAACGCTTCATTCACAGGGTATTTGTCGATAGAAGTCCGGGAGCGCGAGCTGTCTTGCTGAAAGGAGGGAGGATATGAAAAGGATTACAGGTTTTTTCATCGGAATTTGCATGTTGTCGGCAAACGCTGTTCTCGCCGGAGAATTGGGCAATCCGGCAGGGTTTATCCAGCAGGGGAAGTTCGATGTAGGTCTTCAATGGAACAGCGTGTTCAAACAAGGATTCGAGGATTACGATCTCAAGCGGTCCTACTCGGACGGCGACACAAGTACAGGGCGGAAAGGGGCGGATTTCGAAAACGACCAGTATTACATGGCTACCGTCACGTATGGCATTCTGGATGAGATCAATGTCTTTGCCCGACTGGGCATGGTGGATGGCGGGAAGTGGCTGGACTACGAGGCAGGCAACAACTGGAAGGCAGACCTGGAGAGCGCTTTTGTCTGGGCCATTGGCGCCAAGGGGAAGGTCTACGAATTTGACAATGGCCTGGGCCTTGGCCTGGCCGCCCAGTACAAGCGCTATGACGACCGAAAGGCGAAGAACTGGCGATCCCTCGAAACCGGAGAGACGGCCAGAGACCTGGGCTGGTCCACCAATGACAAGGTCACCTACTGGCAACTTGACGCCATGGCCAATGCTTACTGGACCATGGGCAGGGTCACGCCCTATGTGGGGGTGGGATACACCTATTATGATGTCGATTTCAAGGGGAAATGGAGCCATGAGATCCCCTTTTACGGCTCGATCAACTATGACGCCTCCTTTGGCAATCAGAACCGGTTCACGGCCCTGATCGGTCTGGATGTGGATCTGGGCATGAACTTCAAGGCCAATATCCAGGGGACCTTTGTGAGCAGTACGGCCCTGACGATCGGTGTCAGCTACTGCTTTTAGTCGTTCGGAGGTCCGGGAAGACATCAGGGACGGGAGGATTATATGATGAAACGACGAGACTTTCTAAAAAGCATGGCCCTTGCGGGTGCATCGGCCTCTGTGACGGGCGGAATGGGCATGATCCCCGCCTTATTCACCCCCGGGACGGCCCATGCCGCCGGAAGAAACAAGCTGGTGTTCATCAGCGACCTCCACATGAATGTGGATGGTCCCTACTCCTGGCTGGTCAAGCACGCCAAGGACCTGGGTCAGTTCCTCAACACGGTCAATGCCAGGGATGATGTGGCTGAACTGGTCATTCTGGGGGACATGCTGGACGACTGGGTGTCGCCCGTAGCAAATACCCCCCAGACCTTTGCGGATGTTCTCGAGGCCAGCAACAATGCCGCGGTGGTGGCCTCACTCCGGGCGGTATGTGATAACCCGAATATCGCCGTCACCTATGTGACCGGGAACCACGACATGCTGTCCTTTGAATCGCAGAACCAGCAGGTTATCGCCGACGCCTTTCCCGGCATGAGCATTCTCTCGGATTCCCCCGGCCTGGGGGCTTACACGAAAGACAACGTGATTTGGGCCGAACATGGCCACCGCTACACCTTGTTCAATGCCCCGGACACGTGGAGCCGGAGCGCCGGCCACCTGTCCCTGGGATATTTCATCTCCCGGCTGGCGGCCTCCAAATCCGTCTCTTCCGGTCAGGTGGTGACCACGCCCGACGTGCTGGATCGGTTTGTGAAATCCCCGAGTCTGGTCAATACCTATCTGAGGCAGGGCGGGTATGAGGAGGTCGGCAGTGTCATTGATGATGCCCTCATTGTCGCAGTCTTCAATGCCATCTCCCTTTGGTCCGGCAACTGGCCATGGAATACCTTTGACATGGACGGGCTGGACAACTTCGCCGGCAATCCTTCCGTAGAAGACATTGCCTTCACCTATGACACTATTTTCAGCGGCTGGCCTTCCCGCCAGGACGTCGTGGATCATTACGAGGCCGTCTGGAACGACCTGGGCAGCCTCAACAGCCCGGCCAACCTCCTCTTCGAGATGCCCGAGCGGATAAAGGACCTGTATCCCTTTACCCCCAGGATCGTCCTTTTTGGCCATACCCATCAGGCGGCCTTTCAGTATCACCATTCTGGTGAGGCGGAAACCATCTACGCCAACACCGGGACTTGGATCGATGGAAAGCCCATGACCTGGGTGGAGATCGAGATCAACGATGGGGGCAGCGGTCAAAGGAATTACACGGTCTCCCTCTGGTTCTATGGAGACAGTTCGCCCAAATATTCGGGCTCGGTGATCGTTCAGTTCAACAAGGGATCGTATATGATCCGACACCGGTGATACCCCTCGAAGCGTCGCAAACGGCCGATGTCGGCAGGATAGCAGTGATAGTTCTCTTGCTTGCTATGGGATGCTCGGATCATAACGGCACAACTCCAACGAGCGGCTGGCTCTGACAACAGCGGATCTTTGCGGCACCCTGGAAACGATACGGCCCAACCTTCAGAGAGATCCAAAAGATAGCCGTTTACCCTTGGACCGAAGTTCGTTTTGATCGGTTTCCATAAATGCAGGCCTCAGTTGCCGCGACTGGAGACACCCCCCTGGTGTATCTGCAGAGGATCCGGGTTGAGATGGCCAAACGGATGCTTGAGACAGAGGATGCTTCATTTGATGAAATTGTCTACCGTGTCGGATATGAAGACACAAGCGCCTTTCGGAAGATATTTCTGAAACAGACGGGCCTTCGTCCGACAGAATACAAAAGACGATTTCAGAAAATATGACCGAGCGAAACAATGGCGTTCTGAACAGGCCTCAGGGGGTTATCTACTCGGACTCTAAGGTATAATGGTGGAATGGGGAGGTTGTGAGCAGAAAACAGAAATGGCATGAACCGGCCGGTCCCGGCAGATTATGAATTTATCGATCAAGCCGATTCATCCGGGAAACCGGCTATCGGGTCAAAAGACCGACAGAGGAGGGGGGAGAACTATGCAAGAAGATGGAGAGACAAAAATCAAGGTGCTCGTACTCCTGGGAAGTCCCAGGAAAAATGGAAACAGCACCATCCTGGCCCAGAAGATTGCAAAGGGGGCCGAATCAGCAGGAGCCACCGTTGAAACCCTGTATATCAACAGTATGAATATCAAGCCATGCCAGGGATGCTGGACCTGCCAGAAGAAAGAGAGTAAGGGCTGCGCCATTGACGACGACATGCAAACCATCTATCCCAAGCTGATAGGCGCAGACGCCTGGGTGATTGCCAGCCCGGTTCACTGGTTTAACATGTCGACCCAGACCAAGCTATGGCTGGATCGCTGTTTTGCCCTGGAAAAATATGGGAAGAACCCTTTTCAAAAAAGAATCGGCATTGCCATGTCTTTCGGGGACACCGACCCATTCACTTCAGGCTGTGTCAATGCCATCCGATCCTTTCAGGACTGCTTCAAATATGTTGGTGCGGAAATCTCAGGAACCGTGTACGGCAGTGCTTTGAACGCTGGAGATATCAGCCGGAACACTGAGCTTTTAAAGGCAGCGGAAGCGTTGGGCAAAAAGCTGGCAACATGATGTCATAATAGACTAAGGCGATAGAAATGAAGAACCCCGCAGTCCCTCATGAGCAGTGGGAGGGTGGAGAGAGACATGGAACCGTTCAAGGAATACGATCAATACGATGGGCTTGCACTGGCCGGGCTGATCCGGAAAAGGGAGATCTCGGCTGAAGCGGTCTGTGAGACTGCCATTGCACGAATTGAGGCGCTCAACCCGAAGCTGAATGCCGTGGTCACCCCCATGTACGATCATGCCCGCAAGGCGATCCGAGAGGGCCTGCCGGACGGTCCCTTTACGGGTGTTCCCTTTCTGCTGAAGGACCTCCTGGCCGCCTACGCAGGGGTGCCCATGACCAACGGGTCCAGGGCCTATAGGAACTATATCCCGAGCCGGGACAGCGAGATGGTGACACGGTTCAAGGGGGCCGGGACCATTATCCTGGGAAAGACCAACACCCCTGAACTGGGTCTTTTGGGCACCACCGAGCCTGAACTGCACGGCCCTACCCGCAATCCCTGGAACACGGACCACACGCCCGGCGGTTCGAGCGGGGGGTCTGCCGCGGCCGTGGCCAGCGGAATGGTTCCCCTCGCCTCGGGCGGGGACGGCGGCGGCTCCATACGCATCCCTGCGGCATGCTGCGGCCTGTTCGGACTCAAGACCACCCGCGACCGCAATCCTACGGGAGCGGAGGTCGGCGCCATCTGGCAGGGGGCAGTGATCGAGCATGTCATTACCCGGACCGTGAGGGATAGCGCGGCCATGCTGGACGCCACTCAGGGCCCTGATGTCGGGGCGCCGTCCATCCTGCCGCCGCCCGATAGGCCCTACCTGGAAGATATGAACCGGGACCCGGGTCGTCTGAAGATCGCCTTTACCACCCGTTCGCCCCTCCATACCCCGGTTCACCCTGAGTGCGTCAAGGGAGTGGATGAGACCGCCCACCTCCTGGAAGCATTAGGACATCATGTGGAAGAGGCAGCCCCCGAGATCGATGGCCCGACCCTGGCCATGAGTTATCTCGCCATGTACTTCGGGGAGGTGGCTGCCGACATAGGCGCGCTGGAGGAGGTATTAGGACGAAGGCCCCGCAGGGGAGATCTTGAAGCCCTGACGTGGACACTGGGCCTCATGGGCCGGACCTATTCGGCTGGCTATTTTGTGAAGGCCATGCGGGAGTGGGGAAAGGCGGCCAGAATCATGGGCCGCTTTCATCAGACCTACGACCTGTACCTGACGCCGACGCTGGCCTCCCCTCCCGTAAGAATTGGAGAACTGAAGCTGAAACCGGCCGAGGCCCTGGCCTTGAAGGTCATCAATGTTCTGAGCCTCGGTCGACTGGTGAAAGTATCCGGCATCATGGACAAACTGGCTATTGAGAGCCTATCCAAGACGCCGTTTACGCAGTTGGCCAACTTCACCGGTCAGCCCGCCATGTCGGTCCCCCTTCACTGGACCTCGGAAGGGCTCCCCTGCGGGTCGCAATTTATCGGACGATTCGGTGATGAAAGCACCCTTTTCAGGGTGGCAAGGCAGTTGGAACAGGCCCGGCCGTGGGTTGACAAACGTCCGCCTGTGAGGGCTTAAGATCTCCGGGGGGAGCGAGCCTGTGCATTCACGGATTCAAAGCCGCCCTGCCGCGACGCCTCAAAACCATGTGCAGGTTACGGCTCGATCCGGGTGCCCAGGATTTGCAGGAACTTGCGCATCCATTCCGGGTGCCCCGGCCAGGCGGCCGCAGTGACCAAGTTCCCGTCCACATGGGCATTCGAGAAGGTCTCGTTGACCTCGCCCCATCGGGCCCCGGCCTTGAGGAGGTCCGGTTTGACCGCCGGGTACGCGGTGCACAGTTTTCCCTCGATCACACCCGCAGCGGCCAGGACCTGCTGCCCGTGACAGATGGATGTGATCGGTTTGTTCGCAGCGGCAAAACCCCGTACGATCTCAAGCACCTTTTCATTCAAACGAATATACTCCGGGGCGCGACCTCCGGGAATGACCAGACCGTCGTAATCACTGGCCTTGACCTGATCAAAGTCTGCATTGATGGCAAAATTGTGTCCCCGCTTTTCGCTGTAGGTCTGATCGCCCTCAAAATCGTGTACCGCGGTCCGCACCGTATCGCCTGGCTTTTTGCCCGGGCATACCGTGTGGACCGTGTGACCGACCATGGTCAGCATCTGAAACGGGACCATTGCTTCATAATCCTCCACATAATCGCCCACGATCATCAAAAGCTTCTTTGCGGACATTGCCTTCTCCTTTCATTCTGGGTGGTTGGTGCGGTATCTATACATCACTACCGCGGCATAGCCGCGACCCAAAAAAGGTCTCGCGCTAAAGGCGCAAAGCGTTTATCCCATTT
>JAUPKI010000295.1 GCA_030837545.1 Thermodesulfobacteriota bacterium | reverse complement strand
GTCGAGTGTCCCCGGTGCAAGATACGGAACATGGCCGCCCGAAAGACCTGCCGGATCTGCACGGCGCCGCTGGATTAGCGGCACTGAAAATTGAAGAGTGAAGAGTGAAGAGTGGTCTTCAACCACGAATGAGACGAATGACACGAATAGGCGAAGGAGCTGATTATTTTGTGAGAGTGGCATGTTGCCACGATGGTCGAGGCTGGAAAGCCTCTCCCACAGAAGGGAATCGAGGCTACAAGCCTCTCTCACAGGGGATTTTCACGCATGGGCGACAGGCCCCCCTGTCATGAGCATTCACAAGCACCCTGAACCCTGAACCCTGAACCCTAAACCCTTTACCAGAGGACATCATGGACCCTAAAGAAGCCTATCTTTCAAAGCCGTGGCTCAAGTACTATCCGGAAGGCGTACCCGAAGACGTGGACGTTCCCAATGTCTCCGTGCCGGAGCTATTCGATGGGGTGGCGGAAAAATACGGGGGCAAGACCGCCTTGATCTTTTACGGAAGCAAGATCAGCTATGCCAAGCTCAAGGACCTGATCGATCGGTTTGCCACGGCCCTCCACCGGCTGGGGGTGAAAAAGGGGGACACGGTCTCGCTCTATCTCCTCAACTGCCCCCAGTATGTGATCGCATATTTTGCGGCCCTCAAACTCGGGGCCAAGATCACGCCGATCAGCCCGGTGTACACCAGCCAGGAGGTGCGGCACCAGCTCGAGGACAGCGAGGCGTCCACCATCGTTTGCGAGGACATCCTCTATGATAATGTGGAGAAGGCCGGGGTCTCCCTTAAAAATGTCATTCTCACCAATATCGGCGACTATCTCCCGGCCATCAAGCGTCTCTTCGGGAGGAAGGCCCTGGCCAAGGCCTACAAGGGGATGGAGGCCCCTTCTGTCGAGCGGGCCAAGGCGTCGGGACTTCATCTCTTTCAGGACCTTGTCAAAAACACCCCCCCAGATCCCCCCCAGGTGACGATTGACCCTGAAAAGGACATCGCGGCCCTCCCCTATACGGGCGGGACCACAGGGCTTCCCAAGGCGGCCATCCTGACCCACCGCAACATGGTGGCCCTTCAGGCCCAGATGCTCGCCTTCTGGCCCATCTTCGAGGAGGGGAAAGAGGTGGGGATCGCCTTCCTCCCGTTTTTCCACATCTACGGCCAGGTGGTAGTCATGCTGAGCGGGCTGGTCCAGGGGTCCACCCTGGTCCTCTTCACCACCCCGGACCTGGATGAAATCCTCTCGGCCATGGAACGATACCAGGCCTCGGCCTTTTATGGGGTCCCCACCCTGTTCGAATATCTCAAGGAATACGAGAAGACCGACCGGGTGAACTGGAAAAAACTGAAACTCATCGCCTGTGGGGCCGACACCCTCCACGAGTCTACCATCCAGGGCTGGGAAAGACGGACCGGGGCCAAGATCTTAGAGGGGTACGGCATGACCGAGACCACAGCGGTCAGTCACAGCACCCCCTACAACCGACCCAAGGCAGGCTCCTTCGGCGTGCCCTTGCCAGGGGTCACTGGGGCCATTGTGGATGTGGACGGAACCGATTTTGTTCCCGTAGGGGAGGTAGGGGAGCTGATCCTAAATGGTCCCAACATCATGCAGGGCTACTGGAAACGGTCCAAAGAGACCGATGAATCGCTGGTGGAGATCGAGGGGAGAAAATGGCTTCGGACCGGGGACCTGGTGAGGATGGATGAAGAAGGGTATTTTCACTTTTTCGACCGCAAGCGGGACCTCATCAAGTACAAGGGATATTCGGTCTTTGCCAGGCACGTGGAGGAGGTTCTGTACGGCCATCCCCAGATCAAGGCCGCCGGGGTCGTGGGCGTTCCCGACCCGGCCGCAGGCCAGATCATCAAGGCCTATGTGGTCCTTCAGAGCGAGGCCAGGGGCAAGGTCTCGGAAGAGGAAATCATGGAATTCTGCCGGCAGCGCCTCGCCCACTACAAGGTCCCCAAGATCATCGAATTTCGAGGGGAGCTCCCCAAGACCGACGTGGGCAAGGTCTCCAGGCGTGAACTCAGGGAAGAGGCCGAGGAAAGCTGATATGTCTCAACCCTTTCTGGAGGTCCGGGCCATCCGGAAGGACTTCGGCGGGCTCCGGGCCGTCAACGACGTGAGCTTCTCCATGGGACGGGATGAGATCCTGGGCCTGATCGGTCCCAACGGCGCAGGAAAGACCACCGTCCTGAGACTGATCACCGCCATCCTGCGGCCCGATTCGGGCTCCATCCGCTACAGGGGGGAGGAGATCGTGGGGCTCAAGACATGGAGCATCGTCAACCGGGGCATCGCCTGCACCTTCCAGAACATGCGGCCCTTTCGAAGGCTCCCCATCATTGCCAACGTGATGGTCTCGTGCCTCTCTCCTCGCGCCATGAAACGAGGGGAGTGGGTCAAGAAGGTGGAGGCCAAGGCCATGGATGCCCTGGAGTTTGCAGGGATTTCGGACATGGCCCTGGAGAAGGCCTCCACCCTTTCTCAGGGCGACCTCAAGCGCCTGGAGGTGGCCCGGGCCATTGCCACAGAACCCGAACTCCTCCTCTTAGACGAGCCCTTCGGCGGTCTCAGCCCCGCGGAGACGGAATTGATGGCCAAGTCGATCCAGAGGCTCAACAAGGGCGGCCGTTTCGGCAGGCTCCACAGCGAAGGACCGGCCATGATTATCGTGGAGCACAAACTGCAACAGCTCATGAAGATCGTCAACCGGATTATTGTGCTCAACTTCGGGACCGTTATCGCCGATGGGAGGCCCGAGGACGTCGTTACCAACGAAAAGGTGGTGGAGGCCTATCTCGGCCAGGAGGAGATGTGACAGTGCTGCTGACGGTTTCCCATCTGACGGTCTGCTACGACAAGGCCATGTTGCTGAACGACATCAGCATGGAGGTGGACACGGGCGAACTGGTGAGCCTCGTGGGGCCCAACGGGGCCGGCAAATCGACCCTCCTGAGGGCCATCACCGGGCTGGTGGCCTGGGAGGCCCGGCTCAAGAAACGTTCGGCCCAGGGGGACATCACTGTCCAGGGGGAGGTGTCTTTTGACGGGGAGCGGATCGACCAGGTCCCGGCGCACCGGATCGTGGAGAAGGGGCTGATCCACTGCCCGGAGCGGAGGCGGCCCTTTCGGGAGATGAACGTTCGGGACAATCTCCTTGCGGGGGCCTATCTGATGAAAGACAAGACCCGGATAGAAGAAAACCTCGGGAGGGTTTATGACCTCTTTCCGGTGCTCAAATCCCGCGTTAGACAGATATCCGGGACCCTGTCCGGGGGCGAGCAGCAGATGCTGGCCATCGGCCGGGCCATGATGTCCACCCCAAAACTCCTCTGCATTGACGAGCCCTCCACCGGACTCGCCCCCAAGACAAGGGCTGAGGTCTTCGCCAAGATCCGGGAGATCAGAGGGCTCGGCATCACGGTCCTCTTAGTAGAGCAGGAGGTGAGCACCGTGTTCAAGATGGCCTCCCGCAACTATGTCCTCTCCTCAGGCAAGATCATCGCCCAGGGCCACGGCGACGACCTCCTCCAGAATGAGGTTATCCGCAAGACCTATCTGGGCCTGTAGCCCGCATCCGTTCCCCAACCACGTTGGCGGTCGCCGTGCCCACCCGATTCCTGGCCGGTCAGGACCGAGCGTACTTTTTGGGCAATGGTGGGGAGGGAAAAGGGTTTCTGGATAAAATCCGCCCCTCTGTCCAGGACCCCGTGGCGCACAATGGCATCGTCCGTATAGCCGGACATGAAGAGGACCTTGATGCCCGGCCGGACCTCTTCCATGCGCCCTGCCAGTTCGCGACCGTTCATGCCGGGCATGATCAGGTCCGTCAGGAGGAGGTGGAGGGGACCTGTCTCCTTCTCGACCAGGGCCAAGGCCGTTTCGCCATTCGCGGCAGGGATCACCGTGTACCCAAGGGATTGCAACATGGCCTGAATCAGGTCTATCACGTCCTTATGATCTTCCACCAGGAGAATGGTCTCGAAACCGCCCGGCAATGTCTGCTCCCGCAACGCCATGCCATCCTGGATTTCGTCCTCCACACGGGGGAGATGGATCTTGAAGCAGGTCCCCCTGCCCGGCTCACTGTAAACCCGGATGTGGCCCTCGTGCTGCTGCACGATCCCATAGACCGTGGAAAGACCAAGGCCAGTCCCCTTTCCCTGCTCCTTGGTGGTAAAGAAGGGATCGAAGATTTTATCCATTGCCGCCATGTCTATACCCACCCCTGTGTCGCTGACAGACACCATCACATGGGGTCCTGGGACGACCCCTGCGTGTCGCCGCGCATAGGCCGCATCGAGGTCCACATTCTGTGTCTCCAGGGTGAGTTTTCCGCCCTGAGGCATGGCGTCCCGTGCGTTGACCACCAGATTCATGACTACCTGCTCTATCTGGCCCGGATCTGCCTTGACATTACCCAGGTCAGTTCTGAGTGCGAAGGCCAGATGGATATCTTCGCCGATGATCCGGGGGAGCATTTTCTTCAGGTTGGAAAGGACGTCGTTAAGATTCAGGATCTCGGGCTGGAGGACCTGTTTGCGGCTGAAGGCCATGAGCTGACGGATGAGAGCGGCGGCCTTCTTCCCGGCCTCGCGGATCTGGAGCGCCTTTTTCCGCAACGGGTGCCCTTCCTCCAGATCCATCAGCATCAGGTCGTTGTAGCCGCTGATGACGGCCAGCAGGTTGTTGAAATCGTGGACCACGCCCCCGGTAAGCCTGCCCACGGCCTCCAATTTCTGGGCCTGACGGAACTGGGCCTCCAGATCCAATCTCTCAGCCTCTGCCCGCAACCGTTCGGACAGGTCGCGAATTTGACCGACGACGCCGGCGATCCTGTCGTCCCTGTCCCTCAGATAGGAAAGCTTCACTTCTCCGGGGAAGGCATCGCCGGATTTCTTCTTAAAGACGATGTCGGCGACGATCTCTCTGGTGCCGCCACTCTCCTTCAGGTTTCGGCCCATCTCTTCGTAGGCTTCCGCACTCTCATAAATGACCTCAGTCTTTTCCCCTTTGATCTCGTCCAGCGCATACTCGAAGAGTTCTGTAAAGGCCGGGTTGCAGTCCACGATGGTCCGTTTTTCGTCGGCCACCAGGAGTGGGTCCCGAATACTGTCGAAGAGCGCCCTGTATCGCCCCTCCCTCTCATCCAGTCCTGCCTCGGCCTCTTTCAGCTTCGTGATATCCTCGAGGCGGCCGATCATGCGGACCGCGTTCCCTTCATCATCGCGCTCCACCACCCTGGCCCGGCTGTGGATCCAGCGGTAGTCTCCGGATGCGGTCCTGAGCCGATAGACGTTTTCATACTCGTCAGGCTGGGTTCCGAGGTATGTCCTCGCAAAGGAGAGGGCTTTGGGGAGATCATCCGGGTGAACGAGGGCCTGCCATGCCCTGAAGCTTGCAGGGAAGGCGCCGGGTTCATAGCCCAGCATGGTATAGTATCGAGAACTGAAGCTCATTTCGTTGGTCTTGAAGTTCCATTGCCAGATGCCGTCCGTGGTGGCCTCAAGGGTCAGGCGAAGCTCTTCCCGGCTGGCCCGAAGGGCCTTTTCCGCCTGTTTCTGTTCAGAGATATCCCGAAGGAAATTGAGGGTGGCTGGTCTCCCCTTCCATTCCGTGAGGGTCGCATTGAGTTCCACCCAGAGAACATTGCCGTCTCTGTGAATGATTCGAAAGGGATAGCCCTGAGGCAGATCTTCTCCTGCAAGCCGTCTCAGGTGGCGATCCATGATCATAGCCTGATCATCCGGGTGAATGAAGGCCAGAAACGGCCTGGCCATGAGTTCATCGGCCGAATACCCGCTCAATCTGCTGGTAAAGGGGTTGAGATAGACCACCATGCCGTCCTGGGCCACGAAGATCGCCTGGTTGGCGTGCTCCATGAGCTTTTGAAATATATCATGGTCCATATCGGTCTGGGTCGCGATCTGTCCCGCCCACGGGCGGTCCTGGTCCGCAAGGCCTTTTGGTTTTTCTGGTTTCATTGCAGAACCTGTTTCAATTTGTCATTCAATGCCTCGAAGGAAAAGGGTTTCTGAATGAATCCCTGGGCCCCCGAATTGAGGATCTCCCGGGCAGGGCC
>JAUPKI010000294.1 GCA_030837545.1 Thermodesulfobacteriota bacterium | reverse complement strand
CTTGATGGTCTCGTAAAAAGTCGTCACCCCGGTGAATCCCGCCGAATGGCGGGACGGGGTCCAGAACCACGCCTTGGCGTGGTTAACTATATATTTTGACTGGATTCCGGCTTTCGCCGGAATGACGAAAAAGGACATTTTCTGACTTTTTACGAATGCATCAAGATTGAAACATCCCGTTCCCAAATCGGAATGATAGAATTTTGAGTCGGAGGAGGAGGATGTCCATGGGACAGCAAGGAAAGGTCTTGGTTACAGGGGAGGAGGCGTTTGACCTCGGCGCATACAGGTGGGACGACAACCGGTTTTCAGATCTTCTGGTCCGGACGAACCCTATCAATGCAGACCAGGCGATGGACATCAGCCGATTTCTTCGCGAAGAAATCGCAAAGCTGGAACTTCAGACCATTACCATGCCGATCATCGAGCATATGATCGAGGCAAAGCTGTTGGAGTGCGGGCTCTCAAAGATGACGCCGATTCATCTGGATAGGTCCATTTTCGTGAGGAGGGGCCTTGAGCTTTCCGACAATGCGGCCCGTGTCCTGGAGCGGCGGTATCTTAGAAAGGACAGCGACGGCCAGGTCATTGAAACCCCGGAAGAGATGTTTACCAGGGTGGCCGGGCATATCGCAAAGGCCGAGAAGAGGTATGGGGGAGATGCCCGAGTGAAAGAGATGGAGGGGATTTTTTACCGGATGATGACCGAGTTCAAGTTCCTCCCCAATTCACCAACCCTGATGAACGCCGGACGCCGGCTGGGCCAGTTGGCCGCGTGCTTTGTCCTACCGGTCAATGACAGCATGGAAGGAATCTTCGATGCCCTAAAGAGCGCGGCCTTGATCCATAAATCAGGCGGCGGGACCGGCTTCTCCTTTTCGCGCCTGCGACCCAAAAGGAGCAGGGTTGGCACCACAGGGGGCGTGGCCTCCGGTCCGGTTTCATTTATGAGAATCTTCAATACCGCCACCGAACAGGTCAAGCAGGGGGGTACCCGGAGGGGGGCCAACATGGCGATCCTGAGGGTGGATCACCCCGATATTATGGAGTTTATTGGCTGCAAAAAGAATAACCGCGAGCTTAACAATTTCAATATTTCGGTCGCTGTTACCGATGCCTTCATGGAGGGCGTCAAAACGGGCAAACCCTATGACCTGAAAGACCCCAGAGACGATCGAAAGGCGGGGTCGCTGGATGCCGCAGAGGTGTATCAGGCCCTGGTGAAACAGGCATGGGAAAACGGAGATCCGGGCGTCATTTTCTTAGACAGGATCAACAGAGACAATCCCACACCGGGGTTGGGAGAAATCGAGAGCACGAATCCGTGCGGCGAGCAGCCATTGCTCCCCTTAGAGGCATGCAACCTGGGGTCCATCAATCTGGCCAAGTTCGTTATCCCCACCGAGGAAGGCCCTGTCATTGATTATGACGGCCTCAAGGAGGTCGTCTGGTGGAGTGTGCGGTTTCTGGATAACACCATCGATATGTCGCGGTACCCGCTGCCTGAAATCGACGCCATGGTCAAGGGGAACCGTAAGATCGGTCTCGGGGTGATGGGTTTTGCCGATATGCTGTACCAGTTGCGGATCCCCTATGATTCTGAAGAGGCCCTTGAGACGGCCGAAGAGGTCATGCGTTTCATCCAGGAGGAGTCCCACCTGGCCTCCAGAGATCTGGCCCAGGAAAGAGGGGTCTTCGGCAATTTCGATCAGAGTATATTCAGGGACCGTGAAGGGTGCGCCTATCGAAACGCCACCACCACGACCATCGCCCCCACGGGCACCCTCAGCATCATTGCAGGGTGCTCGAGCGGCATCGAGCCGCTGTTCGCCCTCAGTTTTGTCCGCAATGTCATGGACAACGACAAGCTGTTGGAAGTGAACCCCCAGTTTGAGAAGGTCGCCAGAAAAAAGGGGTACTACAGCTCGGAATTGATGGATGCCATCGCCAGGAAAGGGAGCATTCGAGACATGGAGGAGATCCCTGAAGAGGACCGGCGGGTCTTTGTGACGGCCCACGACATTGTCCCCGAATGGCATATCCGCATGCAGGCGGCCTTTCAGAAATACACAGACAACGCGGTTTCAAAGACAGTCAACCTCCCCCGGGACGCGACAGCAGAGGATGTCAAAAAGGTGTATGACCTGGCCTATGAGCTTCAGTGCAAGGGGGTGACCATCTACCGGGACGGGAGCAAGGAGAACCAGGTTCTCTCCTTTGCCGAGAGCGATAAGAAGCCTCAAACCGGGTTCATGACCGCCGTGAAAGAGCGGCCGGAGACCCTGGAAGGCTTCACTACCAAGATGATGACCGGCATGGGCGCTCTCTATGTGACGGTGACGGAGTATGAAGGCCAGCCCTTCGAGGTTTTTGCCACGATCGGCAAATCAGGGCGCTCGACCGCTGCAAAGGCAGAGGCGATCGGCCGGCTGGTGTCCCTGGCCCTGAGATCGGGCGTACGAGTGGAAAATATCGTGGAACAATTGAAAGGGATCGGGGGCGAGCACCCGGTATTTCAAAAGGACGGCCTGGTCCTGTCCATCCCCGACGCCATCAGCAGGGTCCTTGAAAAGAGGTATATGCAGGGACAGCCGATCAAGCGCCACGGCAACCACAAGAACAGCCTTCTGGGAGAAACCTGCCCGGAGTGCGGGCAGACCATCAGTTTTGAAGAGGGCTGCATGACCTGTCACTTCTGCGGTTTTACCAAGTGCGGATAGGCTGATATTCTAATACCCTCGGGCCACTGCCCGATAACCGATGTCGGTCCGGTAGTAAACCCCATTCCACTGGATCGACCTTGCCTGTTCGTAGGCCCTGGCCTGGGCCTCGCGGACCGTGGCCCCCAGGGCGGTGACGCAGAGGACCCGTCCTCCGTTGGTGACCACCCGACCGTCTTTCAACCGGGTCCCGGCATGAAAGACCTTGACCCCTTCCTCCTCATGTGCGGGCAGTCCTTCAATTCTGTCGCCCTTTCGATAAGCGATCGGATACCCGCCAGCCGCCATGACCACGCCTAAGGCAACACGCTCGTCCCATACCAGTTTCACCTGATGGAGACGGCGCTCCTGGGCAGCCAGGCAGATGTCGATCAGGTCCGATTTGAGCCTCAGGATAATCGGCTGGGTCTCGGGATCTCCAAACCGACAATTATATTCCAACACCTGGGGGGTTCCATTACGGGATATCATCAGGCCTGCATACAGAAAACCGGTGTAGGGACAGCCTTCGGCCGCCATCCCCCTGACCGTGGGTTCAATGACCTCTCTCATAATCCGGTTGTCGATCTCGGGCGTCACCACAGGTGCGGGCGAATAGGCGCCCATGCCCCCCGTATTGGGGCCTGCATCGCCGTTGTCCCGGGCCTTGTGGTCCTGGGACGTGGCCAGGGGGAGGATATGCTCCCCATCCACCAGAGCGATGAAGCTGGCCTCTTCCCCCTCCAGGCATTCTTCGATAATCACTTTTTTCCCGGCCTCGCCAAAGTCTTTTCCAGAGAGCATCCCTTCGACGGCCGAGATAGCCGCTCTCTCCGATCTCGCGATGATGACCCCCTTGCCCGCTGCAAGGCCATCCGCCTTGACCACGATGGGGGCGCCCTGCCGGCGGATATAGTCAATGGCCGGTTCCAACTGGGTAAAGGTCTGGTACTCCCCTGTGGGGATATGGTGTCGGGCCAGGAAATCCTTGCAAAAGGCCTTTGAACCTTCCAACCGGGCCGCATCTTTCGTGGGCCCGAAGCACGTGAGCCCCGTCTGGTGGAAGGCATCCGTGATCCCTGCCACCAGGGGCGCTTCAGGTCCTACAATAGTAAGCCCCACCCCTTCCTGCCGAACAAAGGCCGCCAGGGCATCGATGTCCTCAGACCCGATGTCTATGTTTTCCACGCCCGGTTCGCGGGCTGTCCCGGCATTGCCCGGGGCCACGAATACCTTGTCAGACCGGTTTGAGCGGGCTGCCTTCCAGGCAAGGGCGTGCTCCCGGCCCCCACTGCCGACAATCAATACCTTCATTCTTTCCTCCATCCTTTCGGTCAAGCGGCCAATTTGTGTGGAACTGGATACTGGATACCCGTTCTTGCAAGTTCGAAGTTAGGAGCTTGGAGTGCCTAAAGTTAAAGAAGGAAGGATTCCGATTTCAACTTTTAATTCCAGACTCCACACTTTCTTGCTGGTTGTTCGTTTTTCCCCTTGTCCCCGCGCTTTGCATAAGAACGCATTTCCGAGACGCTCCGCGTCTTTTCGGCCCGTCGACAATGCTTGCACCCCCATCGTATAGGATGCATGGCAGGCGGGCTTTTTTCGGCCAGAGGTCCCGCTCGTGTGTGCGTGGTTGGCCGCGGGAGGCCCATGCCCCATGAACGGTTTCTTCATCGAGTTATAGAAAATAAACCTCACGCAGGTCAAGTTTTAACCAGGTCTCCAGGCAATTATCTCCTGCCGCCCTGTCCAATCTGTGAATAACCAGCAGGAGGATGGAGGGCATGTCAGGTTTTCATTGGAGGAACAGTCTGAATCTGATATGATGCTGCGGGGTTCCTCAATAACCTGTCTCCATTCCGAAGGGGTGCAACGGGAGGACGTCAGTATCCAGGATGAGGATGCCATTCGAGGCCTTCGGTAGGTGAACTGCAGCACGCATGAGGAGGAGCCTTTGGCGGCCGCCAACTACGAGAATATTATCAGGGACAACCTTAGACGGGCGTTTGCCCGGCCCCTCCCTGAGTTGGAGAGATCCACGGGGGCAACATGGGAGGGAGAATCTCTCACCTTCCATGCCTTTGGGCAGGTCTGT
>JAUPKI010000034.1 GCA_030837545.1 Thermodesulfobacteriota bacterium | reverse complement strand
TAAATTGATCACAAAAATCGGTCCATATTTGAATCGTGTCTTTTTCAAGTATAATCTTGGCAGTGTTGTTGAGGCCGGATCGAATTATTGCTGAGCTGCTATGCAGGACTTATGCAAGAAACATTCAACTTCACAATATTCTAAGGCACCACAAAATATAGTATTTGGCCCAAATCTTTTGTGCTCAATTAAACCCCGCCTTGCGCAGTTTCTCGAATCTGCGATTTAATTCTTCGGGATTTTTAAAGGGACATTTATGCCGCCATGACTCCAAGGTAAACTCGGGATTTATTCTCAAAGTTTCAGCCGCTTCCGCACGAGCATCATCAATTCGTCCCAGCGCACTGTAGCTGGCGGCCAAAAGGATATGGGAAGGCCAAAAATCGGGATTCCGGGTAAGGGTTTTTTTGAATGTCTCGATTGCCTCTTCGTATCTCTCTGTTAATAAATAAGCGTGGCCCAAGTTCCATAAATAATGTGATGGATATATGGGATTGAGATACATCGCCTGCTTTATCAGCTCGATGGCCTCTTCTGGTCTGTCCGCCCATACAAGAACACCCCCGAGTCCCGCTAACCAATCAGCATTATTGGGATCGAGAGAAATGGCCTTTTTGAGTTCTGCCATAGCCTGATCGTGCTGCTTTTGCCATAAATAAATATTACCCAGTAGTTCATGGGGTTCCGGTAAGGAATCATCCAGAGCTATGGATTTTTGAGCCAATTCAAAGGCCCGTTCTATTGTCCTTCTATCTTGGCTCCAACCTAAACTCCACTCCATCAGGTGAGTGTTACCCTGCATCGAATAGGCCAGGGCATATTGGGGATCAATTTCAGCGGCTTTCTCGAACATTTTCCGGGCCTGATGATTTGTTTTATTTGTGAAACGGTAGAAGTAATCAAGTCCTCTCAAAAAGTAGTCATATGCCTCCGTATTACACGTAGTTTGGCATTTGCAGGCCCTGCGTTCTTTCTCATCCTCCGTCAACTTCACCGCCAGAACAGAGACTATCTTTTGGGTTACCTCATCTTGCAGGGCAAAAATATCTTGAAAATTTCGGTCATAGCGTTCCGCCCAAAGGTGCCCTCCAGTGGTAGCATCTACTAATTGAGCTGTAATGCGAACCTTATCCCCTGCCTTGCGGACGCTACCCTCAAGGATATAATGTACGCCCAATTCCCTCCCCACTTCCTCCACCTTCACTGCCTTTCCCTTATAGGTAAAGACAGAGTTGCGGGCAATGACAAACAGCGCAGAAATTTTGGATAGATCAGTAATTAAATCCTCTGTAATTCCATCACTGAAATACTCCTGCTCCGTGTCTCCACTCATGTTGGTAAAAGGCAACACTGCGATTGAGGGTTTTTCGGGCAGTTTGACTTTTTTCTCCAGATCAAGAACATTAGATTTTAACTCCGTCTCTATTCTGTAAACACGCACCGGCTCCGAGATGTTTTTCACTGGATGCTCTCCCAGGTATTCATATCCAAAGTTCAGCTTGTTTTTGACCTGATCATAAACATTCCTCGCAATGCAGATGCCACCTCCTTCCGCAAGGCTCTCTATTCGGGCGGCAATGTTAACCCCATCACCATAAATACGGCTTTCATCCTCTATTACATCACCATAGTTGACACCGATGCGAAACTCCATCCGGCGGTTTTCAGGGAGATTTGCATTTTTTTCTTTGAGCTCTTCCTGGATCTTTACGGCACACTCCAACGCATCCACGACACTTGAAAATTCTGACAATATGTTGTCCCCGGGAGAATCCACAACTCGACCGTGGTAGTCTATGACCAGATCACCAATGATCTTGCGGTATTGCTTAAGGATTTCCACAGTGGCAAGTTCATCCTCACCCATCAGTCGGCTATAACCCTTGACATCGGCGCTCAGAATGGCTGTCAACTTACGCTTGGCGCGCTTCTCGGCCATAGGTTCATCTCCCCAAACAGAAAAGCCTCCACCAGCATATAGAGATCCTTTGGAGGATTTAGTATCGACACCTTCTGGTAAGAATCTCTCATGGCTACTCCAGAAGGTTAAGGTTATGTTTTTGGGTTAATTTGGCGGCAGATTTATTCGACGGTCTAAAGAATAGCATTTTTTGGCGAGAAAATCTATATATTGTATGTTATCGAAATAACTGTAGATTATCGACTTCTGCTTTTTCTGCTTTATTCCCGGAATTTCAAAAGGCCGGAAAACAGACGACTGCAAAACGAATTCTTGACTATTTTTCGCCGATTTGGCAGTTTTGACTGATGCAAGAATCTTTCACTTGAAGCTTTTTGGGAGAGGAAAAAATCGTAAGGGTTCAAAGGTTCCAGGCTTTTCGGGATTCAAGGTTCCCCGCCCAGCGGGATCTTCGACAGGTTCAGAGGTTCAAGAGAGGAGCCAGTCATGAAAACCAGTAGCTTAAGAAAACTCATTCTCGTCCCAACGATGTTAGCGCTTATTATCTTGCTCGGCGCATTCGCAATCAGTACCTATTGGAATCAAAAAAGGGACATCAGGGACGAGGTCGAAACCAAGCTTGAATCTGTGGAAAAGTTGTTCAAGGCATTGCTGGACGTCAATGCTTCTATGATGGGCGCTGCACTGAAAGTAATAATGCGAGACAGTGAACTAAAGGCCGCATTTCGTGAAAAAGACAGGGAATCGCTCTATAATCAATCCAGCCCGCTCTTTGAACAGTTACGTTCAGGGCATGGAATAACTCATTTCTACTTTACAGACCCATCCCGGGTGAATCTGTTAAGAGTCCATCAGCAAGACAGGTCTGGTGACATCATCGACCGGTTTACCACATTGGAGGCAGAGAAGACAGGCAGGCTCTCGTACGGGATTGAACCCGGACCGTTAGGGACATTCACGTTGCGTGTGGTCGCCCCGTGGCACGACGGGGAGCGACTGATCGGATACGTGGAACTTGGCAAAGAGATCGAACAGATCATAGACGAACTGCGCGAAGTCCTTGGTGTGGAACTCTATGTTTTCATCAATAAGGAATTTCTGGATCGCCAAGATTGGGAATCTTCCATGAATAAGCTCGGCCGAGATCCTGACTGGAATCGCCTACCATCTCAGGTATTGACTGCCGGGACGTTGAAGATCATCCCTGAGGAGCTTACCCGTTTTCTATCCAAAAAACACCACCCACATGAAATGTCCGATATAGAAATATCATTGGACGGCCGAATTTATGTCTCAAAATACCTTGACCTCAAGGATGCTGCCGCTCGCAGTGTAGGCGATCTGGTGGTATTGAGCGATGTGACCAGAAAAGTTGCTGATTTCCGCAAATCAGTCTTCCTCATCTCTGTATTCTGTCTCGCAATAGGCGGTGCCCTGTTTACATTCTTTTACATCTTTTTGGGTCGTGTGGAGAAGCAGTTATCAGAAACGCAAAGGAGAGTATTAGAGCTCGAAAGAGATCGTTCAAAATTCATACTCGATAATTTACCGGAACATATCTCGCTTATTGATCAAAACGGGTGCTTCGCCCAATGGAGTCCTTACTCCGAAAAAATGTTTGGGTACACAAGCGATGAAGCGATGGGTAGGCTCAGGCCTGAAGATGTGATGCAACACCCTGAAAATGCGATCAACATGGCATCCACTGTGAAGGAAAAAGGTTTTGCTGAGCAGGAAATAAGAGGACTGCGTAAAGATGGAACATTGCCCTGGTTAGAGTTTCGAATGGTTGAGATGCATGAACGTGACGGAACCACAAGTGTCCTGGCCATTGCGGAAGATATTACCAGCCGTAAGCAGGCCGAAGTGGCGCTGCAGGAGAGCGAGGAGCGATACAGGGCTTTGTTTGAACGTTCTCTTGAAGTGGTGTATTTGTGTGATTTTGAGGGAAATTTTATTGATGCAAACGATGCGGCACTTGAATTGTTAGGGTACACAAAGGACGAAATTAAATCTCTGAATTTTGGGTCACTATTGGAAAAGGATCAGATTCCTCTTGCTTTCGATACTGCGGAAGAAATCTTGAAAACCGGTTCACAGAAAGAGGTGGTGGAGTACAAGTTGAGGCGCAATGACGGCGAATATGTTTATGTGGAAAGTATGGGAGCGATGATTAATCGTGATGGAAAACCCTTTGCAATTCAGGGCATTGCGAGGGATATTACGGAACGTAAGCGATTAGAAGATGAGAGACTCAAACTTGAGACCCAGCTTCAACAGGCCCAGAAAATGGAGGCCATCGGCACCTTGGCAGGCGGCATTGCCCATGACTTCAACAATATTCTCTCGGCTGTTATGGGGTATGCGCAATTAGCTCAGATGAAACTGGACCCGGATAGTGAGCCTTATGCGGATCTGAAAGAGGTGCTTCAAGCGACGAATCGGGCCAGGCTCCTCATACGACAAATCCTTGCCATTGGTCGCGATCAGGAGCAGGAAAGACAGTCAATGCAGTTGAAATACACCGTCAAGGAGGCCCTTAAATTATTGCGTTCCACCCTCCCTTCAACCATTGAGATTCGAGAGACGTACGACCAAGATGTCGGTGTGATCGACGCAGATCCCACACAGATGCACCAGGTCATCATGAATCTGTGCACCAACGCAGGCCATGTCATGCAGGAAGAGGGGGGCATTTTGGAAGTGAGACTTCGGAATGCGGAATTTGGATTGGGGAATGCGGAACAGAACGTCCCGCCGGGTCATTACCTGGAATTGACCGTGAGCGACACGGGGTGCGGGATGACCCCCGAGGTGATGGAGAAGGTCTTCGATCCCTATTTTACCACCAAAGTGAAGGGAGAGGGGACAGGGATCGGCCTGTCCGTGGTCCACGGGATTGTCTCACAAAATGGGGGCACCATCACGGTCGAGAGCAAGCCGGGGAAAGGTTCTACGTTTCATGTCTATTTGCCATTGATCCAAGGCGAGGAAGAGCAGCCGGAGGTCCAAGAAGAGACCCGGCTTCCCAAAGGCAATGAACGTATCCTCTTTATTGACGATGAAGCGGTCCTGGCGAATATGGGGAAGCAGATGTTAAACGGTCTGGGTTACGACGTGACCTCCATGACAAGCAGCATCGAGGCCCTGGCCCTGTTCAAAGAGGACCCCAAGCAGTTCGATTTGGTGATCACCGACACCACCATGCCCCACATGACGGGGGACATCCTGGCCCAGGAACTGATGAGAATCCGTCCTGACATCCCTGTTGTCATCAGCACCGGGCACAGCAAACGGATATCGCCCGAGAAGGCAGAAGAGATGGGTCTCAAGGGATTTCTGATGAAACCGCTGGCCATTCGGGATTTAGCCAATCTGGTGAGGAAGGTGTTGGATGAAAAATGATACGAAGAAGTTCCTTGTCTTGTAGCCCTTATTGTTGAGTCAGGATGCAACAATGCCTATGACATTTCCCCTCAGGTGTCATTTCAAGAGGGCAAGACTTGTGCTTAAATCTTTCTCTTTTATTCAACTTCATTCAATGCGAAACTTCCTATATTTGTCTTGTCAGCCTGGCTGTCCTGTATTGAACCATCGAGAGGTGAACCATTGTTCTGGCAGTGTTGCCTTTTTCGGTGACTTCAAAACCAGCCGCACCTTTCCTCTCGGAAGTGCGATTCCTGCCAATCTCACCGGCATCAACCATTACCATATGATTGCGAATCCAACCGATATTCCGAGATATTTT
>JAUPKI010000293.1 GCA_030837545.1 Thermodesulfobacteriota bacterium | reverse complement strand
GCGTCAGTGTCCTTAACCTTGAATCCCGCTGCAGCGGGAAACCCGGAACCTGTGAACCCTTACAGAGGTTTAGGGTTTGGAATTAGCCGCTTGGGAGGTTGCGTATTGATTCGTTTTCGTCGTTAGGGACAAATGGAGTTACACAATTGCCCAGACCCTGTTCAAAGTTCATGAATTCCCGATGGCTCACATTCAAAATCCTGGCAGGATGTCTCCTGATTTCCCTGTTGCACGGATGCGCCACGACGGCCCCGCCCAAACGGCCCGACAATGTGTGCGATATCTTCAGGGAACATACCGACTGGTATAAAGATGCGGCTAAATCGTACCAGAGGTGGGGCATTCCCATACCTGTGATGATGGCCATACTCCACCAGGAATCGAGGTACGTGAGCGATGCCAGGCCCCCCCGGACCACCTGCCTGTGGATCTTCCCGGGCCCACGGCCGTCTTCGGCCTATGGATACGCCCAGGTAAAGGATGAAACGTGGGAGGAGTACCAGGAAAGCTCGGGCAATTCGTGGGCCAACCGGGATGATTTCGGCGATGCCATCGACTTTGTCGGGTGGTATTGCCACCTGAGCGCAAAGCAATGCGGGATCTCCAAGGATAATGCCCGCAACCTCTACCTGGCTTATCATGAAGGTCGCGGCGGGTTTAACAGAAGTACCTATGCAAAAAAGAAATGGCTGGTTGAAGTGGCCGACAAGGTCCAGAAAAGGGCCGTGATGTATACGAGTCAGTTGGCCGCATGCGAGGGAGAATTGACAGCGGGAGGCTGTTGCCTGTGGCCGTTCTGAGACGGGACAAGGAAGGGCCATCCCGCTATATTGAAAGAGAGGAGATGGGTCGATTGAAACAAAACCTGACGGCATTCATCGAGGCGGCCCTCCTCTTTAAAGGCCTCCCTGACATCCAGATCAGGGGGATCGAAGGCATCGCCGAGGACATGCGGTTCAAAAAGGGTGAAGCCATCTTCTCGGACGGAGACGAGGGGGACGGCTTTTACCTGGTGGCAACAGGCCTTGTCAAGATATTCAAGGTATCCCTGGATGGCAAGGAACAGATCCTTCATATCTTCGGCCCCGGCGAACCGTTTGGCGAGGTCCCGGTGTTTACCGGCAGGCATTTCCCTGCAAGCGCTGCGGCCATTTCTGACTCCCGCATCCTCTTTTTTCCTCGAACCGCATTTGTCGATCTTATTGCCGCCAACCCTTCCCTCGCGCTCAATATGCTGGCGGTCCTTTCCATGCGGCTTCGTCAGTTCACGGTGCAGATCGAGAATCTTTCCCTTAAGGAGGTCCCAGGCCGCCTGGCTGCGTACCTCCTCTATCTGGCCGATGAACAGAAGCGAAACGACCTGGTCAGTCTCAGCATTTCAAAGGCGCATCTTGCCAGCCTTTTAGGAACGATCCCTGAAACGCTCTCGCGGATATTCTCAAAGATGAGCGGCCAGGGTCTTATTGAAGTGACGGGTGGGCGTATCCGCCTTCTGGACCACAACGGGCTGTCGGCATTAGCGACACACGGAAAAATGCCGGAAGAAATAGAATCTTCCGAATACCCATCCCTCTACCCATTGCCCGAGGGGGACATTGCTCTCCTCCCGAAGTGTAAAGGGGGGCTGAAATGAACCAGTACTATAAGGAGCGATTTGAGGCCCAGCGCCGTGTGGCTAAAAGACTGGCATCCACCATGGAAGTGAACAAGATCCTCGAACTGCTCAGAGAAGAGGCACGCAGCATTGTGCCTATCGCCATGGAGGCGTGCATTCTGATGCTGGATCCGGATGCGCAGAAATACACCCGTCCCCTTCAATGCGCCCTGTATGACCGACCGGTCAACTGTATTTCGTGCAAACGAAAGCGCCCTTCGATCCAAAAGGCCCTGGCCCAGAAAAAGGGGGTCGTGGTCTCCAGCAGCGGACCGATCCGGAGGCGCGACGGCGAGGAGGTGCCAATCGGGCCCGAGGCAGCGATCCCGGTGTTTGTGGAGGATAAGATACTGGCCATCATCAGTGTGGTGGCCAGACCCGGAACCCGCTTTACCCGAAAAGACTTCTACCTGATACAGGACCTCTCGGAGATCGCCGGCAATGCGATCATGGCGGCAAAGCGGCACTGGGCCATCACACAGGAAAAGATCGAGATCACGCAAAAGCTTGCCCACCTCTCACCCTTTGTGCCCCAATCCGTGCGGCGGATGGTGGAGAACAACCCCGAGATGTTGACCCAGGAAAAGGAGAAAAAGGAGGTCACGGTCCTCTTTCTGGATCTGGAAGGATATACCCGGCTCAGCGCCCATCGGCCGGAGACCGAGGTCAATGAGATGGTGGAAAAGATGTTTTCCAGTTTTGTCGATCCGATCCACCGGTCGGGCGGCGACATCAACGAGACGGCCGGGGATGGGCTCATGATTATCTTCAAAAATGACGACGCCAGGACCAATGCGGTCAACGCGGTGAAGGCCGCCTTTGACATTCACACGAGGAACCTGGAACTGAATCAGCAATTCGGCGGGGAATTCGAAGAGACCAATGTCAACATGGGAATCAATTCGGGCCTTGCCCTTCTGGGCATGAGCACATTCAAGGGGTCCCTGGATACCCGAATGACCTATACGGCGAGCGGCCCGGTCACAAACCTGGCCGCTCGTCTGGCGGATTATGCTCAGGGAGGCGATATTCTCATCGGCGAGACAACCAAAGAGATGATCGAGGGGCTGTGGCCGGTCTTTGACCGGGGGCTGGCTCACCTCAAGGGGATCGACCAACCCCTTCGGATTTATTCCCTTTTAAAGACATCCCAACCTAACGTTCAAAGCTCAAAGCTGAAAGCTCAAAGCTCAAAGCCCAATAAATAGACCCAACAAACCAAACAAACTCCGGCATCCAGTTCAGGTGCTTCTATGATCCATCACGCACTCTGCTATCTCTTTTTCGGGTTCATTCTGATCGCCTACGGCGCCCAGGTATGCCCCTTCCTGGAGGGACTCGGGTATGTTCAGGCCTCCATAACGACCCTGGTGCCGATGTTGATCGTCTTCCCGTTCAGGATCTACTGGCTGAAGACCAATATCCATCGCCTTCACTGGTTCGGTTCTGCGCAAAGCATCGCCCTTTATTCGCTTCCCTGGCGGGAATTCGTCGGAGACCTGGTCCTGTGGGCAGTCTTGGGGCTGGGTATGTCCGCTTTCTACGTCCTCCATCTGGAGGCGCCTCTGCTCACCGGAGCGAAGGTTTTGCTGGGGTGCATCTCCTTCGGGCTGCTCGGCGGGATGCTCTGTTTTCTCTGGATGGAAGGACGAATCATTGAATTTTTGGGAAAAACGACCTTCGAGATTCCCATCAGCCCTAAGAAGATCTTTTCCGTATCGGACAAAATCCTCTTCTTCATGATTATTGTGCTCGGGTTCATGGCCGCCGCCATCCTCCTGATGGTCTTCATGGATGTCAGCTATCTTCTTGAACAGAAAGGTTCTTCAGATACGGAAATCTATTTCGGGGTATTCAAAGAAATTGCATTTGCCTTCGGCGTCCTCCTCTTTCTCAGCTTTCTCATCCTCGGGAAATATGCTCGAAACCTCAAGGCCGCCTTATCGCTTCAACTGGAGGTCATGAAGAAGATCAGCCTCGGATACTACGACTCACCGGCGCCTGTTGTCACGAACGATGAATTCGGCTTGATTGCTGCCAAGACCAATGAGATGATGAACGGGCTCAAGGAAAGGGATCTGTGCCGGCTCAGCTTCGGCCGATACCTGACGCCGGAGGTAAGCCAGAAGATCCTGAAAGGAGAGATATCGTTAGAGGGAGAATTGAAGGATGTGACGATTCTGTTCTGTGATCTGAGGGGCTATACCACCTTTGTGGAAGGGAGGGATCCCAAAGAGGTGGTTGGTTTTCTGAACGAATACTTTACCCAGATGGAACAGGCCATCAAG
>JAUPKI010000292.1 GCA_030837545.1 Thermodesulfobacteriota bacterium | reverse complement strand
GGACAACGCAGAGCTGTCTAGCGGCCATCCCAATTGCCCGCCATAAATAGGTTCTTCGCTGAATATATCAATGCCGATATCCTCATAACGCGTAACCAGCAAATTAAAACTAAATGGAACGTTTACATCATCCTCAGATTCTGTCTGGCAAACCAGATTAAGGATATACCCCTCCACTACCACATAGTCATAAACGATCTCAACTTTCAGCTTGTTCTGTGCAAGTTTTGAACCACGCAGGAGCTCGCTGTATGCGGCTACAATATTAGACTTCCACATCCTGTAAGCATCGTTAATTAGCGTCCCGTTAAAAGTGAAAATCTTTGGGGCCTCTCCTGTGAAAAACACTGCGAAATCCTCACCAAATGTCTCCACTATCTGGCTCCGCTCACTAAAGGACTCCTGGACATTCTTGAGGATAAAAGTGTCCTTTCTTTCTCTCTTCCACAAATCGTTCACAAACTCATTGCCCGATTTTTCTCTTCCACTGACAGAAGAAGCCCCGACGGTGTCAATAACACCAATCGTGGCAACCACCTCATAATTTTCCACCTTATAGTATTTTGGCAAATGCACAGAGGCCTTACGGTAATCACTTATCACCAGCTTGCGCTCTTTTGCACCAGCAATTAAATTAGCAATAAGGTTGATCGTATCGGTTACCTGTTCTGCAATGTCCAGGACATTGTCTACAAACGACCCGGAACCAGAACCAGACCGAGACCAAACATTTGTTTTGTCGCCGATTAGTCCCATGTTTTTTATACTTCTCCACATCCGACTCCACTGCCTTCAATACCCTGCGTTTCGTAATCCGTCAACTTCTGCATTTCACTTTTCCCTAATCTCTCTGCCTGACGATATTCCTCTGGCAAACTCTTTCAGCTCCGCACATTTCGACAAAAATACCATCAATCGCAGCCAAAAACATATCAAATCTCTTTCACCCTTTCCCGTATTCTTTCCACAGCCACCGCTTCAGAACCTGGTAAACCCAACATATTAAACAGTGCCTTAGTACCGACACCGTCCGTTTCTGCATCACAATTACCGAAGGCAATTGCTATATTTTTTCGGTCTCCGCCGATAAACACCTTCAAGACGCCAACAATGTCAGGGTAGATAGCAAGCAGTTTCTTCTCAAGACCCTTCCGTTCCCCATCCAACAAGATCAACTCTCTTTCCTGGGCAACAACACCCTCCCTATCTTCCGCCGCAGTCAAGTACCGTATCGTTTTATAAATTTGAGCCAATACAGCCTTGTACTGATGGGAATACGTAGTCCCATCATGCAATGAAACATTTGAACTGTAGATATCTCGTGCGTTCTGATACATCATGTTTAATCCACACCCATATTCATGATATATGTCTCCAGACACCGGATCTGGATATCCTTAAAATCAATATTATGTCGCACCTGAAATGTTATTTTCCCAACCGTATGGTTTTCCTGGTGACAACGACTACACATCGGAATAGATCTGGTGTCATTACACTTCACCGCCAGACCGCCGGTATCTCCGTGATGCGCCTCAGAATATTTCTTGCAGACGCAGCACGGTAAAGTTCTTATAAATTCCAGGTATCTTTTATTTCTATACGCCTTTGGCTTTTCTAAAAACATACTAAAAAGAATTACTACTATTCACAGACCTGTTAAACAGCCTCATAATTGTCTGGGAAAGTCCATTAAAGCTTTTGGTAAGTTCCCTGGCAGAATTTGCCGTACTGGAAAGCTCTCTTGAGGTCTTTTTCGCCGCTTCCCTGGTTTTTGCGGCTTCAACACCATCCGCCTGCTCATCATACACATCTGCATTAACGATGCTGCGCGGCACACCCGCACCCTTCCCCAGCATTTCGTTTTGCTGCCCCACCTTACCACCTCCACCCAGACCTCTCGGCATATCCCAGGAGATATTGTACGCCAGCGACCACCCCACAGAACCCATAGGTGAATTCTCCAGCCCTTCCCTCCATTTATCCCGAACATCCATCGGGCAGCTACCAGCTACATCTCCGACGGACATACCACGAAACTGAGCGTCCCACTTTTCTCCCCACGCTTCAAGATCCAAAAGCTCGTCAAGCTTACCCGCCTCTTCTTTATCAACAAACGGGCCAGGCACAGGAACTCCGAACATGTCTTTTCTTTGTGGTATTTTACGTCTCTCCCAAGTCTTACTCCTCTTGTGCACCTCCAGACTCGGATCCTTGATAACAAATCCCTGCCTTGAATACTCTTCCTCACTCATTGGCACGGGTGCATATTCACCCGCCACAGACTCAGCCCCTTCACACATAAAGGCATACCCACCCTCCGGCGCCGGCATACCTTCTTCATGGATTACTTTTTCCGGCACTATTCCTAGCGATGACCACCAGTTCCGCCACCCCCCTCCCTGCCCGGAAGTTTTATCCGGCATATTCATCTCAGAGCCATCCTCGAATGCCATCTTGCCTTTCATCTGCTCTGCATACTCCTGCTCACCCAGCACCGCCCCACCTTCTTTTACTCCAAAGGTATCCGCCGTTTGCCCGAGCTTTATCATGGTTTCAGCGCCTGTCTTCCCTGCGTCAGATTCACTTACAAATCCCCCTTCGTAATCATCCCAAATACGCTTTCCAGACTCTCGATGCCTAACCATATCAACCGGATGCTCTGACTGCTGAGTAATCAATGCCTTACCTGGCCCACCAACCTCCAACTCCCTTATGCCATTCGCCGATTTTTGTATTTTAACCAGCAACTCGTTTTTGTATTCTGCCTTTTCGTTTTCTACTAAGTCGTAATATTCCCTCATCTTTTTTATCCCATCGTCCGAGAGTTTAGACTGTTTCCCGATGCGCCCCAAAGACTCCCTGTTTTCTGCTTGCAACGCCGCAACGAGCGACCCTATGTTTTCATAAGCATCGGCCTGGATTAATTTTGCACCGGTACTTTTCCCCCAAGCAGACCTTTCCGCCCCAAAACTCCTAATATCTTCTTTTAATTCATCTGCATACACACTTGCTGACACTTCTTTATTTTTAGAGGATTCAGCCCTCTTTTGTATTTCACCGAACCATTCATCAACCCTCTTCTGTGATTCTACCGATAACTTTTCAACAGCAAAACCCTTTGGCATTTCCTGTTCCGGCAATTTCGTCACATGAAGACCAAGCACCTTTTGATCATATGTTGTATCTACCCAATCTTTAACTGACCCCGTCATGCCCACAACAGGATCGGTAACATAATCATCTATTCCCTGGTCTATTTTCCCAAATGCATAGCCGACCGTTTTATCCCAGAACCTGCCGACCCTTGCAGAAATACCGTACTTTGATCTCGCCTCTTCTTTTGCCGTTTCAATTCGCTCATTCTCTATTGCACGGATATCTTTCTTTGCAATATCAGACTCGCCCTTGCCATATGCCCTCAATATTCCAGCCTCCCTGAAATTGCCCATAATTCCCATGGAAACATCCAGCTCTGCCCTCTCCCGAGAATAGCCCCTATCAATTGCTCGCTTTACCTGAGACTGGTATGTCCCCGCCATGAGACTGCCCCAACGATTATCACCCATGATTTCTTGTAATTGACCAGGCAGATTCATAGCCTTGTCGTACAAGGTAGGATCGTTTCTGAGTTTGCCCGCAGCCAGACGCTGTAATTCCTGGACACCAACTTCCCCTCTGGTATATCTTTCGTAAAGCTTTTCATCAAGTACATACTCACCCCCCTCCCCCTTCTTCATCATTGACGCAACAAGCATTTTTCCGAGAGGGGTCTCTACTTTACTTGCAAGACTCCAATTTACCATCTGTCCATACCCTTCCGGACCACCATACCTGGCCATCTCCCTCTCGCTTACAGCCTTCGACTGCAACAGTGCATTTCCGATAACAGCACCACGGAGACCAACATTGGCGCCAAATTCACCTGTATACCCCATCTGCATGCCAACCTGCGCACCAGAGGCCGCTATCTGCATAGCTCCTTTCGCAGTAAGTCCAAGCGAGCGACCCACTGCCTTTGCATGCACCGCAAAGGATACCTGCTGATCCATGGGGATACCCCACTGTTTAAACATAGCAATATCTTCGACCGCATCGCGTACATCGGTTTCCCGTAAAATCTTCATGAGTGCCTTGACCTGTTTTGCGGCATTTTTGACCGTATTAACAAATTCATCTGGATTTACAACGCCCCTGAAAAGTCCTGCCTCGGAGCCATACATCATAACATCTGCGTAGTCACCCATCCCAAGGTCGCCCTTCCGCAATCCCTTTGCTATCTTCCGCCTGTTGGCGGCATTAAAGCCAGGATCACGCTCACCTTCGTCAACGCCAGCCCTCGAAGACACATCCTTAATCAGGCTATCGAACTCCAACCCCTGATTGATACGCCCCATGATATGCGAGGCAACATATCCACCGCCCATATAGCCCAACATGCCACCAGCCAACGTCCCAAACAAACCCTTCGAGATCATAGGCCCAAGAAGCTTGCTTCCCAAATAACCAGCCCCAAATTCCGTAGCAACGCTCCCGACCGAACCACCCAAAAGCGTAGTTCGCCGAGCAAAATCACCAGACATTATCTGTTGATAGTCGCCCCGCATCATAAAGGGAGAGCCACCATACCCAAATGCCCCCTTCGCACTCTCCAAATACGACGAAGAGCCTACATATCTGCCAACCTCAATTGGCGGTGCTCCAAATTGACCTCTCTGGACAACTTGAAAACCAGTAGGCGATGCAGCGGACACAGCAGAAGAATAAAGACCCTTAACTGCATTTACCGTAGAAGCAACAGCGCTGGTAATCTGACCCATGACACTCCTTGCTGTATCAATAGCTTCCTTGAGCGCACTGGTAGATGACTGTAATTCCCTATCCGTATATCCACTAAAAGAAGAGGCATACTGATTCGCACTTTGCTGCGGCGGCAACGCACCCAGTGGCACCTCAGTTGGTCTACCAAACGCACCTGCATAATTCTCGAAATTTCCAACGTAAATATCTTCAGGCATTATTCTTCAACTATCCCTATGCTAACTTTCATATTCTTCAGAAGCTTCATATACTTATCCACCTGCGAAGGATTATTCATCCATTCATCCTTCTT
>JAUPKI010000291.1 GCA_030837545.1 Thermodesulfobacteriota bacterium | reverse complement strand
GCCTGAATCCCAGCAATACCCGCACCGACAACCATGACCGACCCTTTAAGATTGTCTTGACCCATGATTTACGTCTCCTGCTTGTTGACCGATTCGGTTTTATTTTGTGGAAAACTGTATGAAATTTCGCGACTGAGCAATCTTGTGGAATTCGTTTCATGCCACACACCATCCTTGGGTGTCAAGGAAAAATGTTGGAATGTCCACCCCCCTTTTCCCCTCGACAATCGGCCTGCTTCTGGTATAAAATGCGGGCAATGGTAAATCCTTGAGCGGTGAGGCCCTGAGCGGTTGCAGCATACTCAGCCCCTGGCAAAAACACTATGATAGACGATATCCTTTGGTTTCTACTTATCGGCGGGGTCCTCTTTGTGATCGTCGGTCTATGGATCGCCGTCACCTACTGGCTCACCCCCCATGTGGAACATCCTGACGGAAGGGCGCGGATGACCGGGTCGTGCGGCGATACCATGGAGATATGTCTGAAATTCAAGGGAGACCGGGTCGAAAAGACCTCACACTGGACCGACGGATGCGCCTGCAGCTTTAACTCCGTATCCGCTGCCGCAGACCTGGCCAGGGGAAAACGCCCGGACGAAATCCTGGAGATTGATGCGGACCTGATCCAGCGATCGGTGGGGGGCCTCTCTGCTGATCACCTCCACTGCGCCCGCCTGGCCGAAGAGACGCTTCAGGCCGCTCTGGATGATTACTTGAAAAAATCAACGAAGAAAACACTCCTGAGTGGGTTCCATCGGAGACAGGACGGCAAAGAAAGCGGTTATCTTTATTTTGTGGGGCCTTTTGCTTGACATCGGGGTGTCCTTCTGTAGGATTGTGAATTGAGGGATTGGGGGATTATCTGATTGAGGAATTGAATGTTGACGGTTTTTCGATAGTCAGAAGTCAATTATTAATCCAAACAGGAGGATAGACAGTGAAACAGATGAATCGAGTGTTTCTTTGCAGGGGCATCAAGGGGCTGCCAGCCCTGCTGATCTTGCTCAGCATGGTTTCGTGCGCGACGACCATCCCCGAATTGCAGGTCCAGTACACGTTGCCTCCCCAGTCGGATCAACTGAAGGGACGGGCGGTGTGGCTGAGCATCGAGGATCAGCGGGGAGACAAGTCAATCCTGGGGAAAGGAGCCAACGAGGAATTCAAGGGGTTTTCCAACAGCGTGTCCCTAAGCGTGGCACAGACCGGCCAAAAGGGATCGAGCGTCGGGATATTTCAGGTCCCTGCTCTCATGAGGGAGGCCTTCGAAAGAAGGCTGGCGCGTTCGGGCGTGAAGGTTCTTCCAGACAAGACCGCGGGAGCGCCCAGTCTGGTGATTGTCGTGAAAAAATTTTCTCTCGACCGGGTGGGACGCGATTGGCTGGGCAAGATAAGCTATGAGGCCAAGTTGACAGGAGAGAGGGGCGCGGTCGCAACCCAGTTCGTCAATGGAGAGGCGGAACGTTATGAACTCGTCGGGCGGGACAAGGCAGACACCGTCATGGGCGAGATCTTTACCGATATGGTCAACGCCTTGAATCTGCCCAGACTCTTTGAGCAGGCCGGTCTATAGCATTCTATCCATTTTCTCTTGTCCTTGCCAGGTAATGGCCGAACTGGCGGAGGCCTAAGGGGGAGAAGCGGTCCAGGACGGTCATGATCTCCAGGCCGGGGACCAGGGCCTTGACGACCGGGATTCCCAAATCTTCTCTTGTCAGGTCCACGTAAACCGGGGTGTAGCCGTTCAGGATCAAGAGCCTCTCTAAGAGGGCAAGGTCTTCAGAAGGATCGCCTGAGGCGTAATCCGGCAGGTCTTCGTATTGCATGAATTCAAGTCCTTCGGTCGCAGGCATGGAGCCAAACCAGTAGGGGTAGGGGTAAGGGATTTCGGTCATGGCGGAGAGGAGGGCGCGCTTTGCGTCGAGATGCGCCCCGGTTCCCTTGAGGATAACGCCTCCGGGCCCCTGGACAAAGGCCTTGTAGCAGGGGATTCCCATTTCCGGCGTGATGTCGAGGAACTGGATCTGGATCCCCTTCTGGCCGCAGGTTTCCAGGATGTTGCTCACCTTCATGTCGTCCGACCTCAAAAGAAAGCCTTGGTCTTTCGTGTAGGGGACCACCTTTTCCGCATCCCTTTCAATGACCTCCAGGAGGGCCGAAAGCCTGGCCGCTTCAACGGTGTTCCCTGCCGCCAGACCGTTGGAGGAAAGGCCGCTGGTCAGGCCGACCTCGTCGAGATTGGAGAAGAGAAAGACCATCTGTGCCGGGACGAGGATGGTCTCTCTCCCGTCGCCTGAGACGCGCTCGGCCTCGATCCACGATAGCGACTGCCCCCGGTAGGGGACCTCCAGGCACATGTCATTCGGGTTGACCGCCTTGAGCCCTTTGGCCACGAGATCGTCGTAGGATCCCCGAATGAGCGGGTGATCTTTCTGGCAGCCCAGGACCCTGCCGGATTGGATGCCGGCAAACGCCGAATAGCGCTCAACGATCTCCATGAGGCATGATATGCGGGCCTGGGAGATATTGAGCCCCCGTCCGTATCCGGTCTGGGTCCCGGACAATTCCCATTGGTTTCTCCCGTCATCCACCCTGATATCGAGGTTCCAGGGCCTTTCCACCGCAAAGGGGCTAAGCGTGGCCTCGGTCCGCATATCCCAGCCGGTGAGGATGCCCTGCTGCTCCAGTCTGTTCCTCAGTCGTTTGGTCATTTCCTTGAGAGGGGGGCTGTCAGGGGTTATCTTGTCTTTCACTGAAGGCGAGGCCATATCTCTGATAGAAATTGTCCTCCGCGCCCACTCATCAATCGCCTCCCGGTCAAAGGGGAGGGGAAACGCCGCTTCATCCGGGGAGGGGAGGGGCCTGAGCAGGTTTGTATTCGCGGAGAACTGTTTGAGCCAGTAGAAGTTCTGTTCAGGATGGTCCCTCACGGTTGAGGGGATGACGATCATCGGCGTGCATTCAGTCAGGGCCTGGAGATCCACCCCCTGAAAATGCCCTTTCAGGGGTTCGAACCGGGTATTCAGGATGCAGGCCTCATAGACGAGGGCGAGGAGATGCCTGTCGCTGCTCCCGGCATTTCGAATAACCGCTGTCATGTCATTGGGCTCAACGTCGCGGAGCATATTCAGAAGATGCCTGCGCATGAACAGGTCATTCGGATGTTCTCGGCTGTAGAGGAGGGCCTCCTCGAATGTACGTTCCGGTTCCGGCACGCAGGCGAACCAGCCCACGCCCATCCCTGTGCCTACCCGGGAGAGGGTGTATTTCATCGGCATATCCTTCCAGAACCTGTGAACCTCTTAACTTCTTAACCTCTCAACCTCTCATCGCCCCCGTTCCTCCAGGGCCTCCAGCAGGCGCTGATGGATGCGATCGAAGCCGCCGTTGGACATGATGAGGACCACGTCTCCAGGACAGGTCTCCTGCACCAGGGACTCTAACAGGAGGTCTGTGGTTTCATGGTAGGACGCTTCAAGCCCCCGCCGGTTGAGATCCATTACCAGTTGGCGCGACGAGAAGCGTTCGTCAACCGGGATGCCCTCCATCAGGGGGGGCTCGGGGATGAAGGTCCGGTCTGCCGCGTCAAATGAGAGGGCGTATTGGCGCTGAAAGATCTTCCGCCTGCTGGAATTGGATCGGGGTTCAAAGACAGCGATCAGACGCCGATCCCTGTATTTGTCTCTGACGGCGCGGAGGGTCTCCGTCACCGCAGTGGGGTGATGGGCAAAATCATCCAATACCAGGACCCCGTTTCGTTCCCCGATGATCTCCTGCCGCCGCTTCACCCCTAAGAAAGTCCTGGCTGCTTCCTCAATGGTTGTCCAGGGTATATCCAGGGTGCGGCCGAGGACCACGGACGCCAGGAGATTGGACATATTATGCCGTCCATACAGGGATGTGGAAAAGGGGATTACTTCCCTTTCTTTCAGGAGGGTCAGTCGAGTGAAGGCCTCCCGGATTGAGACATCTTCAGCCCGCCAGTAGTTGTCATCGGCATATCCGTAGGTCTCTGTTCGGCATAGTGCCTTGCTGATTTCCCGTCTGACGATCGCATCGTCTCCGTTTGCAATCAGAAGTCCTTTGGACGGGATCAGGGCGATCAGTCTGCGAAAGCTGTCGATCACATGATCCAGGTCGCGATAGATGTCTGCGTGGTCGAACTCGATGCTGGTCAGGATGGTGATCCATGGTCGATAATGTAGAAACTTCGGCCCTTTATCGAAAAAAGCGGTGTCGTATTCATCCCCTTCTATCACAAAATAGGGGCCGTTGCCTGTCTTGTAATTCTTCCCAAAGTTTACAGGGATCCCCCCAATCATGAATCCGGGATCGATGCCGGCCTGCTCCAGGATCCACGCGATGAGGGCAGAGGTGGTGGTCTTTCCGTGGGTCCCGCTGACGACAATGGATCGCCGGCCCTCTAATGCGAAGTGCCCGATAGCCTGGGGAAAGGAGAGATAGGGGAGACGGAGAGAGGCAAGGGCGACGGCCTCCGGGTTCTTCCGGGTGATCACGTTGCCCACGATGACCAGGTCCGGCTCGGGATGGAGGTTCTCCGCACGGTAACCATTGCACACCGGGATATGAAGCGATTCCAGAAAGAGGCTCATGGGGGGATAGACATTTTTATCTGACCCTGTGATTCGATAGCCCTTTTCTTTGAGCATGCCGGCCAGGGATGCCATCCCCGTCCCGCAGATGCCCATGAGGTGGATATGGCGCAGGGTATCGGGCAGACGGTTGAGATCAGGCGACAGCAGAGCGCATTCAGTTGCTTCTCGAGAGGTGGTCAACGCAGCATGCCCTCCAAAAGATGATGTAATGTTGTTTATTTCGAACTTCAGGTTAGACGAAAAAATGCTTGATATTCATTCCAGCATCCATTATATTCCAAAATTCTAAAAATTCTGAAACAGCAAGGAGATGGCCACATGTCAAGAGTATGTGAAATCTGCGGCAAAAAGCCCATTTTAGGATATAGTGTCAGTCACGCCCACAACAAGACCAAAAAACGCTGGAACCCCAACCTTCAGAGCGTTCGATGTGTCGTGAACGGTCAGCCTGTCAAGATAAGGGCATGTACGAGCTGCATTCGGTCCGGACGGGTGGTGAAACCGTCCAGGAGCAGGATTGCACCGGCTTAGAGCCTCTCTACGATCAACACGTTTTTTACCTTTTTGATGGCGCTCACAATATCCTGCAACTGTTTGTAGCTTTCCACCTCAAGCGTAAAAAATGAGATGCCCTTATTGTCCACGGTCGTTTTCACCTCCGCATGGATGATATTGGCATCCTTCTGACTGATAATCGTGCTGATGTCAGCCAGGATTCCCTTTCTCTCCACGCTGGTTACTCTCAGACTGGCAGAATAAGACTCTTTTGTCGTTGGGTCCCACGATATGGGAACCAGCCTGTCAGGGTCGGCATTCTGAATATGCGCGCAGGACTCCAGGTGGATCGTGATCCCTCTTCCCCGTGTGATGAACCCCACTACCCGCTCACCTGGAAGGGGAGAACAACACTTGGCAAAATGGATGAGCATGTCGCTCACCCCATTTACCTTGATGCCGTGCTCTGGCCTGGGTTTTCTGAACCGACTGACCATCTTGCTGACAAGACCTTGTGACCTATCGGCCTTTATGTCAAACCTGGGCTTGATCCGGCCCACCACCTGCCTCGGGGAGGTCTTGCCGAAACCGATCTGGGCAATCAGGTCCTCGACCGAATGGAACGAAAGCTCTTTGGCAACGGCTGCAATCTGTTCGCTCTTAAGGACATTGATCTGGCCCAGACCCTCCTGTTGAAGGGCCTTTTCGAGAATGGTCCTGCCGAAGTTGATGCCCTCCTCCCTTTCCTCGGTCCGGATCCATTGCCGGATCTTGGTTTTCGCCCTCGATGTCTTGACGAACTTGAGCCAGTCTTTGTTGGGGTGCTGCTTGGCAGATGTCGTGATCTCGACGATGTTGCCGTTTTTGAGCTGGTAGCGGAGGGGCACCATCTTGCCGTTGACCTTGGCCCCCACGCATTTTTCACCAATCTCAGAGTGGATGCTGTAGGCAAAATCGATGATGGTCGCCCCTTTGGGAAAGGATTTTACCTCGCCCCTCGGGGTAAAGACGTACACGTCATCCGGGAAGAGGTCCATCTTGACGGATTCCAGGAACTCCTGCGGGTCTTTCAGATTTTTCTGCCAGTCCAGGAGCTGCTGCAGCCAGGTAAACTGCTTGTGGTCGGCCTGGGTCGCAATGGACCCCTCCTTATATTTCCAATGGGCGGCAATCCCCGATTCGGCGACCCGGTTCATCTCCCATGTCCTTATCTGAATCTCCATCCGCTGACCCAGGGGCCCGATCACTGTGGTATGGAGAGACTGATACATATTGGCCTTGGGAACGGAGATGTAATCCTTGAATCTCCCCGGCACCGGCTTCCAGATGGAGTGGATATGACCCAGGATCTCATAGCATTCCTTGATGGAATTGACGATGACCCGAAATGCGAGGATGTCGTAGACCTGATTGACGTTGAGGTCCTGGTCCAACATCTTTCGGTAGATGCTGTAGAAATGTTTTTGTCTGGCCTTGATGACGGCCTGGATATTCGATTCCTCCAATTTGGCGGAGAGGATTCCCTTGACCTCGGTCATGAATTTTTCCATCTCCCCCCGTCTCTGGGCGGTCTCATCCTTGATCTTGGCGTAGATCTCAGGCTCGAGATAAAAGAGGCAAAGATCTTCCAGACTCGATTTGATCCAGTTGATTCCCATCCTCCCTGCCAGAGGGGCGTAGATGTCGAGGGTTTCAGTGGCAATCCGGATCTGTTTGGCCTCGGGCTGAAACCCCAGGGTCCGCATGTTGTGGAGACGATCGGCCAGTTTGACCAGTATGACGCGGATGTCTGTGGACATGGCAAGGATCATCTTGCGCACATTCTCGGCCTGGCGCTGTTCTTTGCTCACAAACTGCATCTTGCTGATCTTGGTGACGCCGTCCACAATCGTGGCGGTCTCCTCGCCAAAGAGTCCCCTGATCTCTTCCAGACTGGCGTCGCTGTCTTCGACGGCATCGTGCAGGAGGCCGGCCGCAATGCAGACGACGTCCATCTTAAGTTGAGCAAGGATGTAGGCTGCCTCTAACGGATGGGAGAGATAGGGTTCACCCGAAAGGCGGATCTGGCCCTGATGGACCTTGGCTGAAAACACATAGGCCTTTTCGATCAGTTCGATATCCGCTTTGGGATGGTAGTTTTGAACCAGAGAGGTGATGTCATTCAATCGAATCATAGAGGGTTTCGACCTTATCCTTGACAAAGGACGCAGCATGGTCAAGGGGCACGAAACGGGTTTCGGTTTCCGATCGTAGTTTTATCTCAACCTGGCCGTTTTTAAGCCCCTTGGCCCCTACGGTCACCCGTATCGGGATCCCGAGCAGGTCAGCGTCGTTGAATTTGAACCCGGGTCGCTCATGCCTGTCATCCAGGAGGGTGTCGATCCCCGCGCCGGTCAGCCCTTCATGGATCGTGTCGGCTGCTTCCATCACCTCTAAGTCGTGCATCTGAAGGGGGAGGATTGTCACTTCAAACGGTGCAATGGGAATGGGAAAGACGATGCCGTCTGCGTCATGGTTTTGCTCGATGGCCGCTGCCACCGTCCTTCCTACGCCAATGCCGTAGCAGCCCATGATGATGGGCGATTCCTTCCCCTCACGGTTCAAAAAAACGGCATTCAAGGCCTGACTGTATTTGGTCCCCAATTTAAAGATGTGCCCCACCTCGATCCCCCTTCCAAATTCGATGGGCCTGCCGCACCTGGGGCAGCGGTCCGCCGGCGTGATGACCCGCAGGTCCCCGAATTGGTCTACCCGGAAGTCCCGTTCCAGGTTGACGTTGACATGGTGAAGATCCTTTTGGTTGCCGCCCGTGACGAAATTTCTCATGGTCTTGATGGCGTTATCGGCCACTATTTTTGCCTTCAGACCGACCGGTCCGGCAAACCCCATGGGTGCGGCTGTGGTTTCCTCGACCACCCGTTCCGATGCCAGTTCAACGGTCTGGGCCCCCAGGAGGTTTCTCAGCTTGGCCTCGTTGAGGTCATGGTCGCCCCGGATCAGGACGGCAACCGGATGGTCGTCCGCCACAAGGACAAGGGTCTTTACGATCTGATTCGGGGAAACAGAGAGAAAGGCGGCGACCTCTTCCACCGTCCGCATGCCGGGGGTCGCTGCCGCTGTGAGCGGGCCCAGCGGGTCTGATCCCGGAACGGGCGGGGCGTCATTCGGCCGAACCTCGGCCCTCTCGAGATTGGCCGCATAACTGCATGCGGTGCAGTTGACAATCTGGTCCTCGCCCGTCTCTGCCAAGACCATGAATTCATGGGAATAACGCCCGCCGATGGTGCCGGTATCCGCCTCTACGGCCCTGAATCTCAGACCGCACCGGCGAAATATTCGCGAGTAGGCCTCATACATCACCTCATAACTCCGGTTGGCCCCTTCTTCATCTACATCAAAACTGTAGGCGTCTTTCATGATGAATTCACGGGCCCTCATGATCCCGAACCTGGGCCGTATCTCATCCCTGAACTTGGTCTGGATCTGGTAGAGGTTGATTGGCATCTGTTTGTAGGAGTGGATCTCCTTCCGCACCAGGTCGGTAATGACCTCTTCGTGGGTGGGACCGAAACAGGCCTCCCGGTCGTGGCGGTCCCTGAATCGCAACAGCTCCCGGCCGTAGTGTTCCCACCTGCCGCTCTCCTGCCACAGCTCTGCCGGCTGGACAGCGGGCATGAGGATCTCGATGGCGCCCGCCCGGTTCATCTCTTCCCGAATGATGGCCTCCACTTTTCTGATGGCGCGGAGGCCTGCCGGGAGGTAGGTGTAGGTTCCGGAGGTCAGTTTGCGGATCATGCCGGCCCGGACCATGAGCTGATGACTGACGACCTCTGCGTCCGACGGGACTTCTTTGTGCGTCGGTATGAAATAGCTGGTATATCGCATGATGCTCTATGAATTTCCTCCTGAACCGGATGAACCGGAAACAAAAATTTCTCACACGGAGACACAAAGCCACGAAGTTTTTTAACGGCTTATCGCGGGTTGCCTTACTTTGTGTGCTTTGCGGCTTTGTGTGATTATTGGTTTTTCTTGTGGGTTATCCTGTCAGTTGCCGGACTTCCTTAATGAGGACCTCGGCTAACTGGTTTTCCGGAATCTTCCGGACTACTTGTCCCTTTTTGAACAGGATTCCCTGGCCCCTCCCCCCCGCAATGCCTATGTCGGCCTCCCTGGCCTCGCCCGGGCCGTTGACCACGCAGCCCATGATGGCGATTTTGGGCGAGGCCGTCATGCCTGAAAGGGCCTTTTCCACCTGTTCCACCAAGGAAAAGAGGTCGATCTCGCAGCGGCCGCAGGTGGGGCAGGATATAATTTCAGGCCCCCGGGACCGGAGTTGGAGGCACCTCAAAATTTCATAGGCGACCCGGACCTCTTCCACCGGGTCGCGGGTCAGGGAGACGCGGAAGGTATCGCCGATCCCCTCTGTCAGGAGACATCCGATCCCGATGGCGCTCTTCACCGTGCCGGCGATCAGACCGCCGGCCTCTGTAACCCCTAAGTGGAGCGGATAATCGACCCGCTCGCTGAGCAGCTCATAGGCCCGAATGGTATTCTTCACATGGGACGATTTCAAGGATATCTTCATCAGGCCGAAGTCCATCGACTCCAGGAATCGGATATGTTCCATGGCGCTTTCCACCATGGCCTCGGGCGTAGGGCGGCCGTATCTGGCGAGGATGTCCCTGTGAAGCGACCCTCCGTTGACCCCGATCCGTATCGGGACTTCCCGTTCCCGGGCTGCCCGGGCCACTCGCTCCACTCCCTTTCGGCTCCCGATATTGCCCGGATTGATCCTCAAGCCGTCTGCCCCGGCCCGAAGGGCGCCCAGGGCCAGCCGGTGATCGAAGTGGATGTCGGCAATAAGTGGGATTTTTACCTTTTGCCGGATCAGGGCGAAGGCCGTTACGGCCTCCTCATCGGGAATGGCCAGACGGACAATCTCGCATCCGGCTTCTGACAGACCCTCGATCTGGCGGACCGTGGCAGAGACATTCCGGGTATCGGTGTTGGTCATGGACTGCACCGCTATGGGCGCATCCCCCCCTATCGGGATATCGCCCACATGGATCTGACGGGTCTTTTTTCGTTCTTTATCGAAAGGCATGAGGTCTTGCTCCAATCCGCAAAACAGTGTGGAGTGTGGAGTGTGAAGTTAAAAGTCCAGATCGGGGTTTTTTTATCACGCCAAGGCGTGATGAGGCACTCCCAACTCCCAACTCCGAACTCCACACTTTAGCTCACTTTAGTCACTTCTCAATACAAAAACATGGGTTTCCCACTCACGTGCCTTACCTTGGGACGGTATTCCTCGATATCGTAGAGTTCGCGCACATCCACCCGCTTCTGGCCTGTGGTGATGGTGCTCAGGGGGATGTCGGCGTAGTTCCCATTGGTCAGGGCCACGAGCCGGCCGAAGGTTTTTTTCAGGAAGAGGTCAATGGACATATTGGCGAAGTTGACCGCCACCATGAGATCCAGGGAGTCGGGAGATCCGCTCCTCATGAGGTAAGACAGCCGCTGATTGAGCACGTCCTGGCCGGTCAGTTTTTTGAGGATGGCGCCTGTCTCTTCGCCGATGCCGCCGAGACGCCGGTGCCCGAAGGCATCGCATTCACCGGAGAGGAACATGTCGCCGCCGATGATCTTGGCGCCCTCTGAGATGGTGATCATGGCATAATTCTTGGGGTTGGCCTTCTTGTCTTTCATGATCAGCCGGGCCAGTTTCTCCGGTTCAAAGGGGATCTCAGAGATGATGGCCCGGTCGACCCCGGCCAAGTAGGCCGATATGAGGGATGTCTCCCCGCAGTAGCGTCCGAAGAGTTCGATCACCGCTATCCGCTCATGGGAACCGGTGCAGGTCCGAAGGGCATGGATGAAGCCGACCCCACGGGTTACGGCCGTGGAAAAGCCGATGCAGTAGTCGGTGCCGAAGACATCGTTGTCCATGGTCTTGGGGATGGCGATAATCGGGAAGCCTTGTTTATGAAGCCGTTCTGCAAAACTCAAGGTGTCGTCTCCGCCGATCGGGATGACGGCGTCCACCCCGAGATGTTGGAGACCCCTGATGCAGTGGGCGGTGAAATCATGGGTGGTTTCTCCTTCTTTGAACTCCCCTTTAAGGAACTCAGGGACATCTTTTGCTTTGATTGCGCTTGGGTTGGTCCTGGAGGTGTGGAGGTAGGTCCCTCCTGAGCGGTCAATGGTCCGAACCTCTGGGGGGAGAAGTTCCTCAGCCCAGGTTTTCGAGGTCTTGGGATCATCCGGATTGTAGTTGAGGAGCCCGGCCCATCCGCGTCGAATCCCGAGGACTCGAATCCCCTCGCCGGCGGCCCGATACACCAGGGTTTTGATGCAGGGATTCAGGCCAGGGACATCCCCTCCGCCGGTCAAGATAGCAATGGTTGGTTTTTTCTTAGAGTTTTTTTTCATGGAATTCCCCCTGTTGGTGTCAGCAGGCCGGTGCTGCGCGGATCGGGCCTGCCATGGCCTTCAAAATGGTCTTCTGATCCCGTCTCTCCCGAGTGCGTGGGACATCCGATCGGTTCTGTAGAGCTATAGAAGAACCGTGAAACCGTGTCAAGATGATTTCAGCGTCGGCACGATGGACGGCACGGGCCCTAAACCGGTATTTTATGTTGACAAGTCTGTGCAATAGGTTATGCTCTAAACGAGCAGGGAGCAGGGAGCAGGGAGCGAGGAGTAAGGCGTAGGGCGCAAGGAAAGCGAGGGCGGCAAACAGCGGGCAAGAACCCCTGAATCCCGCTGTACAGCGGGAACCTCAAAAGCAAGGAGAAAAACGCATGTCCGTATCCAATAAGATCCGCGGGGCCATCGAAAAATCGTCCTGGATCAGAAAGATGTTTGAAGAAGGCGCCCGAAGGAAGGCCCAATACGGCGCGGATAAGGTCTTTGACTTCAGTCTGGGGAACCCGAACCTGGAACCGCCTTCCAAGGTCAAGGCGGTCTTTGAGGACCTGGTAAGGGATCCGAGGGAGGGTCAGCATGCCTACATGTCCAATGCCGGCCTGGTGGAGACTCGACAGGCCGTTGCCGACTATCTGAACACCTTCAACGAGCCCCGGTTTTCGGCCGACGACATCGTCATGACTGTGGGGGCCGGAGGGGCCCTCAACGTGGTGTTGAAGACGATCCTGAATCCCGAAGAGGAGGTCGTGATCCCGAAGCCCTATTTCGTGGAATACAACTTCTATCTGGACAATCATCAGGGCGTCCCGAGGCTCGTCGAGACCCAACCCGATTTCTCATTTAATTTTGATGCGATGGAAGCGGCCATTAATGAAAAGACGCGGGCTGTTCTCATCAATTCCCCCAATAACCCGACGGGCAAGGTCTACCGGGCGGAGGAGTTGAAAGAACTGGGCCGACTCATGACCCATTACAGCGGAAAGTTCGGGCAGCCGATCTACCTCATCTCCGACGAACCCTACCGGAAGATCGTCTATGATGGCATTTCGGTGCCGAGCGTCTTTGATGCGTACCCTGAGACCTTTGTGGTGACCTCCTTCTCAAAGGATCTTTCGCTTCCAGGCGAACGGATTGGATATGCCGCGGTCCATCCGGAGATCTCGGACAAGGCCATGGTCGTTGCCGGCATGGTCCTCTGCAACCGGGTCCTCGGGTATGTGAACGCCCCGGCCATGATGCAGCGGGCCATTGCGCGTCTCCTGAAGGAGAGTGTGGACATCTCCATCTATCAGCGGAAACGGGACCGGCTGTGCGAGGCCCTAACATCGTTTGGCTACGACATCATGAAGCCGGAAGGGGCCTTCTACCTGTTTCCCAAAACGCCCATAGCCGACGACGTGGCCTTTGTGGCCGCGCTCCAGGATGAGAATATCTTGACCGTTCCGGGTACCGGTTTCGGCGGTCCCGGTCACTTCCGGATTGCCTATTGCGTCTCGGACCAGGTCATCGAAGGGGCCCTGCCAGGGTTCGAGAGGGTCAACAAGAAATATTGAGAATTTACAGCAAGCGCATTCCCCGCAGCTTGCTGCGGGGTTCTTCAATCGCCACGGAGAAGAAACCCATGTATTCAAAGATGCTGTCCCTTAGGTTTCCCAAAAAGATTGTGGATGAACCGATCGCCGTCAACCTTGTCAAGAAATTCGATCTCTCTTTCAATATCCACAAGGCCGTCATCTATCCCAGAAAGGAAGGTTTGATGGTGCTTGAGCTGAGCGGGCACCGTAAGAATTTTCAAAAGGGTGTCCATTATCTGAAAAGCATCGGGGTAAAGGTAGAGAGCATCGGACAGGATATTCGGCGCAACGAGAAGAAATGCCTTCAGTGCGGGGCCTGCACGGCCGTATGCCCTACGGGAGCCCTGCATATCAAGCGGCCGGAGATGGAGGTTGTATTTGACAATGAGCGGTGCAGCGCCTGCGAATGGTGTGTGTCTGCCTGCCCGGCCCGCGCCATGGAGGTCAGTTTCAACAAGGTCCTTCTGGAGTGAGTACGGCTCAGCCACCATCCAGATCTCTCCCACGAAGACAAAAGAACGTCACATCTGCATGCCTCTTTCGGGTGGCCGATCATCCGGTTATCTCTCATTCCTCGAACCGCCGACCCATTGGCTCCTCATGCTGCAGCTTCATCAATATGTGTTGGTAACTCCTTAGCGTCTTCCCCTGTTCCGAATGGCGGGACCCTTTACAGGGGATCATTTTTTATTGACTTTCAGTATAATTTACAGTATTCTGCCAGCGCAGGCGCTCAAAAAGGGATCCTGGTTTTGATGAGAACCCGGGCACTACCCCCCTGGCCCTGCGGGGGAGGACACCATGAAATTGACGGATAAGCAGAAGGGCTTTTTGGACTATATCTCCCGGTATGTGGAATCGTGGGGAACGGCCCCGTCCTTTGACGAGATCTGCGCCCATTTCGGTTTTGCATCGTATAACACGGTCACCACCTATCTCAAGATCCTGGAGCGGAAGGGCTACATCCGGCTGCCAAAGGAAAAGAACCAAAAAAGGGCCATCGAGGTTATCAGCCCGGTGGAAAACAGGCGGTTCGAGTTCCCCCTCTTGGGCCGAGTGGCGGCCGGGCGGCCGATCGAGGCCATCGAAGACCGGCGCGTGGTGGAGGTCCCGCCGTCCATGGCCGGCAGCGGGGAGTGTTTTGTCCTTCAGGTGTTAGGGGATTCCATGGAAGAGGACGGGATACTGGACGGCGATTTCGTGGTGGTGAGACGACAGCCCGTGGCGCAGAACGGCGATATCGTGGTGGCGCTCATCGACAACGAGGCGACGGTCAAGCGGTATTACCGGGGAAAAGGTCATATCGAACTCCGGCCTGCCCATGCAGGGATAGAATCCATCCGGGTCAACAAGGGCGACCTCCGCATTGAAGGAAAGGTGGTGGGGGTGATGAGGTATTTGTAGAATCGTCGATTTATGATTGACGATTGCCGATTGAAAAACTCACACCAGCAACCAGCAGTCCGACCAACTCAACAAACCCAAAGCTGAAAGCAACCCAACGCAAGCTGTGCCCACAACCCGGAGAACATAAGAAGGTAAGAGGGTTAGCCCCCAACCCAACAAACCCAACAAACCCAACGAACTCGATGTACCGCCACATCATCCATTTCCACGTGCCGGCCCTCCCCATTGCCGTGGCACGGATCTCTCGGCCGGACCTGAGGGATCGGCCTGTGGCCGTTGCCGCGGACCGGTCGGAGCGCTCCCTGGTCCTCTCTGTCTCCCGGGAGGCCCGCAGCGAGG
>JAUPKI010000290.1 GCA_030837545.1 Thermodesulfobacteriota bacterium | reverse complement strand
AGGCCTTCAATCATTTTACCAACCACCCCGACTGGACCCGGAGGAAAGAGGACCTTGCGCGTCAGGGAGAGACTCCCTTTCCGGAGGAGGGAGAAGGCATTCGGATATTCCGCAATGCGGTTGAGTATATGCGGCGGCAGGGAGCGTAGGGCAGGGAGCAGGGAGTGAGGAGCAAATAGGTCATATATGTCTTATTGGCCCTATTAACCGCCCGGTTCACAGGGGAGCGATGAAGACACACACCGTCGACCGGAAAATCATGTGGGGGGACCTGGATTCCCTCGGGATTGTATTCTACCCCCGATTCTACGAGTGGATCGATGCATCGGGGCATCTCTTTTTCGAGGCTCTTGGTCTGACCATCGGCGATATGTGGCGCAAGAGAAAGGTCCTCTTTGGTCTCGTGGAGACTTCGTGCCGATATCAGCGGCCGGGGAGATACCATCAGGAGGTCCGGATCACCACCCATGTGGATGCCCTGACAGAAAAGACGGCGTCATTGAAACACCTCATCAGTGATCGGTCCAGCGGGGCCCTTCTGGTCGAGGGATATGAAAAGCGGATCTGTCTGGATGTCTCCGATCCTGACAATTTCCGCGCCATCGATATCCCGCCTGACATCCTGACGGTCCTGCAACATGCGATGAAAGAGTGATCCGGACACCCTTACCAATAATAATGGATTTCGGGGTTCGCCGGAATGACGGCGTGGAATTTATATATCTAATAATATCAATATATTAGGTGAACTTTGGACTGTGGAGTTGCAAACATAGAGTCCAAAGTTTCTTGTCTCTTGCGACAGGATTTTCTGAGGCCTTTGGCGGGATTCATACTGGCAAACAGAAAAAATGGACATCTATGCATCCAACCACCTATTTCTTCTTGACTTTTGACAGAAAGTAGGGTAAAAAATCCTCTCTTCCGGCTGTCTGTGAAGTGCCGGCACAAAGAACGCGCGCGGTGGTTTAAGGTCGGGCGGCAACAGGTGTGCCGGCGGGTATTGGAGCGAATGGGGGTCGGTTATGCGGAAAATGGCCTGAACCTCAGAAAAATGCTTGACATTTCTCTCATAACCTGGTAAACAGGCGTTCACGACGAAGGTTTATAACCCAAGTATGAACGAGGAAACGCTTAAAACTGTCTACAGCTATTAGAGAAAGGAGGCGATAGTTCGAATATATTTTCAATAGGTTATAGAGTAGAGAGTGATGGTTAACCATAAACAAATCTTTATAGGAGGAGAGAGTGATGAAGAAACTATTTGTAGTTGGTTTGGCTGCCCTGTTGCTGGTTGCGTTTGCAGTGCCGGCAATGGCCGATGTCAAGATCGGCGGTATCATATTTACGGATTTCTATTATATTAACCGGGACAAGAACAACCTGTTCAACCCCCAAAGAGGAACTGGTCTCTCCTACACCAACACCGCCATTCAGGTGCCTAACATTACCCGTCTGTATGGCCGGTGGACCAACGAAGACAACGTGGGCATGTATATCGAATTCGGTCTCGGCCAGGGCGGCGGCGGCATCGACGCGAGCAGCTCCGACGACCAGAACAGTGCCGTCGTCCGGCATGCTTACGGCTGGTGGGACGTCAATCCCATGTTTCAGATCATGGCCGGTCATTCGACCACGCCCTTCTCGCCGTTGAATCCTGAGCAGTTGCTGGGCACCCGTTCCGGCAGCGTCAACATCATCGGCGTTGGTTACGGCGACTACTATGCTGGCCGGTTTGCCCAGGTCAGGGGTACCTTCAACTTCGCCAAGGTGGCAAAGCTCGAGATCGCCTTGGTGGACCCGAACGGCGCGCAGAGCGCCGGCGGCCAATTCTATCCGACGGGCTACACCGCCAACAACACTCTTATGCCCAGGGTTGATGTGAGCGTTCCCATCTATTTGGGGCCGGTTCACCTCTATCCCGGCATCCTGTGGCAGAGACGCGGCGTGGATGGGGCCAGTTATATAGGGCATCCCGTTGACTCCACCGTTACCACCTGGATTGCCACCATCGGCACAAAAATGGGTTTTGGCCCCTTCGCGTTCTCCGGCGAGTTCAACTATGGGGAGAACTGGGGCAATACCCGGGGTCTGGCTGGTTATAGCCAGCCGGCACGGGTTTCATCCGCCTCCCTCAAGAGAGACGGCGCCATAAACAACGCGGAGACCTATAGCTGGTGGGTTGACCTCGCTTACAAATTCGGGCCGATCACACCCAACCTGATCTACGGCCAGATGAAGACCAAGAACAAAGCTTTCGGAACAGATTTGAGCACTGACGCCAAAAGCCAGATGTACGGCATCAGTGTTCCTATCGATCTGGCCAAGGGTTTCAGGCTGCGTCCTGAGTTGATGTGGTATGATGATGGGGACTATAAGACTGATACTCTCCCATCACAGAATCTGGGCAAATACATGATTGCCGGTGTGCAGTTCCAGATCACCTTCTAACCATGTGAACTATCTATCCGGGGGCCTTCGCCACGCAGGCCCCTGCTGAATCAAAAGCCCCCTTCCTTATATGAAAGGAAGGGGGCTTTTTTTGGCCCTTATCGGGCGATCGAAAAGAACTGTTGATTCACTGGGCCTTCCAGGGTATAAATAAGGGAACAGATTTTGAGCCCTGATGCCCATATGAAAAATGCGAAACCTTGCAATCGGCTTTCGACCCTTTCTCCTTGACAGCAAATCGGGTTTCAGGTATTCCGACGCTAAGGAAAAGCGCTCATATACGTTGAGAGCCAATGTGGTTAAGCCCAAATGGAGTACGGGGTAGGTGCGGCTTCAGCCGCACATCGAGGCTGTTGCCCATGTTGTGCGGCTGAAGCCGCACCTACAGAGATCAATCCAATAAATAGGCAGCGTAAGAAAAAGGAGGGGAGTTATGAAAAGGCGATTTGGAGTAGGTTGTCTGTTTTTAGTCCTGGGGATCGTTTTTTCCTTTTCCGCATATGCGGCTGATCCCATTGTCATCGGCGTGCCGACATCAACGGGATTCGTGGAGGGAAAGGAGGGGCTTGCCATTGTGGAGATGGCAGTTGCGGACATCAATGCGAAGGGAGGAGTGAAGGTCGGTTCAGAACAGAGAATGCTCAAGGTGGAATCCATTGACATTCGCGATGCGGCGCCGGGCGTGCCGGTTCCTGAGGCTTTGATGGGAATTGAAAAGCTGATTCTGGAAAAGAAACCCGCGGCCCTTCTGATCGGCCCCTTCCGCTCCGAGGCCCTCCTTGCGGCCATGGATATTCTTGCCAAGTACAAGGTTCCCATGCTCGGGACCATCGCCATGACCCCGGCTTCCGAGGCAAAGATCAAGCAGGAGCCGGACAAGTACAAGTACGTTTTCAGGACCTGTCTGAACGCCAAGTATCTGGTCTCCTACCTTGTGGGGATCATGTCCTTTGCGAACAAAGAATTCGGATTCAACAAGGTCTATATCATGCATCAGGATGTGGCCTGGGCCAGGGCAACGGCGGAGGGCATGGTGAAGAACTATTTTGAGAAAACCGGGTGGACCGTGCTCGGCCAGGAGAGCTATCCCACAGGGGCTTCGGATTTCTCTTCCGCGTTGATGAAGGCCCGGAGCAGCGGCGCCCAGGTGATCCTTCCCATTTTCGATATGCCCCAGAGTGGAACGCTGGTGAAACAATGGAAATCCATGAAGGTTCCTGCGCTGATGGCCGGATTTATTTCTCCTCTTGCGGGACCAGGGGCCTGGAAGACCTTTGATAAAAAAATCGGGGGGGCCATCAACTGCAATTTTGAGCTTGGAAGCGCCATTGCTTCGAAGAAGGTTCCGCCATCAGTGGATTTCTTGAAGGCTTACGAAAAGAAGTTCGGGAAGGCCATGGAAGCCGGTCACGGCCCTGGCCCCACTTGGGAGTCGGTGTACATTTTAAAGGAAGCGATTGAGAGGGCGGGAAGCCTTGATCCGGATGCCTTGGTCGCTGAAATCAAAAAAACAGACCGAACCGGGGTCATGGGACGCATCAAGTTCGACGACGGGCACCAGGCCATCTTTGGCATGGACCCGAAAGAGGCTGCGGTGGCATGCGTTTTTCAGTGGAATGATAAGGGGGAGCGGGTCAACGTGTTCCCCGAATCCATTGCCGATTCAAAAATCAAGTTGCCTGAAGGCCTGAAGTCGGCTAAGTGACGAAGGCACATAACACCGTCAACTACTCGCCCTCTCCGCATCTCTGGGAGAGGGCAGAGTAGGGGATGATCCAGGTATGCTCTTAGGAACGATTGTTTACGCCATCATCAACAGCGTTATCCTGATCCTGATGTCCATCGGGTTTAATCTGACCTTCGGGATCAGCGGGGTCTCCAACTTCGCCTATGGGGCGCTCTACATCCTTGCCGCCTTCGTGACCTGGATGCTTCTTTACCTTGTGGGGCTTCCCTATCTGGTTTCGGCTCTCCTGTCCATTCTGTTTACGGCCTTTGTCGGCGCCTTGATGTATCGTTTCATCCTGATGCGCGTCCGGGGCCAGGTCCTCTCCGAGGTGATCGCCACCTTTGGGATCGGCCTGGCCATCCTCGAGTTTTTCCGTTATCTGGGGTTTGTCGGAGTGGAGTACGCGCTCCCGGTGTTCATTGATGAGAGCTTCATGATCGGGAATGTCTATGTGGACATGCAGAGGATCCTGATTGTTCTATCCAGCGCCGTGTTGGTCTTTCTGCTCTATCTTTTTGTTCATCACACGTCCCTGGGCCTGGCCTTCAGGGGGATTGCCCAGGACGAACGCACGGCCCTCACCTTTGGAATGGACTCGGACTGGATCGCCACGTTGAGCGTCTCCTTTGGGGCAGGGCTTGCGGCCATTGCGGCAACCATCATCATCCCATTGGGAACCATCACGGTGAGCCAGGGATATGATGTCCTGATCAACGCCCTGGCGGTCTCCATTATCGGAGGGCTGGGGAGCACGGGCGGCGTGATCGTGGCAAGCCTTGTGGTAGGGTTTGCCCAGCGGTTTACCGATACCTACATCGGCTCCCACTGGACCATGATCGTCAGCCTGGTGGCCATTCTGATCGTGCTCGTGATCAAACCCTCGGGCTTGTACGGAAAGCAGAAGGAGTTGGAAGAGAGAATCTGAGTAAGCGTTTAGGGGT
>JAUPKI010000289.1 GCA_030837545.1 Thermodesulfobacteriota bacterium | reverse complement strand
TGAGGAGGCGTGAATCCGCACGACTTTTTCAAAGGGGACCGAGAGGAGGGGAAAGGGGTACCCCTCCTGGAGGTCCTTGGATGTTGTGAAGGGAAGGCGCCTCAGGTCGTCGAGAGAACAGATATCCCCGGGTTGAACCCCGGCCTCATCCAACTTCTTCTTGTATAAGGGCGAACCCTGATAGGCATGGCTCACGGTCCATTGGAGACCTTCCAACTGGAGCTTCGCCAACTCATCCGCCGTTTTCACTTCAGGCATAAATCTCTTTTTCATTATTGAGTTGCCTCTTTCATCTCGTCTCAGATTTGATCCCTTCCCCACAAAAAGCAAGTCTCCTCTTCTGCCCCCGCTTCCTCTCTCCCCTTAGCGCACAAGGTTGGATAGGACGATGACCGTCCAATAGGGCGAGAGCATCAGGACGATGATGGAGATGATATAGGAGGGGATATAGTACATAGCTCCCCTGAATACCGTCCCGATGGGTATGTCCTTTGCCATCCCGGCCACCACATAGCAACAGATCCCGATGGGCGGCATAATCGCGCCCATGGTGGTGACGATACAGATGACCTGGCCGAACCATATGGGGTCATATCCCATGTGGGTCACCAGGGGGAAGAAGATGGGAAGGGAGATCAACAGAAAGGCGAGGGCATCCATGACACACCCGCCGATGATGTAGCAAAGCAGAATGCACCAGAGGAGCACCCAGTTAGGGAGGTCCAGTTGGCTGATCAGGTCGGCCGCCTCAAAGGGGAGCCTGGTAAGGGCCAGGAAACGTCCGAAGACCGTGGCCCCCGCCACGATCATGAAGACGAGGCAGGAGATGCGAAGGGTATCATCAATGGAGTTCAGGAACCCTTTCCAGGTCAGCTTTCTTCTTATGATACAGATGATCAGGGCCAGGGCGCAACTGGCGGCCGCGGCCTCTGTGGCGGTCACCACCCCTGTGAAGAGGGCGAACATGATGATGGCAAACAGGATCAAGATATCCAGGATCTCGGGCAGGGCCTTCATCCTCTCGGACCAGGTGCTCTTGGGCCCTTTTGGGCCCCAGTCGGGGTGGCGAAAGCAGATGTAAAACACCGTCGCCGCTATCAGGACCGTGAGGATGACGCTTGGGATCACATTCCCGAAAAAGAGCTTCCCAATAGACTGCCCTGTGTAAAGCCCGTACACCACCAGGACAATGCTCGGGGGTATCAGGACGCCCAGGGTCGCGCCGGCAGCCACAGATCCGGCATTGAGCTGCGGGTGGTACTTGTACTTCTTCATCTCAGGTATGGCCACACTGCTCATGGTGGCAGCGGTTGCTGTATTGGAACCGCTGATTGCCGAAAAGGCCGCACAGGCCATGATGGTCGTGATGGCCAGACCTCCCCGGTAGTGGCCGAACCACCGATACGTGGCATGATAGAGACTGTGATTGTATCCCCCGTAGTGGACAAACTCGCCCACAAGAATAAACATGGGAATGACGGTCAGGCCATAGTTGGAAAAGATATTCCACAGGTCAGGTCCAAGCATGCCTATGGCAGCATTGAAAGAGGTCACATAACTGATCCCTAAAAAACCTACAAGCATCATCGTAAAGGCGGCAGGTATCCTCAGAAAAAACAGGACTGCAAACATGACGAAAATGCCAATGACACCGACAATCGGCCCGCTCATGGTTCTACCTGTCCTCCTTCCCCATCAATGCCTGAAGAAAATCAATCAGGAGGGTCAGCGTGAGGATGGAAAATCCCACGGCCACACTGAAGATGAAGGGGTAGTAAATGACCTTCAGTGTCTCCGAGACCTCCCCTGATTCGGCGATTTTCATTCCCCACTGCAATATCTCCAGGGAAATGAAGGCGAAAAAGACCATGCAGAGGAAATAACTGACCGCATCCACGATCTTCTTCACACCTTCCGGATACCGGTCTGAAAGGATGTCCACCACGATGTGACCTTTCTTTTTCTGAGTATAGCCGAGGGCAAAAGCGATAGTGACCGCACCCAGGAAAGAGACTACTTCATAAGTCCCACTGTAGGGCGCCCCGAATATTCTCAGACACACATTGCCTGTGGCGAGGGCCATCAGCATGAGCACGGCTATCCCGCCGAGTACTGTCATCATCCAGTTACATACATCGTTGATTTTCTCCAAGAAGTGCATGGCTTGCCCTTTCTGTTCTTATTCCCAATGCGCATGGATCAGCCCTTGGGGCGCTTCTTTTCAAATGATCCATAGACGAAGGGGACATATCCGGTACACGGGCGTCGCCCTGGTGCGCGAGGCAACCCGCAGAGGCTGCGGCTGTGCATGATTGCCTGCAGGGGTCCCCCTGGTGAACGGAGGGACCCCTGTCTGCGCGGCCGCGACAGGAGGACGCAAACAGGGTTTACCCTCCGACTGCCCGTAAAGCGTTCTTTGCATGCACAAGGACGGCAAAAACTCCTGTCATGAGCTTTTGCATATGTCCTCTTGCCTTTTCTCTGTTATGGAGCCTTCAATCTCCGACGCTTACTTCTCGTATTTGGCCTTGAGGCTGAGGGCATCCTTTACGATCTCCTCTCCCGGAAGGCCCTGGTCGGTCACTTTCTTCACATAGGCCTTGATGATCGGGTCGAGCATCTTGGGGATCTCAGCCTTCTCCGCGGCTGGAAGTTCAAACAACTGAAGGTTATATTTCTCCTTGGACCACTTGATGGCATCCTGAACGTGATTATCCACATACTCCCCGGTCCACTTTGCCTGTTCTACCCTCAGATCGTCGAATACCTTCTTCACATCCGCAGGCAGCGAATCCCATTTGGCCTGGTTCATCACCACTGCAAAGCTGACCACAAAGAGATTCACCAGTGTCGCATTGGCGGTATAGGCAGCGTAATTGAAATCCTTGAGTACCTCCATGGAGGAGACATGCCCTTTCACAACACCCTTCTGGAGCGCCTCGGGTGTATCCGACTGGGGCATTGCCACCGGGATTCCTCCAAGGAGTTTTATAATTTCGGAGGCCGTCCCGGCACATCTCAGCTCCATCCCCTTGAGATCGGCCAGAGTCTTCACCGGCGTCTTGGTCATAATGTTGGCCGGAGGGCAGGTGAACATCGTAAGGATCTTTACCTTCTCAAATTCCTTGGCCTTGTACTTGTCAACGAGATCGTAGAGGGCAAGGCTCGCCGCCTTGGCGCTCGGAAATCCCAGGGGGAGGTCAATCGCCTCCGAGATGGGGAATCGGCCCGGCTGGTAGCTCATGGCAAAGTTTCCGATGTCGGCAGAGCCTGAAATCACGCCATCAAAGATATTCTTGGCAGGAAGGAGCGTGCCTCCGGGAAAGGTCTGGACCACAACCTTCCCATTTGTCCTTTTCTCCACCTCCTGTTTCCATCGCTCCATCTGAACACAGGGAAACGTAGGGGCCGGAGGAAAATTGGCATAGGTGAGCTTAATCGGCTCGGCAGATGCCTGCTGCGGTGCAACAGGGATGACGACAAGGGTAGCGAACAACAGGGCAGCAACGAGAAACCCAAATGTCTTTTTCATAACGAAAACCTCCTGTGTTTATGGGTTTTTGGGTATGATAACCAGTACCACCACGCTCGGACGACCTTTTTTCCGCTTTCACCCCCTTTCCTATTTGAAGACCTCTCTTCGGGCAGAGAGGTCTATATGAAGTTTTTCCAGAAGTCTGGATCTTTTTCCAGCTTTTGCTGCCAGCTTTTCCCGAAGCGATCTTCGAAAAAGGACTCCAGCCTTTTGTACCATTTCCCGGACTTCCCAACGCCTTTTTCGTGAGCATCCAGAATATCCTGCAGGTAGATATCGATCTCCGACATCTTCTCCTTGGGAATGTAGGCCATGGCGCCCCTTTCCAGGGACCGGGCGAAATCCTCCTTTGTCAGGGCGTGGGCCGTGAGCATCAGGGTCGGAATACTCTTGGCCTGGGTGAGATCCAGAAGCTCGTACCCTCTAACCCCCATGATATCCAGGATGGCGGCGTCATAGGAATTGTTCTGGATGAGTTCTTTTGCCGTGTCGAAGTCTGAGGCCTTGTGAAGCACACAGGCTTCCAGGACTTCCTCCAGCGTGGTCAAGACGTCTGACTCATCGTCCACGATAAGTATCCGCTTTCCCTCAAGTCCTTGCTTCTCTTTCATGATCCTTTCCCCCCGGTCAAAGGATGCCCTCCATAACATCTTGTAACAATTAGAAAATGCCCGGTTCTCTGTATTCCCCAAACACATCTCTGAAGACATTGGCCATCTCGCCCACGGTTGCATAGGCCTTGCAGCAATCCACCAGATACGGCATGACATTTTCCTTTTTAAGGGCCGCCTGCTCCAGGGCCTTGAGGGATCGGCTCACCGCCGTGTTGTCCCTTTCCTGTCTGAGTTTTCGAAGGCGGTCAATCTGGAGCTTCGCCCACTCATCATTATATTCATGGAGTTCCACCTCCATGTCAACACCTTCCGTGTATTTGTTGACGCCGACCTTGGTGATCTCCCCTGACTGAATCTTCTTTTCAAACTCATAGGCCTGCCTCCCCACCTCTCTCTGGACATATCCGGAGGCCACCGCCTCCACCATGCCTCCCATTTTCTCCACCTTTTCCATCTCTTCCAGGATCTTCTCTTCCATCTGCTTGGTGAGGGTCTCCATAAAATAGGAGCCGGCCAGGGGGTCGACCGTGTCCCGGAGTCCGATCTCGTCCATGAGGATCTGGAAGGTACGGAGCGACAGGAGGGCCGCACGTTCGGTGGGGATGGTGTAGGCCTCGTCAAAGGAGCAGAGGGCGGTGGTCTGCGCTCCGGAGAGGGCCGCGGCAAGGGCATAGTAGGCGCCGCGCATGATGTTGTTCTCCGGCTGCTGCTTGGTCATGCCCGAGCCCCCGCCGCCGAATATGCCCCGGAGAAAGAGCGCCTTTTTGTCCTGCACCCCATATCGGTCCCTCAGGAGTTTTGCCCATAGTTTTCGGGCTGCCCTGAACTTGGCCACGGTCTCCCAGAGATTTCCGTATATATTGAGGTTAAAGGAGAAACTTCCCACAAATTCCTCGGCCCTGTATCCACGGGCAACGACATTGTCGATATAGGCGAAGGCGATCATAAAGGCGTAGGAGATCTCCTGGGACGGGGTGCAGCCGGATTCCCGGATATGATAGCCGCAGACCGAAACGGGGTTGCACCTGGGGAGTTCCTTCATCGCATATTCGATGGTGTCGCCGATCAACCGGACCGCGGGTTCCACGGGATAGATCCAGGCCCCTCGGCCGACAATCTCTTTCAGGATATCATTCTGGGGCGTTGCCGATATCTCTGTTTTCTGATACCCGAACCCTTCGGCCACAGACTGATACATGGCCAGCATCACCGATGCGACCGCATTGATGGTCAGTCCGCTCCCGATGCGGTTGAGCTGGATATCCTTGAAGGCGATCTCAAAGTCTCTCAGGGAATCCACGGCCATCCCCACGCGTCCCACCTCGCCTTCGGCCATCTCGTCGTCAGAGTCATAGCCCATCTGGGTGGGGAGATCAAAGGCCACGTTGAGTCCTGTCTGGCCGTGAGAGATCATAAGCTTGAAGCGTTCATTAGTCTCTTCCGGCGTGCCGAATCCGGTATACTGCCGGGTGGTCCAGTTGCGACTCCTGAAACCCAAGGGGTGGATGCTTCGGGTAAAAGGAAATTCCCCGGCATCCCCCAGATCTTTCTGATAATCAAAACCGATTTCCTCGAGATCGTCGGGCGTATAGACCGGTTTCACCTTGATGCCGGACTGCAGGATGACCTCCTTGATGGCATCCTTTTTATCCTTGATATAGGTTGCGACTCCCATCTCTCCCTCTCCTCTAAGCGGTTACCGGTTACGTGCTGTGGAAGTGCGTTTCGTAGATCCTTTCAGGGTGAGGGACCTGTCACCTGCCGGGGGCATGGGTTTCAATGAACGAGACAATGTCATTGAAATAACTCCCTCCGGGAAATATCCCCTGGACCCCCATCCCTTTCAAGGTGGGAACGTCCTTGTTGGGAATGACGCCCCCAACTGCCACCAGCTTGTTGTCGAGGCCCTGTTCTTTTATCATGCCCATTAGCTTGCTGCAAATCGGGATGTGGGCCCCTGACATGATGGACAGGCCGATGACATCCACATCCTCCTGAACTGCCTGATTGACGATACTGGCCACGGTCTGGTGAAGGCCTGTGTAGATCACCTCCATCCCGGCCTCCCGCATGGCAAGCGCAACCACCTTGGCCCCTCGGTCGTGGCCGTCCAGGCCCGGCTTGGCCAGCAGGACGCGTATCTTTCTCTTTTCCATAGCTCGCAACTCCTTAATCCCTCAATCCCTCAATTCCCGAATTCCTCTCCATATCGAATTCCTTCAGCACAATGTCCTGTCCCCTCAGGAGATGATCCTTCACCAGCCTCTCGACACGGTCGGCGTCCCTTTGCTTCATGGCTATGAGCATCAACCGGTGATCCGCATGGCTCAGTTCGGCCATGTCCTTGACCTTGAGGATGACTACCCGGTAGCGGTAGATATGGTCCCTCAGATCGTTGATCATCTTGACGAGTCTGGGGCTGCGGCTGAGTCCGTAAAGGAGATCGTGAAACTCCGTGTTGATCTGCGGCAGTGCGCCCAGGTCTCCCCGGTCCAGGCGCTGCTGGTAATCCTCGAGTTTTGTCTCCAACGGCTGCAGTTCGCCCTCGATGTGCCGAATGGCGGCCAGGCGTGCAGCATAGCTTTCAAGAACGCTTCGAATGCCGAAGGTCTCCTCGATATCCTCACGGCCCAGGCCCTCCACAAAGAAACCCCGCTTCGGGTCCTGGCGCAGAAGCCCCTCCCGCTCCAGTTTGTGAATCGCCTCCCTAACGGGGGTGCGGCTGATGCCCAAGGCCCCTGCCAGCCGGCTTTCCACCACGCGACTGCCGGGGCCGAAGTCCCCTTGGATGATGGCCTGCTTGAGCCTCTCATAGACGCCCTGGCCCAATGAACTCCTCGCAGGGAGCGATCGAAGTCCTTCAAATGCCGTAGGGTCAATTTTTTCGGTTTCAAGCATGGCCGATCCCGATGTGCTGAAGATTAATAGTTTCGCAAAAAGTCGACAATGCTCTCTTCCCGTCATTCCGGCGAAAGCCGGAATCCAGTGTTCTGAGCTATTTATGAGACCCTTGGCCCCCGTCCCGCCATTCGGCGGGATTCAACGGGGTGACGACTTTTTACGAGACCGTCAAGATTAAAGGCCGAACTGTCTGGCGATGGTCGTCTGCAAGACCTCATGGGTGCCGCCGCCATAGAGGAGGAAGCGGTTGTCGCGGTAATATCTCTGGACCGGATATTCCATGGAATAGGCATAGGCCCCGAAGATTCGGGTCGCCTCATCGCAGGCGCTGCACGCCGATTCAACGGTGAAGTATTTGGTCATGGAGGCCTCGTTCAGACATGCCACCTTGTTGTCGATAAGATGGGTCACCTTGTAGGCCATGAGCCGGCCTGCCTCCAGGTTCACCGCCATATTGGCGATCTTGGCCTGGATGAGCTGGTATTTTCCGATGGGTTTGCCGAACTGCGACCGCTCCTTGCAGTATCGGATGGAATCATCCATGGCGGCCCGATGAAGACCGATGGCCAGGCAGGCGGTCATGATCCGGATCTCGGCTAAAATCGTGAGGAGTACATCCAGGCCTTTTCCGAGTTCGCCCAGCATGTATTCGTTCGGGACGTGACAGTTGTTGAAATAGATCTCGGAGAGGGACGATGTCCGGGTGCCGAGGGTCTCGAATTTCTTGCTGTGAGAGAAGCCGGGGGTATCGCTCGGAATGAGGACAAACATAAGACCCTTTAATTTCTTGGCCGGGTCGGTCTGACAGAGAACCGTATGGAAATGGCCGTAGGGTCCGCTGGTGGACCATGTCTTCATGCCATTGACGACCCATCCGTCATCGACCTTTGTGGCCGATGTCCTCACCGCACCCAGGTCAGAGCCTGCCTCCGGCTCTGTCAACTGAAAGGCGCCGATCTTTTCACCTCGCAGGGCGGGCCGAAGATATTCCTCGTGCATCTGCGGGGTGCCATAGAGGTAGAGGCCGTTGGTAGCCATGAGACACTGCATGGCGGTGGTGGCGGCCAGGCTCAGAAGTCCCCTTGCCAGTTCTTCCATGGCAATGCAGTAGAGGGTCGTGTTCCCGTTTGCGCCCCCCACCTTCTTGGGATACCGGATGCCCAGGATACCCATATCCGCGAGCTTGTGGAACAGATAAAATGGAAAATCTCCCTTTTCATCCAGCTCTCTGGCCACGGGGATTACTTCCTCATTCACAAACCTGGCCATGATTTTTCTGTGGAGCGTTTCGATATCTGAACGTAACATGGTTCTCCCCCTATTTGCGCTTGCTTTGCGAAATTGCCCGGGTCAATTCGGGAACCACCTGGTGAAGATCTCCCACAATGCCCCAGTCCGCCACCTGAAAGATGGGCGCCCCTGCATCCTTGTTGATGGCGATGACGTATCGGGAGCCCAGCATGCCGGCCCGGTGCTGGATGGCCCCTGATATGCCGCAGGCGATATAGATCTCGGGTCTGACGGTCTGTCCGGTCTGGCCCACCTGCCTTTCTACGGGGAGCCAACCCTCTTCCACAACGATACGCGTACCGGCGACTTCGCCGCCAAGGGCCTCTGCAAGGGAAAACAGGGATTTCATGCCCGCATCGGATCCGACGCCTCTCCCCCCGGCCACGATCACCCTGGCATCGCTCAGGCTGACCCCCTTTTTCTTTTCCTTGAACTGTTCGAGGACCTTTGTGCCGATCTCCTTTTCGCTCAGAGAGACCTTGCACGTGATCACATTCCCCTTGTTGCCCGCCTTTCTGACGGCCTCCATCACTCCGGGCCTCACCGTGGCCATCTGCGGTCTGGAATAGCGGTTGGCAATGGTCGCCATGACATTGCCGCCAAAGGCAGGACGGGTCTGGAGGAGAATCCTTTCCTCCAGATCAATGGTCAATTCCGTGCAATCCGCGGTTAGCCCCACACCGACGCGCCTGGAGAGACGCGGCCCCAGATCCCGACCGATATGGGTGGCCCCCATCAGGAGAATATTGGGCCTGAATTCCATAACCAGGCTTCCCAGGACCTTGGCATAGGCGATGGTCCGGTAGTCTGTGAGGGCCTTGTGCTGGGCCAGGTAGATATGGGTTGCCCCATACTCGAACAGGATCTTGGTCAGCCCGGATACCTGGTGGCCCAAGAGCACGGCCGATACCTCCTGACCGAGATCTGCGGCAAGGGACTGGGCCTTGCCCAGGAGTTCGAGCGAGACGCGGCTCAGGGCGCCGTCTCGCTGCTCCGCAAAAACCCATACCCCCTTCCAGTCGCTGAAATCAGGGATGACCTTCGGCTCGATGTCGGTCTGAATGGCCTTCTGTTTGCAGACCTCGATACAGGCCCCGCAGGACGTGCAGGTCTCCAAGATATGGGCCTTGCCGTCTCGAAGTTCAACGGCCCCGTACGGGCAGGCCTTGATGCACCGCTTGCATCCATTGCAGAGTTCGGTTTCAATCCAAACGGTCATGTGAGCATCTCCTTAGGTACCGAATTTAAGAATCCCTCAATTCCTGAATTACCGTTATATGACGCCCTTCTCTTTGAAGGCGCTCAATTCCTGGTCCGAGTATCCGAGCCGTTGGCCGTATATCTCGGGGTTGTGTTCTCCGAAACGGGGGGGAAAGGGGAGTTTGCGATCCAGTTGCTCCAGAAACGGCGTCATGTTGGGGGGCGGCGGCAGGGTAATCTGTGTGCCGGTCTTCTCATCTCTGGAAAAGAGGAGCCGCCGTTCCACAAGAGGGTCCGCAATGACCTCGGGGATCGTCTTGATCTTGCTGATGGGGAGCGTGAGGGAATTGAACAGGTCGATCAGTTCCTCTGAGGTGCGCTGACGGGTCACTTTATTGATGGCCCGATTCAGGTTGTCCACATCCTTTATTCTCCCTGCGTTTTTTTCGTACTCAGGCCTGTCCAGAGAATTAAACATCTCCTGCGAGACCATGGATTTCCACTGCCGGTCATTTCCCACGGCCATGTAGACAAATCCATTGCTGGTCTGATAGACCGAGACCGGGCAGAAGAATTCGTGGGTGTTTCCGCGTCGAGTGATCGTCTTGTTGAGAAGCCTGGTAAGGGTGATCGGCACGGTCATCCAGGACACCGAGGACTCGAACATGGACATGTGGATGCAGGAGCCCTCGCCGGTGGCCTGGCGTTTAAAAAGGGCCTTCATGAGGAGCCCGTAGGCATGTTCGCTGGTACCCATATCCGGGAGGGGGATACCTACTACCTGGGGATCACCGTTCGCTTCGCCGGTCATTTCCATCATGCCCGACCGCGCCTGTAAAATCGGATCATAGGCCGCTTCGTTGCTGTCCGGGCCGAAACCGGTGACGCCCAGCCAGATGATGTCGGGTTTTACGCCTTTGAGGGTGTTGTAGGCAATCCCCAGTTTCTGGTAATTCCTGGGGAGTTGGTTGGTTGCAAAGATATCCACATTCAGCTCATTGATGAGGCGGTGAAATATCTTCCCACCTTCCGGATCGGCGAGATTCAGGGTCAGGGCCTTTTTCCCCGCGTTGATGCAGAGAAAGTAGGCGTTCATCCGTTCTTCGCCCAGGACATTTTCGCCGATCATCCGGTTGGGGTCGCCGTAGACTGGGTGCTCCAATCGGATCACCTGCATTCCGTCATGGGCCAGTCGGTAGGTCAGATAGGGGAGTACGGTTGCCTGTTCAAGGGATAGAACGGTGATATTCCTGAAAAGATCCATTGGGTTCCTCCTTGCGGCAGTGAATGCCCATCAATCGAAGGGTGGATAGGACGAAGCGATTGGCGTCTGCGTTACAGGTTTGTGTACTGTATACAATTAAGGGTGTCAAGCGCTTTTTTTTGTGTTCAAGAACGTAGAAAACAGATTTCCCGTGCCCGGTTAGACGCCGGACGGCTCATCGCCGGCGCAAGCGCGGACACGTGGAAAGCACCTCAGTCACGGTATGCTGGGGGACAGGATGGGTCGGGGTGGGGATGTGAATGAATGATAGAGGGGATCAGGACTCTGATTCGGAAGCCAGTTCTCTCAGGATGGACGCATTCTGCTGAACACGCGCCAGATTTTTCTTGATATTTTTCTTGTTGGACTTTGCCTTGCGGGCACGGATTGCCTTGGTCTTTTTGCTGTTGGAAGCCATGAGTTGTATCTCCTTAGTTTAGCTAAATGATTTATAGGTTCACAAAATAGCCTCTCAGGGAGACACTGTCAAGTAGAAATTTGGGGCAGGGAAGGAACCTGCCCCTGAAGCCTTGGACCTTTGAACCTCTTATCCAAGCCCTCTCTCCGTCCGGCAAACAAGCCAGTCTGATCAGTGAGAATCTAAAACAAGTGAGCTAAAGTGACTAAAGTGTGGAGTTAGGAGTTCAAATCGGAATTTTTCCTTTTAAACTTTAGGCACTCCAAACTCGTAACTTCAAACTTCGAAAACCAGCAGCCAGCATCAGAGCCAGAGGTCAGTAGTCGGAGGTCAGAAAAGACCTCTTCCCAGCATCCCGGCAACCAGCATCAAGTATCCAGTATCCAGTATCACTTTGACTTTGACGCAAGAATCTGCGCCAGGGACCGGGA
>JAUPKI010000288.1 GCA_030837545.1 Thermodesulfobacteriota bacterium | reverse complement strand
TTAAAATATGTCTGATACGTGGCCCGATTTCAGGTTCATGGCTACCGGCATCGGAAGTGTTCCGTTTCAGGATATCGAGGGGACCTGCCGGGAGATATCTCGGTGGGCGCCTGCCATGCCGTTCTGGCCCCAGTTTGTCCAACGCAGTCACTTGGAGGATATGATCATCCAGTACAGCGAAGGCCTCCCCCTCATCAAGGTGAATGCGGAAGAAAGGTCCCTGTCCATATCCCGTTTGGACGTGAGGGAAGCCGAGCTGGTGACGTTCTATGAGCGGTTCCTTGCCCAGGATGTGGATGCGTTTGCCGTCAGCCGCGAGGTTGCCCCCGGTCTCTACGCATTCCTGGAAATGATGAAGGAGGACAAGGGGGATGGCGGCCTCTATATCAAGGGCCAAACCGTTGGTCCTGTTACTTTTACGGCAGGCGTAAAGGACCCGAAGGGGAAGCCGATTCTGTACGACCCGGAGCTTTCAGAGGCCATGACAAAAGGGCTGGCCATCAAGGCCCTCTGGCAGGTGAGAAAACTGGCCGGTTCAGGAAGAAGGCCGGTCATCTTTTTAGACGAGCCCTATCTCTCGGGCTTTGGCTCGGCCTTTTCTCCGGTGCAGCGCCACGAGGTCGTTGCGATGCTTGGGATGATCATCAATTACCTGAGAGAACACTGTGAGGCCCTGATCGGGATTCATTGCTGCGGGAACACGGACTGGTCTATGGTCCTCGAGACGGCCCCCGACATCGTCAATTTTGATGCAGTGGAGTATATGGACCATTTCCTTTTGTATAAGGACTCCGTGGTACGGTTCATTGAAGCGGGCGGGGCCATTGCGTGGGGAATTGTTCCCACGGCCAATTTCACGGGGCAGGAATCGGTGGATAGCCTCTTCTCAAGACTCAAGGAGGGACTCATGCGCCTTCGGCAGTGGGGCCTGGATATGGATCAGGTCGCCCAACGGTCTCTCCTCACGCCTGCATGCGGCATGGGGACAATGACGGGGGATGCAGCCAACTCGGCCATGACCCTCCTGTCGCGCCTGTCCGAGAGGTGCGGGGATTGGGATATGTGACGTCATCGAGGGACGTTCAGCGTTCATGAAGACCGGCTGATCCGATCGAGGTTCTTCAGGTATCCGGCCGTGATTCTTTCAGGGTCTGCATGTAAGAGTTCTGCATAGGCCTTTAAGAAGTTCCGGAGATAGACCGTCGGCGGGAGGGCCTCAACGAGGTCGTTCTCAATGGCTTGAAGCGTTGCGACACTGATTCGGGTCACCTCGAACACATCCTCAATCCTGATGCCCACCGCAGTCCTCAACCTCTGAAGGTCTTTTCCTGAAACAGCGTCTGTAGAAAGGATGTCATCCACGATGGCCTTCAGGTCTTTTCCCTTGATGGCGCTCTCTATCTTCCCTGACACAGCCTTCCCTCCGGAAGACTTGGCGGAGAAAATGGGTGTTGCGACCTTGGGTCGCTTCTTCGTAAGAGAGGATGAATCGATGATGTTCTTGTCTACAAGGATTTTATCGTATTGCTCTCTTTTGTCGTCGTTAATCAGCGTGGAAAAGGCCTCTTCAATCCGCTTCAGTATCTTGGCCCGCTCCTCTCTGTTAAAAAAGGCATAGCTAATGGTTGAATCGTCGCCGTAAATGGAGAGGGCGTTGCGATAGGCTTGCCTGATTTCAAAACCGGAGGCGTTGGCCGGGACTTCGAAAAGTTCGTAATAGGTGAGGTCTTCAAACGTACGCATACTCTTCCCTGATTGCAGGTTGTTCGATGCGGGTGGCCACGATACGATTTGCCAGGCTTTTCAAATCGGTTGTTGTGGCGGTGTACGGGTATTTAAGAACGAATATTTTCTTGGCGATGATGGAATCGCTGACCCGTTCATTATGAGCGATATTCCCCAGAAATTTAAACTGGGAATAGAAGTGCCGGTTACACACCTTTTCAATCTTTTGACCCAGATGAGTATCGATGTGGCTGCGGTGCTGATTCAGGATAAGCCTGAACGTCAGCTTGTTTAGCTCCCCCTCCAGGTATTTTGCCCTTTCGGGCTCTCTTTTCATGACCCTGTCCACAATGTCCAGGGGTGACATGACCACCCCGTCGTTTGACTCATTGGCAACCTCTTTCGCAAGAATCGTAAATGCGTCCTGTTTGAGGATAAGCTTCAGCTTTCGCAGATAAATCGCCTTGATGAACTGAACCGTATTCTGAATGGAGGTCGGCTCGGGCGTCAGGATGAACAGACCCTGATCGGCGGCCAGGAAGAAGTCCAGGGTGTTATAGGTGGTTCCGGCTCCAATATCCAGCAATACAAAGTCGGCCGGGAGTTGACCGATGGCCCTGATGATTTTTTGTTTCTGGGCGTAAAAGAGGTTGCCGGCATCAAGGGAACACCGCAACGAAGTGATGAGAAAAAGACACCTGACGTCGGTAGCTTCAGCGGTGAGCGACAGGTCTTTCACGGACTTGTTCAAGAAATGGTGCAGGCCCGTCTTTGGATGATGCTGTGCCACCAGGGTATGGAGATTGGAGGCGCCAAGGTCCAGATCGATCAGTATCACCTTTTTGCCGTGCGTGGCAAGTATGAAGCCGAGGTTCGCACAGATAAAGGTCTTCCCGCTCCCCCCCTTTCCACCCCCGATTGCGCATATGTGTGCCATCGTCTGCCTGCCTCCCGGATGTCCCAGATGGATGAGGGGCATAAGCGGCTGTCAGGCTTCTGCGTGAAACCTATT
>JAUPKI010000287.1 GCA_030837545.1 Thermodesulfobacteriota bacterium | reverse complement strand
CTGACCTTCGGCCTCTGATTTTGTCCTTTCAGTCCCTTTGTTCCTTTTACTTAACATTTCCGGTTTATCCGGACTAAGAAAGGAGAATGGATATGGAAGCAGGAAACATGTTTAAACGGTTTTTGAAGAGAAAGACCGCCGTGGCCTTGGTTGTTCTGGCGGCAGGATTTTTCGCAATGTCAACCTTCTACGCGGTCCCGGCCCTCCAGGCTGCGGCCGGGGATTTCCGGGCCGCTCAGGAGAGCTTCACCAGCCTGGCCGAGAAAAACAGCCCGGCCGTGGTGAACATCCGGGCGGAAAGAAACGGTCAGGGGGGCGTCCCCACGATTCCCGGATTCAAGAGGGGCCCCATGCCCAAAGACGATCCCATGCAGGACTTCTTTGAAAAATTCTTTGGCGGGGGTCCGCAGAAGGAGTTCAGGCAGAGGAGCGTCGGTTCCGGGTTCATCATCGATAAGGACGGTTACATCGTTACCAACAACCACGTGGTGGAGGGGGCTGACAAAATCAAGGTGATCCTGAAAGACCAAAGGGAGTTCGACGCCGAGATAAAGGGGCGCGACTCCAATACGGATCTGGCCCTGATCAGGATCAAGCCGGACAAGGATCTCCCCGCCATCACGTTAGGCGACTCAGATGCCCTCAAGGTGGGCGAGTGGGTCCTGGCCATCGGCAATCCTTTTGGTTTGGAGCACACGGTCACGGCCGGCATCATCAGCGCCAAGGGCCGCGTCATCGGGTCAGGACCGTACGATGATTTCATCCAGACCGACGCATCCATCAACCCGGGGAACAGCGGCGGCCCTCTCATCAACATGGCGGGCAAGGTCGTGGGGATCAATACCGCCATCATCGCCGGAGGGCAGGGGATCGGGTTCGCCATCCCTGTGAACCTGGCTAAAGGGATTATTGACCAGCTCAAACAAAAGGGCGAGGTGACCCGAGGCTGGTTAGGAGTAGGCATTCAGGATCTCACGCCGGAACTGAAGGAATATTACGGCATCAAAGACGGGAAAGGCGTTTTGGTGACCCAGGTGTTTCCGGGCGACCCGGCCGACAAGGCGGGTGTGAAGGCCGGAGACCTCATCCTGAAGGTGAACGGCCACGAGGTGGACAGCAGCCGGGAACTGAGCCGCATGATCGCCGAGGCCCCAGTGGGTCAGGAGGCGGAGATTGCGGTCCTTCGTAAGGGGAGCAGCAAGACATTCCATGTGGAACTCTCCAAGAGGAAGGACACGAAGATCGAGGAAGCAGGCGGCAGCCCACAGGAACAACATGCATTCGGGATCGCCGTGTCGAATCTCACGCCTGAAACGGCCCGGCAGTATCATCTGAAGGACACCATTGGGGTGATCGTGGTCGGCCTTGAACCGGGCAGCGCAGGCGAAAAGGCCGGCATCCTTCCGGGCGATATCATCCGCGAGATCAACCGCGAATCAGTAACTGACATAGAGGAATACGAAAAGCAAATCGGAAAAATCAAATCCGGTGAAACCGCCTATGTCTACATCCTCAGGCCCAACAGGGGATTCATGGTCATCAAACTCACCAAGTAACCCCCACCTATAAAAAATGGGCCCCGGACATCACGACAGGAGAGACCTTCAAGGTTGCCTGGATGTCCGGGGCCGCTCCATATCAGAGGCGTTTACTGCGGTAAGGATCTTACGGGAGGAACATGGAGATCTGATGCGTGCAGATTCAGGCGCGTTAGCTCACTTTAGGGAGTTGAGGGAGTGGGGTGATCTGCCAGGATGACCCGTATCTCCTCCATGATGGGGCCGTCCTCGCCCCAGAGCATGCAACTGTTGATCAGGCTGGATAGGCCCATGAATTCATTTAGGGAGCGGGGGACCGGATGGCGATTCCGGGAGTAGTGGGTCCAGTACCCGTGCAGGGCAGCGGTCCCCATCACCACAATGAGGTGCGTCAGGTGATTGCAGCCCCGGACCCCACCGATGAGATGGCTCACCTTCTCGCTATACCCTGAGACGATCTGAAGGCCTACGATCTTTTTCACGCTGTCGAGGGTAATGGGGCAAAGTTCATGCGGCGTTTTAGGCATCTCGGCTTCGGCGTCGAGGATGGTCACGGGCCAGCCGCCGATCAGCATGCGAACGCACAACCGGTGAACCACCCCCGGCTCCCGCAGCTTTCCATTCCAGTGGTACCCCTGAATCAGGCGGTCATCCTTCAGCCAGCCTTCGACAATCATTTGCTCGTTATCCAGCGGATATGTCCGCATCTCCAGTCTCCGCTCATGGACAGGGGCTTGTTTGATGAGGTCTTTGAGCGTGCTCATGGCCCGTTCTCCTTGAAAATAGCAGATCCGAAACTCTGAGGGCGAAATACCGTGCGATCGCTATCGCCGGGGTTTCGGAGATCTCTGATCGTGTTTTCAGACGGGAGGCCTCCGGACAAAGGACGTCCCCGGGCCTATCACTGCATGATGCAGCAAACCTGATGTGTTACCTGAGATAGGAAAAAAGCGCGATCCCAAGAACAAACATAATAAGCCCCATGAACCGGACCGTCTCGGGTCTTGTCTTAAAAAACCACCAGTCCATGAGAGCCTTGCTCTGCTCAGGAGGCGCCATATACAAATAGACCCCTTTGGAGATTGCCAACAGGCCCAGAATAAGGACGAGCCAGAAAATCTCTCTGTTATAGAAGGCCCCGACAATCAGGACAAGGCCGAAGGCGAAAGGGAGGACAGACAAGCGCCTCACCTTTTCGGTAAGAAATATCCTCCTGAAAACGTCCCTGGCCTTTTCAGTAAAAACGATCACGAACGTGCCCCAGCCAATCCACAGGAGCGCTATGACATAAAGAAGTGCCTTCATTTGTATCTCCAGTTCATCAAGATGTGGTATTCTCAGCGTCGCCGGACATGGCATCGCTTCAACAGGAAACCATTGACCCATGAACGGTTACCATTTTACATATCAGGGCACAATTTAAAAGAAAAATCGTAATGATGTGTCTTAAAATATGCCTGTGCCGCACACCGGGCCCAAGCATCTGTGCCTGTGGTTACGGCTGAAGAGGATATCTCAAAGCGTAGCCGTTCACGGTTTCAAAGGTTCAGAGGTTCAAAGTTGCATTTTCGACCGCAAATCCGACCCTGGAGGACCATTCGCGTGCGAGTTCCCCGGTTCCGCCATTAAGAGACCTGGAGATGGACGCCCGATCCAGCGTTATTTGGCAAACTCAACAGGGTTTACCAACCGATCGGAGCTTCAATTCTGCTCCTGTCCCCAACCCTGAACGTTGAACCCAGAACCTGTGAACCTTTATTTTAAAGTTGATGCTATCATGTCAAAGTAATTCAATATGATTACAGCTATCTTGTTTAATGACAGTTTGAAAGATACATCGAAAAGCCTTGACAAATTCAAACCCTGTATGGTATCCGGTCATACGATGAGGCCACCATTTTTCGACGCTCTCTTTTGTCTGTCATACGGGGTGCCAACATGAATAGAGACCAGGAACTGTTTGAAGATGAAAAAAAATCCTGGGGAAATGTCCGGGGTGGTCATTCCGGGATATCGCCAGATCATATAGACAACCGGGTTGCGGGCGGTGCATCTCCTGATGATGACATCATAGAACTTGTGGATGTGGTCAAGGGGGGAGAGCCACCCCCGGACACCGATGGGGATGACCTTTCCCTGCTGCTGGATCAGGAACAGGTGCCTGAAAAGGAAGAAGACTTCTTAGGAAGAGAGGATGGGGATCTGGAAGGATTTTCCCTGCCCCTTAATGACACTGCACAAAGAGATCTTGAAGTACGTCTCGATGGAAGCGATGACGCCTCCCGCGACCGATTTGAATCGCCTGATTTTGATTTTGAAGCCCCCGAAAGTATCGAAGAACCGGCAGGGGAAGAGGTGTCGGACATCTCTGAAGATGACCTGGACCTGGTGATGGCAGGCCTGGTGGATGATGAGATGGGAGGCGAGGCTTCCTCACCCGTGACTAAGAACGAAGAACTGATCTCTGTTTCACAGGGAAGGCTTGAGGCCGTCATCACTAGGGTGGTCACACCGGTTGTAGAGCGCGTGGTGAGGGAAACCGTGGCCGAGGTCGCGGAAAGGGTGATTAAAGAAGCGATTGAAAGCCTCAGGCAGAGCCTCGAGACAACCCCATAACAACCGCTGCCGTAATCCTGATGATGTCGTTTCAAACCCCATAAAATCAAATATCATAGAGGGGGTTGTAAGGGGAAGTGCGATCCCCTTTTTTTATTGCAGTGCATTATGCCACGACCCTTGAGAGGCCTTCTTGGGGATTCCTTGGCTTCCTATGGCCTTGGGGTTGGCACTCGGCAGTCATCCATCTCAACCCCCTTGATGGATTGTCTCGATATTGCTAAACTAAAATGGTACCCGTTCACGGGTTCAGAGGTTCAAGGGTTCAGGGTTCAGATTTGGCATCCGCAGTGTCGTTTTGCACCGCAAGCATGCCATTGCGATCCCAACTTCGGCACTCAAAACAAATAAATCCTGCGAACCGCAGG
>JAUPKI010000286.1 GCA_030837545.1 Thermodesulfobacteriota bacterium | reverse complement strand
CAAATTCCACCACCCGTTTCTGGTGGCAGGATGGACAGAAAAGTCAGAGGTTTGCCCGTGTCGCTGTCCAGATCGGGAAGCAATCCGCCGACCGAACCCACCACGAAAATGGCCCCTGCCTGCATGAGGCTCAAGCCCTTGACAGAGTAGCCTATCAGCGACAGGCCCGCGCCTGAGGCCATCCCTGCCGCCAGATGTGTCTTGAATCCCGCCATCGCCGGTTTGTGCAGATGGATAGATGCACAAGGAAAATTAAGGTTTAATGGTTAACATCCGCAGCGTCAGCGACCCTTGGGGCGCACCAGGCGCCTTTGTGAGGGTTGTACCTGATGATTGGGATAGAAAATCAGGATCCCAACCGCATTCAAGGGTGACTGATTTGGATGTGTTCAGGACGATAGACTCTGTGTAATCTCCCTTTGCGACTCTCAAAGAAGCCCCGGTGCTTGCCGCGTTCATGGCCCCCTGAATAGAGGTGTAGCATGGGGCATTCCCTTTGCATGTGCCGTCATCCTTGTTTACATATATGACGCTGTCCTGGCCCTGAAATTTGGTTATAAAGGCGTCCCATTGACCTGCGTTGGCCGCCTGATACGGTTTTTGGGTGGGGAAGTCGGCGGAGTAGGTATATCCCGCTACATAAACATTTCCAGATGTGTCGATGGCTATTCCATATCCTCCATCATAATTGGATCCCCCAAGATAGGTGGCGTCAGAAAGTAGCGTCCCCGATGGTTCAAATTTGGTCACAAAGGCATCCTGATTGCCGGCGAGGGACCCCTGATACGGGTTTTGGGTAGGAAAGTTGCTCGAAGTGGTATCCCCTGCAACATAGATGTATCCATCGCCATTTACCACGATTCCATATGCGCAATCGAAACCTGTTCCGCCTAAATAGGTGGCGTAGGAAAGAGTGTTCCCAGAGGCAGGAAGTTTGGCAATGAAGGCGTCGTAATCACCGGCGAGGGATCCCTGATACGGGTTTTGGGTGGGAAAGTTGCCTGAATTGGTCTTTCCTGTCACATAGGGGTTTCCGGATCCATCTAAAGCTATGCCATATCCGAGATCGTCCTTAGTTCCGCCCAGATAGGTGGAAAAAGATAGACTGCTTCCGGACGCGGGAAGCTTGGCGACAACAGCATCCCACCCACCCGCGTTGGTTGCCTGATACGCGTTACTGGTGGGAAAGTCAGTGGACTGGGTGGATCCTGCGACATAGGCATTCCCAGAGCCGTCTATGGCAATGGCATCTCCATAATCCTCGCTGCTGCCGCCCAGATAGGTAGAATATAAAAGGGAGGCCCCGGACGCGGAAAGGCTGGTGATGAAGCCATCGTAATGACCGGCGAGGGTTGCCTGAAACGGGTTTTTTGTGGGGAAGTTGGCGGACTGGGTAGATCCTGCGACACAGGCATTCCCAGAGCTGTCTACAGCAATGTCATTTCCATAATCCTCGCCGGTGCCGCCCAGATAGGTGGAGTAGGAGATATCGTTTCCTGACTCGGAAAGCTTGGTGATGAAGGCATCGTTATTATCGGCGAGCCGTAGCTGAAATGGGTTTTTTGTGGGGAAATTGCCCGAATAGGTCTCTCCCGTAACGTAGGCGCATCCGGATGCGTCGACGGCTATGCCATAGCCCCGATCGAAGCCTGTTCCCCCTAAATAGGTGGAGTAGACAAGAGTGTCTCCTGACGCGGAAAGTTTGGTGATGAACGCATCCCAATCACCGGCAATGGCTCTCTGATAGGGGTTTAGGACGGGGAAATTGCTGGAATGGGTGGTTCCTGTGATATAGACGCATCCGGAACCATCGACGGCTATGGCAAGGCCATAATCCTCACCGCTCCCCCCTAAATAGGTGGAGTAGGAAAGGGTGGGGTCAATAATAAGAGGGCAGGAAGGGTTATAGGAGGCTATCTGAAAACCGTATAAGAATTTGCCGCGTTGGGCTTGACCCGCAGGCGGGTGGATCTCGAATCTTCCCTCCACCGCCTTTTCTCCTCCGATCTCCTGATAAATATACGGCCTCGACTCCCTGAGTTCTCCAAAGGCGGTCTTTATCAATAGTTCCCCGGCACTGTCCGTCTCAAGGCCATCTATTCCTTCATAGCTCAGCAGGATGTCTTCGGGATTTCCGCCCGGATGCACGATAAATTCATATTCGATGGCCCTGCCATTTCCAAAGACCTTGAGGTCGATCCCTTTGTAAATCCCTTTGTAGAGGACTCCGTTATAGGTAGCGATATCTGTCTTCCATTGGCGCCTGTCATTGCCCACAAAATAGTTGATTTTGCCATCCTGCCTGCCTGTGCCCTCGATCAAGGCGCCTTTCCCGGCATTTTCAAAGGCCAGGTTGAATACCAGCCGTTCTCTTCGTATTTGAGCAGGTTGATGGGACATATCTTTGTTTGTATCCTTCCCAGCCGCATCTTGTTTCCTGAGAAGATCAAATACGATGCTGTTCTCTGTAAAATAGAGGGTCTGACCGGGTGTTTTCACATAGAACCATATCCTCGGGTCCATCTGTCCCTTGTTTTCAATAAAATACAGCGGCAAATTGCCGTAGGATTCAAGTACAGGGTTCTTATCAACTCTTGCCTGCACCTCAGTCCCCGAAACAGCGAGGAATGATATGGAAAACAGAGTGAAAAAGACCGCTGTCAGAATGCCCAAACCAGATTTTGATCTCATGGTGCCTCCTTTATCATGATCAAAGGTTGACGGTCTCGTAAAAAGTCGTCACCCCGTTGAATCCCGCCGAATGGCGGGACGGGGTCCAGGGGTTTCAGAAGTGCTTGAATCCCGCCGCGGCGGGACTGGATTCCGGCTTTCGCCGGAATGACGGAAAGAGAGCATTTTCGACTTTTTACGAGACCATCAAGGTTCAGAGATTCAAGGTTCAGAAGTTCAAAGGTTTAAGGGTTCAGATCAGACCCAGCTTGCGGCGCGGAGCCACAACCAGCCGGCCGCAATGAGCAGCGTGATCAGGGGGATGTGCGTACCATGGGACGCTGGTAGGAAAATAAGTTGACAGATGGCATACTTTGTGAGGATAATACTACATGCCAAGACAAGCCCGTTTAGACGCTCCCGGTGTGTTGCATCACATCATGATTCGGGGGATAGAGCGTCGAAAGATGTTTTTAAGAAATCAACCTAAAAGAGATAATATATAGGCAGGAAGCGCCCAAAGCAAAAAACTCTTTGAATCCTTACTCGAACTCATAAAAAAGACTATAGAATCCGGCGAAGATATCCTCATCTCAGGCTTTGGGAAATTCTGTGTGAAAGAAAAAAACAAAAGGAAGGGCAGAAACCCGGCAACGGGTGATGACCTGATTTTGGATGCCAGACGGGTTATTCCTTTCAAGTGTTCGTCGGTGCTGAGGAAGAAAGTTGATAAAGGGCCCGCTAAGAGCCGTCGCAAAGCACGGGCCGGGGGAATGTAGTTTTTTGAGTTTTCATTCAAAAAGGCACCTTAGAAAAGAAATCGCAAAAGCAGAAGGTGCTGGGAATGACCTGGTGCTCAGAAGTCGCTTTGGGGGCCGATTGGTAGGAAAAGCAATTTACTTACCGGGAGAGAACCCAAATCCAGTATTATCGAAACAAGCTTCGGGCAATTGAACCCGAGAGAGATTAAAACTTATGTCTTTCACGAACTTCCAATTTGGGCAGGTTCCAATGCTTGTTTGCCATAGGATAACTTGTCGGCCAGCCGGATTTCGTAAACCTTTGCAGGACAATCTTTTACCCGGCGGAGTCTATTTGGCCACTCCGCCAGCCGGCTTGTAGAAAATATGCTCGCCGACCTCGACCGTCTTGATATATTCCTTGGACCAATTTGGGGTTACTTTCCGATGATGGAAATACAAAGCTCCACCAGTTCGGTCTTTGAGTTGCCGGTTGAGGGCCTTGCGGGCGATTTCCTTGGAGCGCGAGTAGTTTTCTTCCTCCTCTGCGTCATCTGATCGGCCATCACACCACCACGAAAACTGGCAGGCACCCTGCTCGTGGCCTTGCTTGACAACTTCACAGATGGTGTTTGGGAAGCCCTTATGCCCGTTCCGGTTCATAACGACATTGGCGATGGCTTCTCTTTCGGCATCATCCTCGCCCTTGGCCTCCCAATAGATGGTGCGGGCAAGACAGGTGATCGCATCGTCCAAGATCTCTTTGCCGGTCGGATCGACCGCCTGCGCTTCGGACTTATTGATGATCTCGGCCTGAGTGGGTTGCGCCTTACTACCCTCGGCCGAGGTCTTCTCCTCCAGCACCTCCGCTTTGCCCTTGGCGCCTTCCGCCTTCTGAGCCTGGTCAGCCGCGGTCGTCTGGCCAACCAGAAGCAATATCATAAGGCAGGCCGCACCCCATATCTGTCGTATAGTCGGACCTCCTGAATAAACCAAACACAATCGTAACCTGAACATGTTTCAGCCTCAGCATGGTACTGGAGTGCGTCATAACTCCTTTTCTTCGCATGTCATTCCGAGCTTGACCAAGCCTGTCCTGTATTTGATACTGCGGAATCCAGTCTTTCCGCGCTGAATTCCCGCCGGAGTTCATCGGTGAGGTGAGGTGATAAGAACTCGCTTTTTGAGATTTGAAATATAGCCGAAAGGGCCTGGTGTGTCAATAGATATTGAGGCACAAAATATTGGGGACCGGTACGGTAACTGACAAACGGT
>JAUPKI010000285.1 GCA_030837545.1 Thermodesulfobacteriota bacterium | reverse complement strand
TGAATGACCCTGAATTTGCCGCAAGCATACTGGAGGCCATAAATGGTTTTTAGGGTTTGTTAAGTTTATTGGGTTCGTTGGGTTCATTGAGTTTGTGGTTCCGTCGCCAGGCTCCCGGGTGAGGATATGGATTGTATTGACATTCGACAGATGTAAGGGTTCAAAGGTTCCGTGTTTCCCGCTTTTGAACCTCTGAACCTCTGAACTCATGAACGGTTACCGACAGATCTTCGACAGTTGGCAAATGGAAACGGATGTAGACATCATTGGGTATTTTCCGGGGGCTATCGGTCAGATGACGACCCTCCATGCGGTGTATTACAAAAAGGACTGGGGCCTGGACCATACTTTCGAGGCCCAGGTGGGTCGGGAGGTCTCTGATTTCATTTCCCACTTTGATAAAAACAGAGATGGGTTATGGAATGCCGTATCGGGCGATGCCCTGGCCGGGTGCGTCGCCATTGCCGGAGACCGAGATCATCCCGATGAGGCCAGGCTGAGGTGGTATATTGTCGATCCCCGCTGGCAGGGCCAGTGCATCGGGAGGACACTCATTGCAAAAGCCATTGATTTCAGCAGGGCTGTAGGTTACAAACGGATATATCTCTGGACCTTCGAAGGCCTGAATCAGGCCCAACGGATCTATGAACGAAACGGCTTCAGGATCGCTGAAATCCGTGACGTGGAACAGTGGGGAGGTACGATCAGAGAACAGATGTATGAATTGAGATTCAAGAATTGAGGAATTCAGGAATTGGGGGATTGGTAGATGCGAAATTCGGGCAATCTGGGGATGGCACTTGTCAATTTGATGATAAGGAGAAGCGAATGGAAATCATAGCAAAGGCGTTGAAGGAAGGACGAACCACACTCTCAGAATACGAGTCCAAACAGGTCCTGTCCTCCTACGGGATCCCGGTAACCAGGGAGGTCCTGGTGAATGATCTTCAGAGACTCAAAGCGGCGGCCAGCGAGATCGGGTATCCGCTGGTCTTGAAGGGATGCTCGTCAGACATCGCCCACAAGACGGAAAAGGGCCTGATCAGGGTGGACATTCGGAATGAGGAGGAGGCGAGGTCAGCCTTTGAGGAGATCATGGGCCACATGAGCGCCAGCGGTGCGGTCCTGGTACAGGAGATGATCAAGGGCCAGAGGGAACTGGTCATCGGGCTCACCCGCGATCCCCAGTTCGGTCCATGTGTCATGTTCGGGCTCGGCGGCATATTTACCGAGATCCTGAAAGACATCTCTTTTCGAGTGGCCCCCCTGGAAAAGCGGGATGCCCTGGAAATGATGCACGACATCAAGGGCCACAAGATCTTAGAGGCCGTGCGCGGCATGGAGGCGGCCGACCTGGACATGTTTTCCGATATCCTGATCAAGGTGGGGCAGATCGGGCTTGAAAACGAGGCCGTCAAGGAGATCGACATCAACCCGGTCATTATCTCAGGAAGCAAACCTGTGGCCGTGGATGCCCTGGTGGTCCTGGAGCAGGGCAAAAAATAGAATGTGGCGCTCCAGTTTGATGGAGACCATCGGGGTCACGGGGGTCCTGCAGGCAATCGCAGCAATGATTGAAAGGCAAACCGAATGGCAATCAGAAAGATATGCGTTATCGGCATGGGGACCATGGGGAGCCAGATCGGGATCGTCTGCGCCAGGGCCGGATTTGAAACCGCCATGGTCGAGACCTCGCAAGATGCCATCGATAGGGGGTTGAGAGGCATCCGTGTCTTTCTGGAGGGCCAGGAGAAGAAGGGAAAGATCGACCCGAACACGAGAGAAGACATCCTGTCCCGTATCACCGCCGGAACAGACATGGGCGATGCCGTGAAAGGCGTTGATCTGGTCATCGAGGCGGTCTACGAAGATATCGAGATCAAAAAACAGACCTTTCAAAGGATGGATGAAGCGGCCCCCGAAAGGGCCATCCTGGCGAGCAACACCTCTACCCTCTGGATTGCAGAGATCGCGGCCGTTACCCGTCGTCAGGACCGATGCGTCGGGACCCATTTCCTGATCCCGGCGGCCCTGACCCCCCTGGTGGAGGTCGTGCGGGGGCCTGAGACCTCTGATGAGACCCATGATGCAGTCGCACAGTTTCTCCATCGTTGCGGGAAGGAGACTATCACCGTCTCAGACTCGCCCGGCTTTGTCATCAACCGTCTCTATCTTCCTCTGGTCAACGAGGCCTTTTTTGCCCTTGAGACCGGTCTGGCAACCGCAGAGGAGATCGACAGGAGCTGCACCCGCGGCCTCGGTTTTCCATTGGGTCCGTTGGCCGCAGCAGACGCCTTTGGCCTGGACATTCTCCTCGCCTGCATGCAGACCTTTCACAGGGAATTAGGCGACAAGTACCGGCCCTGTCCCCTACTCGTGAAACTGGTCAGGGCGGGGCATCTGGGGAGGAAAACCGGTAAAGGCGTGTACGACTATCGAATAGAGCGAGACCGGAGTCAATGGTAAAGGCTGATGCCTCAAGATGGCTTTACCAAGGGCAGTGCATGAACGAGTTGTCTCTCCGTCGCGCATTCCTGTGAGATATTTTTGGGTTACGGCTATGCCGCATTGGTCACTTCACACTTCAATCAGTGAACGATTCCGATCATGCGAATCTGGAACGGCTGGGGATATGAACATGTGACGATGGGGTTGGCTACGGGCGCCAGGGATCTCCTGAAAGACCGGATAGGGGAAGGTATGCCCCACAGGGAAATTCCCCTGGAACAAGCCCTGGCGTGTGTCCCTGACTCACGGCTTCCGGATCATCCCCTGATCACAAGGGACAAAAAGGAACGGCTCGTCCATTCTCATGGTCAGAGCCTGCCGGACTGGGTCGCCCTTCGGCAGGGCGGCCTTGAGCGTTTCCCGGACGGCGTCGCCTTTCCCGCGACTGGCCAGGAGGCGCAGGAGCTTCTCCATTTTGCCGCGAAACGCGACCTCGTCATCATCCCCTATGGAGGAGGGACCAGCGTCGTCGGCCACCTAACCGTTCCTGCCTCAGACCGGCCGGTCCTGAGTCTCTCCCTTGAACGGCTGAACCGGCTCATTTCCGTCGATGCCCGCAGCCGATTGGCCATATGTGAGGCAGGGGTCAGAGGCCCAGACCTGGAGGCCCAGCTCAGGGCCCATGGATTCACCCTGGGGCACTATCCTCAATCGTTTGAATGCTCTACCCTGGGAGGTTGGGTGGCCACCCGTTCCAGCGGCCAGCAGTCCTCCCATTACGGAAGCATCGAAACCCTCTTTGCCGGGGGCGAGATGGTCACCTTTCGGGGCCCCCTGGTCTGTCCGCCGTTCCCTGCATCAGCCGCCGGACCCGACCTGAGACACCTTATACTGGGGTCTGAAGGTCGGCTGGGCATCCTGGTCAAGGCCATCGTGAGGATCTCCCCCATCCCGGAACGAGACGAGGTATGGGCCGTCTTCTTTCCTTCCTGGGAAAGGGCCGTTGAGGCCGTGCGATCCCTGGCGGGCGCCGGAGTCCGCTATTCCATGATCCGGCTCAGCAGCCCTACGGAAACCCTGACCAACCTGGTCCTGGCCGGCAGAGAAAGGATGGTTTCCCTACTCAAGAGATACCTCGAATTGAGACATATAGGGGATGCACAGGGATGCATGTGTCTGATCGGGTTTGTCGGGTCGCGCCGGCAGGTGGCGGGTGCGAGGCGCCTGGCATTTTCCATCCTCAGAAAGCACCGGGGGGTTTCCGTGGGGAGATCCATCGGAGAGGCCTGGAAACGCCATCGGTTCAGGGCCCCCTATCTCAGAAATACGCTCTGGGATATGGGCTATGCCGTGGACACCGTCGAGACGGCCGTCACATGGGATAAGGTCACTGAAACCATGGCGTCCGTCGAGGCGGCTGTTGCCGAGGCCCTGGCCCCGTGGCACGAAGGGGTCCATCTCTTCAGCCACCTCTCCCATGTCTACCCCATCGGCTCCAGCATCTATACCACCCTTCTATTCCGAGTTGCAGACACCCCAGAAGAAACCCTTGCACGCTGGCGGGCCATCAAGACATCGGCAAGCCATGCCATCGTCCGGACCGGCGGGACCATCAGCCACCAGCACGGGGTCGGCCTGGACCACCGTGCCTATTTGGGGGCGGAAAAAGGCCCTGTCGGCCTGGAGATTCTCAGAGAGACCTTTGCCCACATGGACCCGGAACATCGGATGAATCCCGGCAAACTGGTGGAGGGACAGGATCATGGGACTTGAGGACCTGCCTGAAGACTGGGACCTGATCGTTATCGGCGGCGGCATCACCGGGGCGGGCGTCTTATTAGAGGCCGGCCGCATGGGCCTTCGAGTGCTTCTATTGGAGCGGAATGATTTTGCCTGGGGAACGTCATCCCGGTCCACCAAGCTGATCCACGGGGGGTTCAGGTACCTCAAGGAAGGAAAAGTCGGCCTTACCTGGATCTCTGTGGAAGAACGCGAACGCCTGCTGAGAGAGGCCCCGGGCCTGGTAGAGAGACTGGGGTTCCTCCTTCCCGTTTATCAAGACAGGGGTCTCGGCAAATGGACCTTGGGGACGGGCTTTGCCCTGTACGATCTGATTGCCCGAAAATGGGACCATCGGTTCTATGATCCCGAGGCGTTTTGCACCCTGTCGCCCCACATCAGCCGGGACCGGCTGGTGGGCGGCTTTCGATTCTTCGACGCCCAGGTGGACGATGCCAGGCTGGTGCTGCGGCTCATCGCCGAGGCCAGGGCGTTTGGGTCCCAGGTCCAGGCCCTCAACTATGTAACGGTCCATCAGATAACCAGGGATGCATCGGGAAAGGTATCCGGCATCCCGGCGACCGATACCGAGACATCTGTTGAAAGGGTCTTCAAAACCCGGGCCATCATCAATGCCACCGGGGCCTGGGCTGAGGCCATCCACCCGTCGCCGGACCGCAACTGCCGTCTGCGTCCCCTGCGCGGCAGCCACCTGGTCTTTCCCTTGTGGGTGCTCCCCACATGCCATGCATTGAGCTTCTTTCACCCGGCGGACGGCAGGCCTATCGCGGCCATCCCGTGGGAAGGGTCGCTTCTGGTGGGAACGACCGACATCGATCATGAGGGAGACCTTGTGAGCGAGCCCGGCATCACCCCGGCCGAGGTCTCCTATCTTATGGAGGGCCTCCATGACGCCTTTCCATATCTGTCCATCTCACTCAAAGACTGTCTTTCGTCCTTTGCAGGGATCCGTCCTGTGCTCAGGCATGGAGAGAGCGATCCATCCAGAGAATCCCGTGAGCACGTGGTATGGGTCCATAAGGGGCTTGTTACCGTTACCGGAGGGAAACTCACCACCTTTCGAAGGCTGGCCCTGGTCACGTTGAAGGCAGCGCGGCCGTTTCTCCCCTCAGGCATGACCAGGCCGTGGAAAGGGCCCCTTTTTCGGCCGATTGTCCCGGACGGAGCAAAGGAAAAGGGACTGCAGGCCCCATACTGGCGCAGGCTGTGCGGGAGACATGGGAGCGCGGCCGAGGAGGTGATCCGTCGAGCAGCCCCGGAAGACCTCGAACCCATTCCCGGTACCAACACCCTCTGGGCTGAACTCCCCTTTGCCGCCGAGCATGAACAGATTCGCCACCTCTCGGATCTCCTCTTGAGACGGGTCCGGATCGGTCTCCTCGCCCCGACCGGCGGGGCCCGGTATCTGGACCGGATAGAGCGTCTGTGCGACCCGGTCCTGCCGTGGGATGAGGCGCGCTGGAAAATGGAAAGAGACGCATACCTGGACCTTTGGAAAAGGAGCTACGGCGTTCCTGAAAGCCAGTGAGAGATAGAGGTTGCATGAAAGACAAAGATCTGATATTGGCGATCGATAATGGGACCCAGAGTCTCAAGGCCCTGATTTTCGATTTGGAAGGGAACCTCCTCTTCAAGGAACGGACGGCCTTCAGACCCTATTTTTCCCCGCATCCGGGGTGGGCCGAGCAGGACCCACATTTGTTCTGGAATGCCCTCTGTCAGGGCTGCCAAGGGTTATGGAAACAGGCGGGCCTTGACAGGGAACGTATCGCCTGCGTCGCCCTCACTACCCAGAGGGGAACCGTCATCAACGTGGACAGGGAAGGCCGGCCGCTGCGCCCCGCTATTCTGTGGCTGGACCAGCGAAAGGCCTATGGATTGCCGCCGGTCGGCGGGATATGGGGGTTGTTGTTCCGGATCGCCGGGGTGAGCCGCACGGTGGCCTATCTTCAGGCCGAAGCCGAGGCCAACTGGATACGCATAAACCAGCCCGATATCTGGGACCAAACCCACAAATTTCTTCTTCTTTCGGGTTATTTGACATACCGGTTGACCGGTCGGTTCGTCGATTCGGTCGGGTGCCAGGTGGGCTATATCCCATTTGACTATAAGCGTCTCAGGTGGGCGTGGGCCAGGGATTGGAAATGGAAGGCCGTCCCCATGGACCCGGATCGGTTGCCGACCCTCCTCCCGCCGGGCGAGGTCCTCGGGCACATAACACGGGATGTTGCGGAGGCGACCGGAATTCCTGAGGGGCTGCCCCTGATGGCGGCAGCCGCAGACAAGGCCTGCGAAGTGATCGGATCGGGGAGTCTGGACCCCTCCGTGGGCTGCATCAGTTACGGGACCACAGCAACCATTAATGTGACCCACGACAGGTATATGGAGGCGATTCGGCTCATCCCCCCTTATCCTTCTGCGGTCAAGGGGCGGTATTCCATGGAGGTCCAGATATTTCGCGGGTTCTGGATGGTCAACTGGTTCAAGGAGGAATTCGGATATCCTGAGTGTCAACAGGCGGAAATCGACGGCATCGAGGCGGAGGCCCTCTTCGACAGGCTGACGGCGGATATTCCGGCGGGGTCTATGGGCCTGATGCTTCAGCCCTACTGGACCCCGGGGATCAAGATGCCGGGACCGGAGGCAAAGGGCGCCATTATCGGGTTCGGGGATGTGCATACACGGGCACATCTTTACCGCTCGATATTAGAAGGGCTGGCCTATGCGCTCAGGGAGGGAAAAGAGCGCATTGAAAAGCGGACCCATGTCCCGATCCGGGATCTGCGGGTCTCCGGAGGGGGTTCCCAGAGCAGGGTTGCCATGCAGGTCACGGCGGATGTCTTCGGCATTCCCACGGCCCGGCCGTCTGTGTATGAGACTTCCGGCTTAGGGGCAGCCATTGATGCCGCGGTGGGACTGGGCCTTCACAGGGATTTCAGCGCGGCCGTAGAGGCCATGACTCACATTGGAGATGTCTTCGAGCCGGACCTGAAGGCCCACGAACGCTACGACGCCCTGTATCGGCAGGTCTACAGAAAGATGTACAACCGCCTTAAACCCCTTTACAATCGTATTCGTGAGATAACCGGGTATCCGGCGTAGATGGATCATGGGTGATGGCTCATAGCTGATGGCTGGTAAGCTCGTGAGCTGATAAGCCGATGGCTGATAGGCTGATGGCCGATAAGTGGCTATGGGGCTTAAGAGCTCAACCAGCAACGGTAGATAACAAATTCAAAGAGGGGGATGATGAAAGAGATGAAGAATATTTTGAAGAAGGCTGTGTTAATCTGCCTCGTGCTGGTAAGTATCGGTGCGGCAGCGTGTGACAAATCCAAATGGCGGGCCAAGGAGTACGGCGGCCCCCCGAGCTGGGAAAATGATATCGGTCGGCCCGACGGTTACGGGGGAGAAAATCCCTGGCAATAGGTTGTCAACGGCTGTCGGGTTCAAACAGACCGGCGGACGCCCTGACCTGTTTCCAGATCTCCTCCTTTCCCTGGCGGGTCTTTGCCGAAAAGACGATCGGCTCGCCAGGAAACATCCCGGCAAGCTGTCCTGCAATAAGTGCGGCCCGCTTTTTGGCCTCCTGGCGGGAGACCTTGTCCGCCTTGGTCAGCACGACGATAGGGTGGATGTTATAGTGGTTCAGCCAGTGAAGGAGGTCTATGTCCCCTGCTGCGGGGTCCCTTCGAATATCCAGGATCACCACCACCGCCTTCAGGGTTTCCCTGCTTTTCAGATAGCTTTCCACCATCTGCTGCCACGACTGCTTGACCTTGACAGGGACCCGGGCAAATCCATAGCCGGGCAGGTCCACCAGACAAAGCGATTCGCCAAAACCAAAGAAATTGATGGACTGGGTCCTTCCTGGAGTGGCGCTGGTCCTGGCCAGTTTCTTTCGGTTGACCAGGGTGTTGATGAGGGAGGATTTGCCCACATTGGACCGGCCGGCAAAGGCGATCTCCGGCCTGTCCG
>JAUPKI010000284.1 GCA_030837545.1 Thermodesulfobacteriota bacterium | reverse complement strand
GGAGGCGAAAAGCGTCTCCTCCGGTATGCCCTCATTCAGGCTGGACGGGAAGGCCGTCTTGCCTATTTCGAGGGAAGTCAAGATAAAATGATGCACTACGTAGACGGCCTGTTGGCGAATGAGGATGCAAAAAAGTCCGTCTTTGGGGATATGAAAAGCGTGAAAAAATGGGTTGCCCTGCATGGGACCGCGGGGCAGCAGCAGGTCTTCTTTGGCAGCCGTGACAATCTGGAGGAATTCCTCCTCAAGGGGGGTGCTTCGTCCAAGGAGATCAGCGGTACAGATCTCTTGAAGCAGAATGCCGTCGCGGCAGTCAAGGCCATCGGGCTACTGACCATCCCTCTGTTTGTGGTCCTGTTTTTCATCCTTCGGGACAAGATGCCCCAGCCCGATGAGATCTTCCTGGGTCTTTTCCTCTGCATCGTGGGGCTTGGCCTCTTTGGGATCGGGATCGAGATCGGGCTGAACAGACTCGGCACCCAGATCGGGAGCAAACTCCCTTCTTCCTTCAAGGCCATTCCGCTTCCGGAAGAAAGGCAGGCTATCGCTGACTTTGATCCGGCCATGGTCCACACGGCCATCTCTTCGGACGGTCAGAAACATCAGTTCTTCTACGCCAAGAAAGGGAGCAAATACGTCGAAACGCCTTATTACCCTAAAGATTATGACGCCAAAACCGGGCGATATCACCATGTCCCATCCAAAGGGCCGCTTTTTGGGGCTCACGGCGGTCTTGCGGGGATAGGGGTCGTCCTTTTCTTTGCCTTTGTCATGGGATATGGAGCGACCCTTGCAGAGCCTGCCCTGAATGCACTTGGCCTCACGGTGGAGGGATTGACTGCAGGAGCCTTCAGGAAGTCGCTTCTGATGCACTCTGTGGCCGTGGGCGTCGGCGCGGGGATCGCCCTGGGCGTGGCCAAGATCATCTGGGATATCCCCCTTGTCTGGATTCTGGTCCCCGCCTACCTGGTCCTCCTCCTTTCGACGGGATTGTCCACCGAGGAGTATGTGAATATCGGCTGGGACAGCGCGGGCGTCACCACAGGCCCCATCACCGTGCCCCTCGTCCTGACCATGGGCCTTGGAATAGGCGCCCAGGTGGGGGTGGTGGAGGCGTTCGGGATCCTCGCGGCCGCATCCGTCTGTCCCATACTCAGCGTGCTTCTCCTGGGTCTTCATGTCCAGAGGAAGCAGGCAGCCGCCCTGATGGAATCCGTGGCCGGCCAACAGGATGGAGGAATGACGGGATGACGACAACACGAACGGTCTTTCGCATCACCGCTTTCCTCCTCCGGAGCATTTCAAAGGATGTGCTGGAGGCATTGAAGGCCGCGGGGGTCAACGATCTCTATATGACGGCCGCGCGGTCCCTGGTCATTGACGCCAAGAAGGGGCTTTTTTCCCTTCTTCCGGGGAGGGACCTCATCAGCGATTCGTTCGATATGATCTTCTTTCTTGTGGGTAAGGAAACGGAGAGCCCTCTTTTCAACCTCGTTGTAGAGACAGGGCATCTGTCCATTCCGGGGACGGGGTCTGTCGTCAGCGAAGAGATCGAAGTGCCTGCGGAGGAGATCCTCTATAATGAAAAGGGCGTTCAGCCCTTTGATGCAGCCCCGCTGTCCGTCCACCCCCACGCCGTAACGGGCATCTGCTGCATTGTACAGAGGGGCCGGGGGGATGGCGTTGCCAGGATCGCCCTGGATACAGGTACCTGCGTTCCCACTATTAACTTCGGGATTGGGACAGGGGTGCGGGACAAGATGGGCCTCCTGCGCATCACGATTCCGGCAGAGAAGGAGATTATCCATGTCTTCAGCGCGGTGCATGAGGCCGACGGGCTTCTGAGAACCATGGTGGAGGTGGGCGACCTGGAACAGCCGGGGAAGGGATTCATTCACACCTATCCTGTCGGGAAGGCCGTGGTCAACATGAGGGTCATTCGGGGAGGTCAACAGCATGCAGCCACCATCGAGCAGGTTATTGCCGCGATTGATCACATGAAAGGCGGGACCGAATGGCGGCGCCGGGCCAGGGAAATGGTAAAACTGCAGGGAGGACGGCAGAAAATCATCACGGAACGGATTGACATGAACCTCCTGTGCGACGGAGGAACCGGGTCGGACCTGGTGAAGGCCGCCATGAAGGCCGGGGCAGGGGGGGCCACCATTGCCGACTTCAGGCATGTCCGCCCACCGGATTCACCCCTCTCCACAATCAGCCCACTGCGCGAGCTCTGCAGCATGGTTGTCCCGAAGGATCGATTGAAAACCATTGTGGGCGCCCTGAAAGAGGCCGGGGCTTTTACGGATCGCTGCCACGGCCAGATCCATTTCCGCCGCGTCCCCAAGGCAGTGACCTATATGGGGAGATGAGCCCTTTTCAGGCGGGGATTCCTAAATTCGCAATTCCTAAATCCCTAAATCCATGTAAAAAAGGACTTTTCACATGGGGATCAATTGTCGGTCCCCATTATCCCAGCAACCAGCGACGCGCTCAAGGCTCAAGGGTCAAAGCTGAAAGCTGAAAGGATCCACTCCCTTTCCCTATTGCAATTGCATGCCGCTCATATTATAGAAAGGTCCCCAACAGGCCGCGGTGGAAAGGGGTTTTGAAGGCGTTATGTTGACAGAAAGGCAGTCTAAAAGTGAACCCGATATCGGAGAGAGAAACCCTTGATCTGAAGGCCGTAATCCTGCTTGCCCTCCTGTGCATGGCGTGGGGCTTTAACGCAGTAGCCATGAAGGTGAGCAATGCGGGGATCGCCCCTATCTTCTGCGCCGGCATCCGGTCCGTCATCGCCGTCGTGGGGCTGGCCATCTGGATGCGGATCAACCGGATCCCCCTCTTCACGGGAAGGCTGCTGGACGGCGTGATGGTGGGCGTCCTTTTCGGATTTGAATTTGCTGTGCTTTTTTCTTCTCTCATCTATACGACGGTTTCATCGGCCTGGATACTCCTTTATACCACGCCCTTCTTTCATGCGGCGGGGGCCCACTATTTTCTGACAGGAGATCGCATTACCCTGCAGAAGGCCATCGGACTGGTCCTGGCATTCTTCGGCATCATTCTCCTTTTAAGCAAGCACCTGGGCCTTCCATCCCTCACCGGACTGCTGGGCGACATGCTGGCCCTGGCGGCTGCCGTCCTATGGGCCATGACCACGATCTATATCAAACGACGACTGGTGGGAAAGGTGTCGCACCATCACACCCTGTTTTATCAGACCGTCTTCTCCATCCCGATCCTCTTTCTCCTGAGCGCCCTCTTCGGAGAAACGCCGGTCCACTATGTGGATGCCCTCATCATCTCATCCGTCCTCTTTCAGGGGATCGTCATCGCCTTTGTCAGCTATCTGGTCTGGTTCTACCTGGTCCACGCCTATCCGGTCAGCAGGCTTTCGTCCTTCACCTTCCTGACCCCGGTCTTCGCCACCCTCTCGGGGGCCCTCTTCCTCCAGGAACCCCTGACCCTGCGCCTGACCCTTTCCCTGGCGCTGGTAAGCCTCGGGATCTACGTGGTGAACCGAAGATGATCGGCCTTGATTTCCCCATTAGAAGTGACTAAAGTGAGTCCCGCAAGGCGGGATGACTAAAGGTGAGCACCAGCAACCGGTATCAAGTATCCAGTTTCATATGAGCGGATAGGGTCGATACGGTGATCGACCCCGCGAGCGCCTACGCGGCAGGTGGCGCACACAATCACAAACCCAACAAACTCAAATAACCTGAAGTTTCATATGAGACATTAAACATGCGCTGTTGTCAGCCGGCATGAGCTTTTGAAAACGCTTGAAAAGGGGGATGGATGATGATGACAGGGAGAAGATTCAGGACCATATCGATTGCAGGCGCATTTGCAATCGTGCAGGGGCTTGTTTCGGTTGGCGCAGCGGCCCCAGAGGACGGAAGCGTTGAAGAAGTGGTAAGCAAGATCCACTGGCTGGGCCACGATGCCTTCCGGATAGAGGCAGGGGGCCGTGTCATTTACATTGACCCCTGGCAGATTTCCGGAGGCCCTGAGGCGGACATCATCCTGATTACCCATGATCACCGAGACCACTGCTCGCCTGAGGATGTGGCCAAGGTACGGGGCAAAGACACGCATGTCGTGACAGTAAAGGCCGCCGCATCCAAGCTCCCGCTTCCGGTTACTGTGGTCAAGCCGGGTGACAGCCTCACCGTTGAAGGTGTCCCGGTCAAGGTCATTCCAGCTTATAACATGAACAAATTCCGCAGCCCAGGGGTGCTGTTTCATCCCAGGGAGGCGGGCTACGCGGGCTATATTCTTACAGTTTCGGGCATCACCATTTATCATGCAGGTGATTCTGATCCGATCCCGGAGATGGCGTCGGTCAAGGCCGATATCGCCCTTTTGCCCGTAAGCGGAATCTACGTTATGACGGTAGAGGAGGCTGCGACTGTGGCGGACCAGATCGGCCCCAGGCTGGCCATACCCATGCACGTGGGAAGGGGGATAGGGTCCATGGAAGACGCTGAACGATTCAAGCAAAAGGCATCTGTTCCGGTGAGGATACTCCCTATGGAATAGGATTGAGTGAGCGATAAATCTCTATAGGTCGACCCGGTCTATCCGGAGATTTACCCGCCTTGGGCGTGGTTTTCCCTTCCTAATTTTTGAAGAAAGAATCCGGTTCAATGGGTTCCTCTACTCAGATTTCCCCCATTTTCCGCTCTTCTTGCCTCATCTGGTCGTGCAGCACTCTCTCCACATTCAGGCCGTCCCTGAAGTGAGACCTCCATATTTAAACCCCGCGTTGCGACCACAAGATCCTGAGATATGGATTTCCCCATATCGCCCCCTGGCGGTATTCAAGCTTGCCGACTCGTATGCCCTTGACAATGAAATCCCGGTCAACGCCATATTCCTTCTTCGCCGTTACATCGCTGAGGGTTGCCCCTTTGGCATTCCATTCACCGTATTCCGCCATGTTTGTTGCTCCTTCCGAACGATTAAGATGGTAAGTGGAGCGTGAGCCAATGATAATTGATCAGGTTATGTCTCCGTCGAATCAAAAGGGGGTATCGGTGTCGTCGGTATCCGTCTCTTCTTCGGTGTCCATGTATTCCCACATCTCGTTCTGGTGGAGCCAGATGGGGTCGGCATTGCACCGGATGAACTCGTCCACATCCATTCCGTCGATCGTCGGAGGGCGCTTGACCCGCTTCTGCTTGCCGTTGACGAATATCGTCATGTACTCCCGCCGTCGTTTCTTCTCGGCAGCGGTCCGTTTTCGTTTGCGCTTCGGCATGTTCAATCCATCCGGTTTTTGGAAGAACTGGGGGTTTGATTAACTGGGTTGACGGGACCCGGAAACGGGCCTGTTTACACCATTTCCGGGCCTGAAACCTGTTACAAGGGAGCCTTTTCCAGCTTCACTGCACAGACCTTGAATTCCGGGATCTGCGCGACAGGGTCATGGGCAGGATTGGTCAGGACATTGGCATTGCTCTCAATAAAATGGAAGGGCATGAAGACGAGCCCCTGCTGGACCCTGTCGGTAACGGCGGTCTTGGCCGTAATGGTCCCCCGCCGGGAGGTCACGGTGACAGCGTCCCCCTGCAACACCCCTAACCGGTCGGCGTCATCGGGGTGCACCTCCAGATATCCTTCCCGAATCTCGGCATCGAGCGTGGGGGAATTCCGGGTCATGGTGGCGGTATGGTAGTGGGCAAAGACGCGGCCCGTGGTGAGCCAGTAGGGAAATTCCTCATCCACGGTTTCGGCCGGGGGCCGGTATTCGATCGGGTGAAACAAGCCCTTTCCCCTCGAAAACATCCCCTCATGCAGAAATCGGGTTCCGGGATGATCCGCATGGGGGCACGGCCATTGAAGTCCCTCGCCCTCCAGACGTTCATAGGTGATCCCCCCATAGGACGGGGTCAGAGAGGCGATCTCCCGCATCACCGCTTCTGGGGAAGAATAGTCCATGCCATAACCGAAACGGTTGGAAACCTCCTGTATGATCTGCCAGTCGGGACGGGAGTCGCCGACCGGATCAATGGCCTGCCGGACTCGCATCACGCGCCTCTCGGTGTTGCTGAAGGTGCCGTCCTTTTCGGCAAATGAGGTCCCGGGGAGGACCACATGGGCCATTTCGGCCGTGGGGGTGAGAAAGATGTCCTGCACCACCAGCAGCTCCGCAGCCGCCAGGGCCTTTTTGACGTGGTGGGTATCCGGGTCGCTCTGTATCGGATTTTCTCCCACGATATAAAGGGCCTTGACCGATCCATCGGTCAGCCCTGTGAGCATCTGAGGGACCGTTCGCCCCACCTTGTCTGACAGGGCCGCGTTCCAGGCCTTCTCAAATTTTTTCTGAATATCCATCATGTTGACAGGCTGATATCCCGGGTACACATTGGGGAGGCCCCCCATGTCGCAGGCACCCTGTACATTGTTCTGACCGCGAAGGGGGTTGACGCCGGTGGATTCCCTCCCCACATTCCCGGTGAGCATGGCCAGGTTGGCCAGGGCCTTAACATTGTCCACACCCGTGGTGTGCTGGGTGATCCCCATGCAGTAGACAATGGAGCCGGTTTCAGCCTTCGCATAGATCTCGGCCATCCGGACGATATCTCCGGCATCGACCCCTGTAATCTCTGCGACCTTTTCGGGCGGGTAATTCTCAATGCCCTTGGAAAACGCCTCAAACCCCTCGGTCCGCTCCTCGACAAAAGAGACGTTGTGCCATCCCCGCTGGATAATGACATGCATGATCCCGTTCAACAGGGCCACATCGGTCCCCAGCTTATGGCGGACCGTGATATCGGCCAATGAGGAGATCTGGATTGTCCGGGGGTCGGCCACGATGATCCGTGCCCCCTTTTTCTTGGCCCGGAAGATTCGTGTGGCGACTAAGGGATGAGAAGAGGAGGTATTAGATCCGATGATGAAGACACAGTCCGCGTCTTCTATCTCAGATATTGAATTGGTCATGGCCCCACTCCCGAAGGCAGCGGCAAGACCTGCCACCGTGGAGGAGTGTCAGAGACGCGCGCAGTGATCGACGCTGTTGGTGCCCACCGCGGCCCTTGCAAATTTCTGGAGGAGATAGTTCTCCTCATTGGTGACCTTTGCAGAGGTGAGAAAGGCGATGCTGTCGCTGCCATGGGCGTCCTTGATCGCCTTCAGCCCGGAAACCGTGTAATCCAGGGCCTCATCCCACGTGGCCTCCGTGAGGACGCCGTCCCTGCGGATGAGCGGCCGCTTCAGCCGCTTCGGGCTTTGAATGAACTCATGGACATTCCATCCCTTGATGCAGAGTTTCCCCTCATTCACAGGATGGGTCTTGCAGGGGATCGTATCAATAACCTGACCGTCGAGCACCTCCAGATAAAAATTGCAGCCGCAGCCGCAATAGGTGCATGTGGTCAGCACAGTCCGGTAGTCCATAAACCTTCCTCTCTTTCTCTTTCCCCGCCCTTGCCGGAAGGACCGTTGATATGAATCAACCGGTTGATGACGGCTGCATCAGGATATTGAGGGGCGATTTCGCGTACAGCTCTTGTCCCGGGCGGTACTGGAATTCCTCATCGACAATATCGGCAACCTTCTTGTACAGGGTCCTGAGCGGGATATCGGCAGGACAGACCTCATTGCACAGCCCGCAATCAATGCACCGACCCACCATATGGACCGCCCGGGTCAGATGGAAGACCGGGATCTCCGGCGGGATGACGCCGTTGTTCACCAGCCTGTCGTCCTCGAGCGTGCACTCCTTGCAGAAACACATAGGGCAGACATCCCTGCACCCGTAGCATTTAATGCATTTTGAAAACTCCTTCAGCCACGCCTCAAAGCGCCCTGCCACATCGAGGGCGTCCAGGCGGGCCACAGAGTCAGAGGCGCGTCCCTCCACCTTTTCACCGGCCACGAAATCATCGGGATAGGGCTTCCGACATTCACAGGCATCCGCCAGGTCCTGAGAACAGGCGATGCCCACCGGGATCACCTTCTCCGGATTGAGCTGGTTCCAGGTGTAGAGGACCTTCAGTCCCCGATCGTCGCACCCGCGCACCAGCACCCCGAAGACATCATCCGGATATTTCCGGACGATATGGATGAGCTGTTTGTTGAGGGTATACCGGGCGTCCCCCGGCCCCTTCCAATCCCCTATGACCAGGCCGTCCAGGTCCTCCGCATCGCAAAACAGATGGGGCCCTGTATTCCCGTATTTATTGCTCAGACCTAAAAAACCCTTGACCTCTCCTGACGATAGGAGATCTCTGACCCGCTCTCTTACCTTTTCAATCATGTCACCACCTTAACCCGGGACCAACAATTTCTCACACAGAGGCACAGAGACACAGAGTAGGACAATAGAAAGATGCTTTGCTATCCATGCTTCGAAAGGCCTATGATTAAGCGGCCAGACCCATTTTCAAACGGGATTCCACGTCTTTGATGGGCGAGGGGCCTAACGCCCGCAGGGTTTCGACAAACTCTCGAATCTCTTTAGCAAATTCCGGCCCCTCGGCCGAAGAGATCCACCGGGCGCGCAGGCGGTCTTCCTCAATGCCGCTGAACGCCAATAGCTTTCTTAAAAAACGGATCCGCTTATCGGTTGCGTAATTACCATACAGGTAATGACATTCCCCGAGGTGTCACCCGCCCACAAAAACGCCGTCCACCCCCTGCTGGAAGGCCCGCAGGATATGGTGCGGCGATACGCTTGCAGAACACATCACCCGGACCGTCCGAATGTTGGTCGGGTATTGCAGTCGACTGACCCCAGCCAGGTCAGCAGCAGCGTATGCTCACCAGGTGCACAAAAAACATACGATCTTCGGCTCAAAACTGTTTTCCGTCATGAATGATCCTCTATAATGATAATGTGCTTCCAACGACCCCTAAACCGCCCGTATCTGCGCCATAAGCTGCTCCGGCTTGAAGCCCCTGAGGGTGGCGCTCTGGGAGGGACAGGTAGCGGCACAGCATCCACAGCCCTTGCACAGGACTGTGTTGACCTCGCAGATATTCTTTTCCGGGAGATAGGTGATGGCCTCGTAGGGGCACATCTCCATGCATCCCATGCACCCGACGCAGGTCTCGGGATCGATCTCAGCCACAATGGCGCTCGTGATGAGCTTGTCCTTAAACAGGATGGTGGCGATCCTTGAAGAAGCGCCCAGCCCCTGGGACACGGCCTCCTGCACATTGGCCGGATATCGGGCGGAGCCGCATACAAAGATGCCGTCCGTGGCAAAATCCAGGGGCCTCAGCTTGGCATGGGCCTCTAAGAAAAAGCCGTTCTGGTCCACAGGCACTCTCAAAAGTTGAGACAGGGCCTGGGCATCGTCTCTCGGCACCAGAGGGGTGGATAACACCACCAGATCGCACGGGATCCCCACCATTTCCCCTGTAAGAGGCTGATAGAACTCAACCTTCCCCTCCTGCACCACCGGCGGCTGATCGGGCGAAAACACATCGAACCGGACCCCTTCTCCTCGCGCATCGCAGAGCATCTGCTCATTTTCCGTGCCGTACATCTGCATATCCCTGTAGAGGATATGGACATGGGCCTCCGGGTTCTGTTCTTTGATGAACCGGGCATTCTTGACCGCGGTCTGGCAGCAGATCCTGGAGCAGTATTCCCTTTCCGGTGAACGGGCCCCGACGCACTGGATCATCACCACCCGCTGGGCCTCCAGCGCCCCGGCCGCGAGCCGTTCTTCCAGCTCCATCTGGGTGACGACCCTGGTTCCATCGTAACGGTACAAACCTTCCGGTTTCAGGGGAACGGCCCCGGTGGCCACCACAATACACCCCACCTTTTCCCGGACCGCCTCGCCTCCCTCGGGACGGATGGTGATCTCGAAATTGCCGATGTAACCGCTCACATCCTCCACCCGCGACCCCAGGTAAAGCGTCGCATTCGGCCTGGCCTTGATGGATAAAAGCATCTCCAAGACCCGTTCGGAGGCCTTCTCCCCGTGAGGGGCCAGCCGGTTGATCCGCCTCAGGAGCCCCCCTGCTTCAACCTCTTTCTCCACCAGGACCACGTCCAGGCCCATAGCGGCAAGGCTCCCTGCCGCGGACAGCCCGGCAACGCCCCCGCCGATCACCAGGACCCTGGGAATGAGAGAGGCCTCGATGTCCTGCTGAGGTTCCAGAAAGGCCGCCTTGGACACCCCCATCCGCACCAGGTCCTTTGCCTTTTGAGTGGCGTCCTCCCGCTCCTCCATATGGACCCAGGAACACTGGTCCCGGATGTTCACCATCTCAAACAGGTAGGGGTTCAACTCGGCCGCGGCGCAGGAGTTCTGAAAGAGGGGCTGGTGCGTGCGCGGGGAGCAGGATGCCACCACCACGCGGTTCAGCTTCTGTTCTTTGATTCCCTTCTGAATCTCACCAATCCCAGCCTCGGAACAGGTGTACAGATTTTCCTTGGCATACGCCACGCCAGGCAGGGTCGAGGCATATTCCGTAACCGAAGAGCAATCCAGATGTCCGGCGATATTGGAGCCGCAGTCGCAGATAAATACGCCGATCCGCAACTCGTCTGCTTGAGGCTTTTTCCCTCTCATTTTTTTATCCTTATTAAAGCGTATCTCAGATTCCATCTGTTTGACGCATCTTCTCGATCATTTGGGGAAACTGCTTTGTATGGCACTTCTCTGGATTCCGGCTTTCGCCGGAATGACGGCCACTTGGCTTATTTTGCCATTCCTGCGAGGGCGAAAATCCAGGAGAGCTACCCCCACTTATCGAGATGATACTGTTTGACTAATTTTTCAATATTCAATTCAAGACGCCTTCCGCATACTGGCCGCCGTCACGATCTGTGCGGCCCTGGCCGCGGCCCCGCTGGCCTGGGCCACCGATTCCGGGATATCCATGGGTCCGTGGGCGCACCCACAGGCAAAAATTCCCGGCCGGGTTGTATCCAGGGACTGGGACGTGCCGGTCTTGAAGAAGCCGAACCGGTTCCGTTCAATCCCCAGGATCTCCGCCAGGCGCTCCACCCCTTCGCTGGGGGCGCAGGCGGTGGCCAGGATGACCAGATCAAAATCGCGGGAAATGACCTTTCTCTCCCGCGTGTCCTCGTAGGTCACCACCGGATTGCGCTGCGGTCCTTCCGTGATCTCCGCCACCCGGCCGCGAACATACGTGATGCCAGACTGGTTGCCGCCCCGGATCTTGTACTCCTCGAATCCCTTTCCAACGGCCCGAATATCCATGCCGAAGATGACAGATGTGGTCTCCCTTTCGTGCTCGTTGGCGATGATGGCCTCCTTGATGGAATGCATGCAGCAGTAGCCTGAACAGAACGGATAAAACCTGAAATCCCGGGATCCCACGCACTGGACAAAGGCCAGTCGCTTGGCCACATCAAAGCCTTCCGCCTCCCTTTTCAGGGCATCGAGCGGTTCAACAAGCGCCAGGTGAGCCACATATTTCTCTGCCCATTTCCCGCGATCCTCGTCCCCCTCGTATGCGCCCTTCTGATAGGCATCGTAAAAGGCGGCCGAGGCCTGACCATATTTCTGCTCAAATTTATCAAGGGCCTTCTCCGATTTCTTCACATCCTTCTCAAGGGCCTCCATCTCCGCCTCCACAAGGAGGTCCGACGGACGATGGAGATGCCCGGCCGTCGGGCCGCTGGCGCTCAGGAGCCTTTCGAACTCAATGGCCGTAATGACGTTGGGGATCTGACGGTATTGATATTCAGGGATCTGGGACGGATCGAAGACCTTGTACCCGGAGGCCACAACAATGGCGCCCACGTCCAGCTCCACGATTCGGTCCTTCTGGTCAAAATTGACGGCGTTGGCCTGACAAACCTTCTGACAGATGCCGCATTTCTTTCCGTTCAACTGCCGGCAGTGGGCAGGATCGATGGTATGGGTCGATGGGATTCCCTGGGCAAACCAACTGTATATGGCCTTTCGGGTCCCCAGGCCCATATTAAATGCATCGGGGAGCACCGTCGGACATTTCTCCTTGCATGCCCCGCAGCCGGTGCACCGGTCTTCTTCCACATAGCGGGCCTTTCTTCGTATGGTCGCCTTGAAAGCGCCGGATTCCCCCTCCACCTTTTCCACTTCAGAGTAGGCCATCAGATCGATATCGGGATGTCGACCGACATCCAGCATCTTGGGCGAAAGGATTCAGATGGCGCAGTCGTTGGTGGGGAATGTCTTGTCTAACTGGGCCATCTTCCCGCCGATACTGGGGAGGGATTCGACAAGATAGACATGTATCCCCATCTCTGCCAGATCCAAAGATGCCTGTATCCCTGCAATGCCGCCTCCGATAACGAGAACGTCTTTACTCACGATGCTTCTCCTCGATTAACCGTCACTTATCATTCCCAATTCAATTCTCAATCCAAGGCCGCTTCAACCATGGTCAGCACTTCCCCGTCATCGTAGTGAAAGATGGAAGCCGCCCCTGTGGGACAGGCCACCGAACAGGCGCCGCATCCCTTGCAGAGGGCCTCCTGGACTCGGGACACCTTCCCCCCACCCGCCGCGTCCACAAGAGATATGGCGGCAAAGGGGCAGGCCTCCACGCACAGACCGCACCCGAGACAGTAGTACTCGTTCACGTGGGAAACCGCGCCCTCCACCGTGAGTTCTTCCTTTGAAAGGACCACGGAGGCCCTTGAGGCCGCAGCCTTGGCCTGGGCAATGCTCTCTTCTATGGGCTTCGGGTAATGGGCCATCCCGGCCATGAAAATACCGTCTGTGGCGAATTCAACCGGCCTCAGCTTGGCATGGGCCTCCATGAAAAACCCGTCCTCGTTCAGGGAAAGCTTGAACATCTGGGCCAAGGCGGTATTGTCGCGCGGCATAATGGCCGAGGCCAGAATCACGAGATCTGGCTGAATGAGGATCTCCCGGCCCAGGATGGGGTCCCTGACGGTCACTGAGATGGCATCCCCCTCTCTTTCAACCACCGGCTTCTGATCCAGGCTGTACCGTATAAAGACAACCCCTTGGCGCCTGGCCTCCCTGTAAAGGCCCTCTCTCTGGCCGTAGGTCCGGATGTCCCGGTACAGAACGACCACGTCCATTTCCGGGTTCAAGGCCTTCAGTTCCAGGGCCGAGGTCACGGTATGGGTGCAGCAGACCTTGGAGCAGTAGGGCCGTTCCGGTTCTCTTGAGCCGACACACTGGATAAAGACGGCGATTTTTGCCCCGGCCATCCGCGGGTCCCCCGCCTTCATGGCCGCATCCAGATCGTGGTGCGTCAGCACCCGCTTGTCCTTGCCGTACAGATATTCGGACGGGGTGGATTCTTCAGCCCCCGTAGCCACAATCACGGCCCCGTGCCTCACCGACACATCAGAGCCGTTCTGCGAAATCACGGTCTCGAAATTACCCACGAAACCGGAGGCCCCCGTGACCACGGATTCCTTGAAAATCTCTATATCCGGGTGAGCTTCCACCCGGTTTGTCATCTCTTTCACTTTCTCGGCAATGTCATCGCCGCGCCAGGTCCTGGAAAGGCCCAATGCATTTCCGCCCAGCTCGTTGGCCTGCTCCACCAGAAAGACATGGAACCCCTGATCCGCCAGACCGAGGGCCGCGGTCATCCCCGCAACTCCCCCGCCGATCACCAGGGCCCTGCTGTCCACCGGGACCGTGGGCTGGGGAAGCGGCTGGATCAACTGGGCCCTGGCCACGGCCATCCGCACCAGGTCCTTTGACTTCTCAGTGGCCTCATCCCTTTCCCGGCTGTGGACCCAGGAGCATTGATTCCTTATATTGGACATCTCAAAGAGGTACTTGTTCAGTCCCGCATCCTTCAGGGTCTCCTGGAACAGGGCCTCATGGGTCCTGGGGGTACAGGCCGCCACAACAACCCGGTTCAGCCCTTCTCGCTGAATGGCCTCCTTCATCTTGTCCTGGGTGTCCTGGGAGCAGGTGAAGAGGTTTTCCTCCACATAAGACACTCCCGGCAGGGTGCGGGCATAGGCCGCCACCGCCGGCACATCTACAATTCCCCCGATATTGGTGCCGCAATTGCAGACAAACACGCCGATGCGCGGTTCTTCGGAAGACACATCCCTCTCCGCGGGATAGGTCCGCTCCCTGACCAGGGTTCCCCGGGCGGAAGAGAGGACCGCCTTGGCGTCGCACGCCGCGGCACTTGCCTCCATGACGGAATACGGGATGTCTTTGGGCTCCTGAAAGGCCCCGCACACATAGACCCCTTTTCTGGACGTTTCCACCGGGCTGAAGGCCCCTGTCTCCACAAAATTGTCCGCGTCCAATTCCACCCCCAGGCGCTGGGCCATGTCAACCAACTGCCGTGGGGTCTCCAACCCCACAGCCAGAACCACCAGGTCAAAGGTCTCAATGTGGATCCGGCCCCCCTCATCCGCATATTGAAGGATCAGGTCCTGCGTGCCGGGGTCTTCGGAGATGGAATGGATCCTGGACCGGATAAAGCGCACTCCCTGTTCATCCCTGGCTCGCTCATAATACTTCTCGAAATCCTTGCCATAGGTCCTCATGTCCATGAAAAATATGGCCGCCTCCAGCTCATGGGCCGAGTGCTCTTTGGCAATGACCGCCTCCTTGATGGCATACATGCAGCAGACAGAAGAACAGTAGGCATGGTCGCACCGGTTAATGTCCCGCGACCCCACGCACTGGAGCCATGCGATTTTTCTAGGTTCCCGGCCATCCGATGGCCTCTGCAGGTGCCCCTGGTAGGGCCCTGTGGCGCTCAGGATCCGCTCAAATTCCATGGACGTGACCACATTGGGGGCGGCGGCGTAGGGGTAGGTGTCAAATCGGCCGGGGTCAAAGGCCTGAAAGCCTGGGGCCAGGATGACAGAGCCTACGTTGAACGACAGGGTCTCCGGTCGCTGCGCATGGGTCTCCAGTGTTACAGCGCCAGCCTTGCACGCCGCCACACACTGGTAACATTCGCAGCAGTAGCCGCAGTTGAGGCAGCGGCCTGCCTCCTCCGTTCCGCCGGCTTCATCATAGCCTAACTCCACCTCCTTGAAGTTCCCCTTCCGCGCCGCAAAGGGAAGCTCCGGCATTCTGGCCCTCGACCGCGCCGCCATATCTGTCGGGATCGGGCGATATGACGGGTTCTCATTGGCCAGTGGGGCGCGGCCCTCGGCCATGTCTCGACCATCCAGATACCTGGCTATGGATTCCGCGGCCTCGCGTCCTGCCGCAATGGCGCCGATGGCCACCCACGGACCGGTCTGGAGATCGCCGCCGGCAAACACCCCTTTGCGGCCGGTTTCGTAGGTCACCGGATCCACCTCAGCCGTGCCCCATTTGGAGAAGCCAAGGTCCGGCACGTCTTCTAATGCCGAAAGATCGGGGGTCTGACCGATGGCCGGGATCAACTGATCGATCTCGATATCATATTCACTCCCCGGGATCGGGACCGGCCTTCTTCTCCCGGAGGAGTCGGGCTCCCCCAGCTCCATGCGGATGCATCGCAAGCCGGTCGTTCGTCCGTCCGCGGTCAGGACCTCCTGCGGGGCGCACAGGTAAGTTATGGCAACGCCCTCCGCCTCTGCCGCCTGGATCTCCTCTTCCCAGGCAGGCATTTCAGCACGGGTGCGGCGGTAGAGGATCATGACCTCTTGTGCCCCTAACCGGACCGCGCATCGGGATACATCGATGGCCACATTCCCGCCCCCGATGATGGCCACCCGTCTCCCCACCTCTGCCGTTCCTCGAAGGTTCACCTCCCGCAGAAAATCGACCCCCTGACGAACGCCTTGGGCCTTTTCACCAGGGATTCCCAGTTCGATCCCCCTGTGGGCCCCAAGGGCGAGATATACTGCCCGGTAACTGCCATTCAGGAGATCGTCGATGCTCATATCCGGTCCCAGAGGCGTATGGGTCTTGATCTCGACCCCCAGATTCCGGATAAGCTCGATTTCTCTTTCCAACACCTCTCGGGGCAGGCGATGGGCCGGGATGCCCACCCGCAGCATGCCCCCCGGCTCGGGAAGGGCCTCGAAAATCGTGGACAGGATCCCCTTTCGCGCCAGGTGATACGCAGCCGAAAGCCCGGCAGGACCGGAACCGATAACGGCGACTTTTTCATCCCGTCGGGGGAGGCATTCGATTTTTACATCCCTGGGATCAAACTGATCCGCGGCCAGCCGCTTGAGGTCGCGGATGGCCACAGGTTCGTCTACCTCGCTCCGCCTGCAGGCATCCTCGCAGCCGTGCGGACAGATCCGTCCCAACACCCCGGGGAGGGGGAGGTCTTCCATGATGATGTTCAGGGCCGCTTCATACTTGCCCTGCTTCACCATCTGAACATATCCCTGCACATTGAGTCCGGCAGGGCAGGCCAGGCGACAGGGGGCCTTGTCTGTCTTCTGAATGGCAAAGGCACCGGGGATGGCCTGGGCGTATTTCTTAAAGGTTGCCTTCCTGTCAATCAGTCCCTGATCGTATTCACTGGCGAGTGATACCGGACATACCGCGGCGCAATCGCCGCATGCCGTGCACTTGGCTTCATCAATATAGCGGGGGGTCTTGCGAATGGTGACCTGAAAATTGCCCTCGGCGCCGTCCACCCGTTCCACCTCGGCGCAGGTTATCAGGCTAATGTTGAGATGCCGGCCGACCTCGACCAGTTTAGGGGAGATGATTCACATGGCACAGTCATTGGTGGGGAAGGTCTTATCCAGCTCGCTCATCACTCCGCCAATAGCCGGAGATTTTTCCACAAGATACACAAAATAGCCGGAATCAGCCAGATCCAAAGCAGACTGCATTCCGGCGATTCCGCCGCCAATGACCATAACCGATCCAATCGTCTTTTCTGGCATGCGTCACTCCTTAAACAACTCGGCCCTCATGTGACCAGAGTAAGTCATCGAGCCTCTTACAAAAGTCGATAAAACCGTCACCCCGGCGAAAGCCGGGGTCCAGAAGCAGTTGAATCCCGCGGGGGGACTGGATTCGGGCCTTCGCCGGAATGACATGAGAGGACTTTTGCAAGAGCCTCAATCGTCAGTAATATATCACCCAGAACGAGGCAGGAGAAAAACCTGTCTTGACAAGCCTGCTGCAAAGCACTACGGTAGCTCCGCACCCGTTGTGTTCCGCAAAATTAGGCGGTTTTGTATTCGATGTCAATGATAAAATGGGCGTAAGACGACAGGCGTTCGGAACACAGCGCCCTTCCTCCACCTCCTGCGCCTAAGGCCTGCCGCTGCGTGGTCAACCGAATGCTCGAAGAGATATGCGTGATCCTCACCGTATCATCACAGACATGGCTGCGGCGCTCCTCTCTGCGATGAATCCAACACCCGCGCCATGAGCGCGCGACCCGTTCGTCGTCAGAGATCCGCTTGAGCGCTTTGAACCCAAACATGATCCTCGTTTCCCCCCTGTGCGAACTGGAACCTCTGCTCGCCGACCGGATATGCGGGGAGGTCGCCCGGGTTTTCGGATATCCGACAGAAATCCATCCCCTCCTGAGCGATGTCGAATTTGCCCTTGACGAGGATCGGCTTCAATACCACTCGACGCCCATCCTCGAAAGGCTTGACCAGGCGGCCCCGGCCAATGCCCTGAAGGTGTTGGCAGTTGTGGCGGTGGATCTCTTCATTCCGATTCTCACCCATGTCTATGGCGAGGCCCAGTTGGGTGGACGGGCATGCGTGGTCTCCGCCTACCGGCTCAAAGAGGGGCTCCCGCCGGCCAGGCGCCCACAAGATTTTCAGGGCCGGCTTGTGAAGGAGGCCGTTCACGAGCTTGGACATACCTTTTCGCTCCGGCACTGCAAGGACCCGTCCTGCATTATGCACTACTGCCGCACTGTGAAGGATGTGGACAGAAAGTCAATGCAGCTCTGCCGCTATTGCAGGGTCATGCTGAACGATGAGATAAAGAGAAATTCAGGAATTAGGGAATTGAGGAATTGAGGAATTATTTACCTTTGAGCTTTCGACTTCGAGCTCCAAGTTGCGGAAACGAACCTGGGTTTCGTAAATGGACCGCCTTGGCTCGCTTTCCGGTTTATCCGCTTCTGAGAAACGTCCGGGTCAGCCTTTCCCAGCCAAGCGCTGGCATGCTTCCAAAGATATCCTTTCTCAGGTCCCCGCCATCGGCTGAGATGGGTCCAGCAACCTCTTCGATAAGCTGATAGAGGTCCTTCACCTCGGCCTCCATAAAGGCCTCGGTCTCCGTGTGAATCATCAGGTTTTTGAGGTCACGGCGGAGTTC
>JAUPKI010000283.1 GCA_030837545.1 Thermodesulfobacteriota bacterium | reverse complement strand
GGGTTCAAGGTTCAGGGTTCAGAGGTTGCTGTATTAGTTGGGATGTAACGGTTACCAAGAGGCTTTTAAAACGAACTGGACAGAATATGCCGGAAGAGAAGACAATTTCCATTGAAGACGCGACGGGTGACAAAGAGACCGTTTCGCAGCCCGCTGAGAAGGCCCCGCCAACGGTGGACGCAACGGATGCAAAGATATCCGGAGACGCGACCGTAGAAAAAATGGACGAGAAACCTGCCGAGGAGAAGAAGTCCGACACGGTCCCTGCGGAGGAGAAGGTCAGGGATATCCTCATCTCCAACCTGGATATGCGCCGGCTGATCGAGTTGGACGCCTGCACCCGATGTGGCGAATGTCTCACCTGGTGCCCGGTCTATGACCAGGACGAGAAGCCGGGGATCATTCCCCGGGCCAAGGTCACGGACTTCCTGAGGGTGATCCGATCGCAGAAAGGCCTGCTCGGAAGCATCATGCGGAATGAAAAGACCCCTGAGGCCGTTAAAAGACTGCTGGCCTTCTTTTTTCGCTATAAGGACATCACAAAGTGCGAGTTTGAGGAGTTTGTCAAAAACCTGTATGAATGCTCCACCTGCGGCCAGTGTCACGTGGTATGCCCGGCCAACATTGACACCGTCAACCTCTGGGAGGATATTCGCCGCCTCATTGTCAAGGCCGATTACGGACCCCTGGACTCACAGAAGGCCCTGATCAAGAGTGTGAAATCGTATGACAACCCCTGGCAGCAGCCCCGTGCCGGCCGGGAAAAGTGGGCCAGGCGGGCCATGAAGGAGAACCTCATCAGGGACCTTCCCAGAGAAATCAAAAAGACAAAGGGAAAGGTCCTCCTCTTCCTGGGGTGCACGGCCGCCTACGACATCAATGTCAAACAGGTTGCCGTCAGCACCATCAATATCTTGGAGACTTTGGGCGTGGACTACGGCTGCCTCGGGAAAGACGAGAAATGCTGCGGGAGCGTCATGCTCCGAATGGGCGATCCGGAGTTTCAACGCCTGGCCCGTGAAAACATCCAGATGTTCAATGAACTGGGAATCGAAACCCTCATCAGTTCGTGCGCGGGGTGTTTCAAAACCATTAAGGAAGATTACCCCAAGGTGGCGAAGATGAATTTCGAGGTCCTGCATACGGTGGAATTCCTGCGGCGTCTCTATGAGAATAAGAAGCTGATCTTTAAGAACCCTGTGGAAAAACGGGTGACCTACCACGATCCCTGTCATCTGGGCCGGGCCTCCGGTGTTTTTGATGATCCCCGATTCATTATGGAGAAGATCCCTGGCCTCGAACTTATTGAGATGCCCAGAAACCGTGAGTATTCGAGATGCTGCGGGGCCGGGGGCGGCCTCAAATCAGGGTATCCCGACATCCAGAACAAAATGGCCCAGAGAAGGGTAAAGGAGGCGGAAGCGACCGGGGCAGAGGAACTGGTATCTGCCTGCCCCTTCTGCTTTCAGGGGCTTCAGGTGGGGATCAATGCCTTGGAATCGCCCTTGGTCATGCGCGATATCAGCTTTCTGGTCGAGGCGTCTTTGCGGGATGATGCGCCGTTAATGGAAGAAAAGAAGGTCCGAAAGGTCAGGAAGTCCAGAGAGGTCCCGACCGAAGATTCTGATCCTGGAGGAGAATAGATCGGCGCCTACCAAAAATATGTCTACTGGCTTCAAGAAGCGGAATTCGCCTCCCTGAATTCACAGTTGAAGGCGAAAGGCATTTTCATGCATGAGGCCAAAAAGGCAGTCTGCGTTCCTTTGACCAGAAGCATCGAGATAGGGTTTGTGCTTAGGGACGGCTGGAGCAGGTACGCCCTTTGCAGACGCCAGCTCACCTGGTTCAACCCTGAGTGCCCCTACTATGGTCAGGTCCTCGTCATCAGCTCCAGCAGGATTGAGGAGATCAATACGGGCCCGACCGTCGTTATCCGCGAGTCCACATTCAAACGCCCCAACGTGCCGGACCGAACCGGGCAGTTGGGTCTGATTGACAGAGAAAGCTACAGGCAGGCCCGTCCCGAGGCATGGGAGGCCATCGACAGCGAAGACCCCGAGGTGCATGCGCGGTGGCTCAATATCATGGGGGTGAGGGGGGTCACGTATGAAGAGCTGTTCATCACCCACTGCGCCAACCACGCAAACTTTATTGAACCGGTCCATTTCATAAGGGAAGATAACCAGATCGTGCCCTATTCCATCGCCAAGACCACCCACATCTGCTCTGCCTGTCTCGAGTTTTTCAACATCATCGGTTCCCAGTTTCGAAAAAAGCTGGTGGTTCCCTGTCCCGGCGCTGTTTTGTTTGCAGGCATGGCCCCTAACCGGTATTATGAGGTGGTTCAGCCCGGATAACCATTTTGATGTAACCTTTTCTTGTACCGCCACCTCCACGATCCAGGCGCCGGCGGGGATGTAGGTGCGGATTTATCCGCAAATTCAAGCTCATGCTGTGCGAATGAATTCGCACCTACAGGGACAGCGCCAACAAAAAGAGGTTACACTATCATTATTTCAATAAGTCGCCCGTCAACGAATTGGGGATTTCGTGGAAGCTGAAAGGAGGGCATGATGAAAATCGCATCGTTCCTGACCGTGGTCATGGCTTCGCTCTTCCTGGCAGGCCCTTCCCCGGGAGATTGCCAACAGAAACCGATACGCATCGGATATCTTCAGAGTGATATCCATCAACTGGCGTGTCTGGTGGCGCTGGAAAAGGGGTTTTACCGGAAAAACGGGGTCGAGGTGGAGGTGGCAGGCGTCTTCAAGGCCGGACCTGAAGAGATGAGCGCCTTTGCGGCCGGGGCCCTTGATATGGGCTATGTGGGAGAGGCGCCCGCCACCACGGCCGTGGCCAACAAGGCGGCAGAGGCGACGGTCCTGGCCCAGGTGAACACCGAGGGGTCAGCGATTGTGGTGGGGAAGGATTCGCACGCAAAGGACGTGCGCGATCTGGCCGGGAAGCGGGTGGCCATCCCCGGCTATTCCACGGTCCAGGATTTCCTGCTCAAGAAGGCCCTTACGAAATTCGGCGTCGATCCAAAGGGCGTGAACATCATCGTCCTGAAGCCCCCTGAGATGATCGGGGCGCTCAAGACAAGTCAGATTGATGCGTTTATCGCCTGGGAGCCTTACCCTGCCAAGGCCCAAACCATGGGCGTTGGGCGGGTCCTCCTGACGTCCCATGAGATCTGGGAAAACCACCCCTGCTGTGTTCTTGTGGCAAGCGACCGCTTCCTCTCCGAGCGGCCCCGGGACGCCAGGGCCGTGGTCCGGGCCCATGTGGAGGCCACGGATTTTATCAAGGCCGATCCTGACGAGGCCGTCAGGATCGGCGTCAAATATACCGGTATGGACGAGCCAACCATCCGCCTCGCCTTGAAAAACGTTGTCTATACCTATGTCCTGAGCATTGAGGGGGAGAGGGAATATGTGGATTTTCTCTCACGCATGAAATACATCCAGCTCTCGGACCCAGAGGCATTTGTCAGGAAATTCATTAACCAGGAAATACTCGGAGACATCATCAAGAAATGAAGTGGGATCGGTACATCCTGCCGCTGGCCTTGATCCTGGTATGGGAGGGGCTCTCTCTGATCAGGGTGATTCCCTCTCACCTCCTCCCGTCTCCAATCAATATCCTCTTAGGCCTAAGGGACCTCATGGTCATCGGGATGCCCCCCGGGTATCTCCTTCCCTATCATGCCCTCCACAGCCTCTACCGCGTGGCCCTGGGGTTTGCCTTTGCCGCACTTCTGGGAATCCCGTTGGGGCTCCTGATGGGCGGATCGCCCCGACTGCGGCGGATCGTCAACCCTGTGATCGAAGTTATCCGACCGATACCGCCTCTGGCGTGGATCCCCATCGCCATCCTCTGGTTCGGCATCGGGATGAAGTCGGCCGCATTCATTATATTCCTGGGTGCGTTTTTCCCAATTCTCCTGAACACGGTTTCAGGAGTGGTGTCGATCAACCCCATATACTTTGAGGCAGCCCGGACCCTCAATGCAAAGCCAAAGCACATCTTCTTTAAGGTCTTGCTTCCAGGCGCCACCCCGTCTATATTTGTGGGAATGCGCATCGGCGTGGGTATCGGGTGGATGACCCTGGTGGCCGCTGAATTCACCGGCGTTAAATCCGGCTACGGACTCGGCTATATGATTATGACGGCCAGAGACATCCAAAGACCCGATGAGATACTGGCAGGCATGTTGATCATCGGCCTGATCGGGGTTCTGATCAATGGCGTCCTGCGCGCCTACGAATCCAGGGTTGTGCGATGGCAGTGAAGAGGGAAGTGACTAAAGTTTTAAGTGCCTAAAGTGCCTAAAGTGAGCTAAAATGCCTAGAGTTTGAAGGTGTCAGCGCAATGTGATCGGCTTCCAGCCTGGATTATTGTGGCGAGACGCAGCTCTCATATGGGGGTTTTCATGTGCAGGGGTGAGCCAGGTTGTGTGATGTGCGTTTAGCTCAGTTCAGGCGCTTCGGCTTTGCACACTTTCCTTCACTTTAGGCACTTCAAACTCCAAACTTTAGGCACTTGCCAGAAGAGGGGACTATGGGTCTGGAACTCATCGGCCTGAGCAAGGT
>JAUPKI010000282.1 GCA_030837545.1 Thermodesulfobacteriota bacterium | reverse complement strand
TAGCCGAAAGGGCCTGGTGTGTCAATAGATATTGAGGCACAAAATATTGGGGACCGGTACGGTAACTGACAAACGGTTTTTCAGCTAAGGGACAACGGTATGCAGGGAGGCTTCAACTATGCAGTTTGTAATGAAAAAAAGCCGGATTTCGACGGTATTCAGACATACCTGCACATCGAATCCTCCGGAATTTTCAAAAAACTATGAGGCGTACGCCTCCATGGGGAATTCAGGGTCACAGTAAAGGTGGTCTTCGCACAGAGGAAGCTGGGAAGCAGATGTGTCTATGTGGGACCTGGGCAAGGGGGGAGGTCTGGCCTTTCTGTCCCAAAGGTTCAGATGCTTCAGTATCTTTTCCAGAGCTTCCGTGATTTTCCCTTTTGAGAGAAGTCCCGCGCATCGCGGGAAAGACCTTATGCCGGAATATGGCCTCCAGGTGTTTCAACTCAAACAACGGGGCCACGCGGAATCCCGCCCCGGGACCGTCTCCATAAAAATCCCGCGCATCGCGGGATACACAGAATATGGAGATGAGGATGCCAGCCTAAAAAGTCGCCGAACGAATGGATGGCCACAATCCCGCCTGAGCGGGAAACCGCGTCCTCTATGTTGGGTCTGATAGTATTCCTTCCCAGCCCCAGAAAATTGCGACCACCCTACCACATGACGCTCGGAGATACAACCAAAACAAATGATATTTTCAAAAGGCTTTCGGTATTGAAAGGAATCGATATTGATTGAGGCCAGGCTTGTCGTCTTTTATTAAGCTATATCAGCGACTGATAGGAGTCATGATAGGGACGGTTGAGTTTCGTGAGTCACAGGGGTTACATCTGGACGCTCAACCATTTAAGATCCCAAGAATTACAGGCATCTGGCCGTTCAGCATCCGGAAGCGACGCAAAGTTGCCTAAATATCATAAAGATAAAGCCATAAAAGACCAGGTTGGCGTTGTTGGCTTCTGTGCTCAGGCTCAGAGGTTCATGTCTTGATGTTTGTGAACAGGGGCGCTTTGTATTTCCTTTGACCGAGAATCCCCATTTCTCTATACTCATCAAAAGCCAAGAACTTCCTGCCGCCGTGCACGGGCAGATCAAAACGCCGAATCTTCAACGGACAATCCCTCTGAACCCCAGGGAGACATGCAGGTTCAGGCGAGAAATAGGTTTTGGGGGCCTTAACGAAAATAGGAAAGGCGAGTTATGAAGGTATTGATTGTCGCCTCAGAGGCGGCCCCATTTGCTTCGACCGGGGGGTTGGGCGATGTGGTCGGGAGCCTTCCCGCGGCCCTGACAGAGTTAGGGTGTTCGGTCTCGGTGGCAATGCCTGCGTATCGAACCGCCCTGGATCGGATCAAGGTATGGGACGTAGCGGTGGAGGGTCTTTCGGTGACCATGGGGTGGGCAAGCGTGGCAGGGGACATTCTCCTGAGCGAGCTGACCCCCGGCGTGCCCCTCTACCTGGTCCGGTGCGATCCATTCTTTGACCGGGACGGGATCTACGGGACCCCCGCCGGGGGGTATTGGGACAGTCCGGAACGGTATATCTTTTTTTCCCGCATCATCCCCTCCCTCTGCGACTCCCTTTCGCTCCGTCCCGATGTCATCCTGGCAAACGACTGGCAGACCGGCCTTGTCATGGCCCTCCTGAACGAGGGGGCCGTGCCGGGTGCAGCCGGGGTATTTTCCATCCACAATATGGGGTATTTAGGGCTGGTCCCCCCTGAACGAACGGGAAGCATCGGCCTCCCCTACCCCTACTACCGGATGGAAGGGCTGGAGTTCTATGGTCAGATGAGTCTTCTCAAGGCGGGCATTGTCTATGCAAAAAGCGTGGTCACGGTCAGCCCCACCTATGCACGGGAAATCCAGACCCCGGAAGCGGGCTTCGGGCTGGAGGGGCTGATGCGCTCCATCAGCGGGCGGCTGCACGGCATCCTCAACGGCGTGGACTACCGGATGTGGGACCCGTCAATTGACCCCCATCTGGTGCGCACCTATTCCTCATCGGACCTCTCCGGAAAGGCTGCGTGCAAAGAAGACCTCCTGAAAGTCATGGGCCTCCCTGCGGAACTGGCAGCGAGACCCCTTGCAGGGATGGTCACTCGTCTGGTGGGACAGAAGGGTACCGGCCTCCTGACGGATGCCTGCTCCGCACTCTTTTCCCTGGGCATGGGACTGGTGGTCCTGGGATCGGGCGATGCGGCATATGAAAAAGCGCTCATCGATCTTCAGGTGCTCTACCCGGATCGTTTCGGTTTGAAAATAGGGTTTGACCCCGGACTGGCCCACAAGATCGTGGCAGGGAGCGACGTCTTTCTGATCCCGTCCCTTTACGAGCCCTGCGGTCTCACGCAGATGTACAGCCTCAAATACGGGAACATCCCGGTGGCCCGGGCCACCGGCGGGCTTAAGGATACCATTGTGGACCCGGATGAGGGAAAGGAAGGGAGCACCGGATTCAAGTTTGACCGGTTCCATTCAGCCGATCTGGTGGCCGCAGCCGCCCGGGCCATAAGGGCGTGGGACCACCCCCATCTCTGGAAAGACATGCAACAGAATGCCATGGCACAGGATTTCTCCTGGCGTCGTTCGGCAGAGGCCTACCTGAGGCTTTTTGAGCAGAGCGTATCAGGAGATGGATGATGGAGAACGGGTATTTGAGTTTATTTTCACCGCAAAGGCGCTAAGAACGCAAAGGGGGTGTTCTTTTGTTTTTCACTGAGAGGACGAAAAACAAAAAGATCATTTCTCCAAAGGGACGGAATTTTTATTTCAACACAAGAGAAATTCAGAGGCAAGAAAATATATGGTCACTCATCAGAATTATCTCTGTATACACGGGCATTTTTATCAGCCGCCTCGGGAAAATCCGTGGCTCAACCAGATCGAGTTTCAGGCGTCCGCCCTCCCCTATCATGACTGGAACGAACGGGTCACCCGTGAGTGTTACGGACCCAACACCCGGGCCCGCCTCCTTGGAAAAGCGGGACGGATCAGGGCGCTCCTCAACAATTATGAGTACATGAGCTTTAACTTTGGCCCAACCCTGTTAAGCTGGCTGGAAAAGGCCTACCCCTGGATTTACGCCCAGATTATCGCCGCCGACCGGATCAGTGCGGATCGGCGCCATGGGCATGGAAACGCACTGGCCCAGGTTTACAACCATATCATTATGCCCCTGGCATCCCGCAGGGACAAGCTGACCCAGATCCGATGGGGACTAACTGATTTCAGGCATCGGTTCGGCCGACCGGCAGAAGGGATGTGGCTGGCGGAAACTGCGGTAAATTCCGAGACCCTGAGATTGATGGCGGAAGAAGGGGTGACATTCACCATCCTCTCGCCAGATCAGGCGGCCAAAGTGCGTCCCATTGGGCGCTCCGGCCGACAGGAGACATGGAAAGACGTCTCCGGGGGACGGATCGATGTGACCAAACCCTACCGCGTGTCGCTGGATGCATCGGGCGGGACATCCATCGCCGTCTTTTTCTATCACGGTCCCATCTCACGGGCCGTGGCCTACGAAAAACTCCTCGCCTCGGGCGACAGGCTGCTGGCCCGTATCGAGGAGGCCTACAATGGAAATGGAGAGGGACCGGAACTGATCAGCCTGGCCACGGATGGAGAGTCCTACGGACATCACTTCAAGTTCGGGGACATGGCCCTGTCGTGGCTGTTCGACGACCTGAAAGAGGGGGACCGGATCACCCTGACCAACTACGGCGAATACCTGGAGCGCTTTCCACCCCAGGACGAGGTCCGGATTGTCGAAAACAGCGCCTGGAGTTGCGCCCACGGCGTCGGAAGGTGGTGTTCGGACTGCGGGTGCCGCGTCGGTTCTACGCCGGGATGGAATCAGGCCTGGCGGGCGCCCCTTCGCCAAGGAATGGACTGGCTGGCCGGGGAGTTAGCGGCTGTGTTCGAAGAGAGGGGAGGACGGCTTTTCAAAGACCCGTGGGAGGCCCGCGATGATTATATCGCTGTACTGCTGAACCCCTCGACCGAGAACAGGGATCGTTTCATCGAGCATCAATCCAGGCGATCTCTTGACGGAGCGGAACGAATCGAGGCATTGCAGCTTCTGGAGTCTCAGCGGATGGCCCTCTTTATGTTCACCAGTTGCGGGTGGTTTTTTGACGACATATCCGGCCTGGAGGCGACCCAGGTCATGAGATATGCGGCAAGGGGGATCGATCTCGTGACACCTTGGACTCGAAAGGATCTGGAATCCCGCCTGATCGAGATTATGGCACAGGCACGCAGCAACGATCCGGCCTATGGAAACGGGGCCGAGGTCTACAGGAAAAAGGTGGCCCCATCCCGCATCGGGCCGTCGCTGGCCGCGGCCAGCTATGCCCTGGCTCTCCTGGGCCAGACGGCAGTGACCGCGGAAGGAACGGGGAAAACTGCCCTCCTGGAGGGAATGGTGTTTCCACAAAAGGAGGTCTCTTTCCATGCCGGAGACGCTGAAGGCATCATGGGAGAGGTGACCATTGTCGAGCCGGGAACCGGCTTTGAGGCAACCCGGATCTACCTGACGTATCACGACCCCGGGGCCGGCTTTGGCTGTATGGTGGGAGAGACGCTTCAAACCGGCGATCTGGATCAGATGGCCAAGGAGATGGCCCAGGGATCTTCAGTAAGAAGGGAAGAGGGGATATGGATGGTCTTTGAGCGGCATGTCAGAGAGGTCCGGTCTTACACGATCCACGACCTGATCCCGGACATGCGTAATGCCCTGATGAGCGGGATGTTTCAATGGCTGGATCGCCAGATCGGGAAGACCATCGGCGGCCGACGGATCGAGGCCGAGGCCTTTCTTTCCCTTCTTCAGGAGACGGGGGGCCCACTCCCCGAGGCCCCGAACCACATTCTCAGCATCCTGATTGCCGACGAACTCAGAAAGATTGCCGATGCGGCAAGGGAGAAAGGCGTTTTTGACTGGACCTGGCTGGACCTCCTGGCCAAGCAGGCCGCCCTCCAGCAGATCAAATTGGACGATCCATTCATGAAGCAGACGGCCCAGTCGATTCTCGGTGTTTTGATGGTGACCCTGGCTTCAGCCCCCAAAGCGACAGAGATCGCAGAGATCATCGGCTTTCTGGATATGTGCCAGGAGATCGGCGTGGAGCCGGACCTCTGGGAATGTCGGAACGTCTATGATGACCTGCATCATGACCAGACCTTTCACAAGGCCCTTGATCCGGGCTCGGCCCAGGCCTTCGATAAGCTGGGCGAACGGCTGGGATTTGTATCTTCATGGGAATGGCAGATCTGCGAAACCTTGGGGCGAAGATGACGAGAGAGAGCAAAGTCTCGATCGCCGCACTGGTGATTTCTCTAACTGTGTCTTTCATGCCCGGCCTTTTCGGTTCCCTGTTCAGGCCGGGTGCATGGTACGAAGGCCTCGTGAAGCCCGCCCTGGATCCGCCGAACTGGCTATTCGGGCCGGTGTGGACATTCTTATATGTGGCGATGGGCGTTTCGGCCTGGCTTGTCTGGCGGCAGAGGGAACATGCCCGGATTCACGGCGCCCTTCGCCTCTTCGGCCTTCAGCTTCTGTTCAACGGTCTCTGGTCGTATCTGTTTTTCGGGCTTCAGAATCCAGGCCTCGCATTGATCAATATCCTGTTCCTGTGGGCCGTCATCGCATGCACCCTTATCTCCTTCTGGAAAAAGAGCAGGCCTGCGGGTCTTCTTCTGACCCCCTACCTCTTGTGGGTCTCTTTTGCCGTTTATCTAAATTTAGGGATTTGGAGACTGAATATGAACACCCCCTGACGCATCTCATCTGTCTATTCTTGGGATTCAAGCCAGTCAAAATACCTATATCTCAACCCGGCCAAACTCTCTGGTTCCCGGCTGATCCCACATAGGTCCTTCTTATAAAGCACCTTCCACATTGTGTGGGTCTCCCATACAACTCTGCGAATCCCCAGCAATATATGTACAATTCCGCCAGACGTCACTTCGACAAAACCGTCGAAAAGGAAAGAGGCTTTTAGGATTGTATTTATCTGTATTTACGGATAGTTATCCGAAAGAGGCATCCTTTTCTCGACGTTTCTTGCCGGAGGAGCATAATGAGGATCGCGAGTGCATTCAGGCCTCGCTTGCTAAAAAAGCATTGATTTACAGACAGTTATAAGGCTATGCTCCTTTTCGCTTTCATCTGGCACAGAGGATGCAAAAGAAAATTCAAATCGAACAGTGCTGTCAATATGAATGGAGGTGCGTGTTGGAACTGATTACAGGACAGGATGTCAGCAAGGTTTATCATAACGGGGGAGTGCCCATCGAGGCATTGAAAGGGGTGAGTTTCTCCATCGAGAAGGAGGCATTTGTCTCGGTTGTCGGGCCGTCGGGGAGCGGAAAGACGACGCTCCTGAATCTTATCGGCTGTCTCGACAAGCCTTCCGGGGGCCGGCTTCTCGTGGCCGGGACGGATGTCGCGGGCCTTGGCAGGACGGATGCCGCCATTTTCAGGGGGTCTCATATCGGGTTCATCTTCCAGAGTTTCAATCTGATCCCGGTGTTGACCGCCTACGAGAACGTGGAATATCCCCTGATCATGGTCCAGAATGTCCCGGCCGCGCAACGAAGAAGGCAGGTGCAGGACCTTATTGCAGCCGTGGGCATGAGCGATCAGCAGACGAAGCGGCCCGACCAGCTCTCGGGGGGCCAGAAGCAGCGGGTGGCTATTGCCAGGGCCCTGGTTACCCATCCCCAACTGGTACTGGCTGATGAACCCACGGCCAACCTGGATCATGACACGGCCATGGGCATCATCCGGCTCATGAAAGGAATCCGCAAGGAGCTTCAGACCACCTTTGTCTTTTCGACCCATGATGTCCGCATCATTGACGAGGCCGAGGGGATCTATCGAATTGAGGATGGGCTTTTGAAGGAGAGCCACAACCAGGGGGGAGGGCACGACCATGACTAATCTGTGGAAAATTGCCGGGAGGAATCTTCTTCGGTACAAGAGAAGGACCCTTCTCACCTTAAGCCTGATCGTATTTGGTGTCCTGTTTGTGGCCGTATTCGAGGCCGTGACAGGCTCCTTCAAGGGCATGATGATCGGCCAGATCACCGATTCCTTCCTCGGGCACATGCAGATTCACCGGAAAGGATATCTGGCGGCCATAGAAAGCCTCCCTCTCACCATGAACCTGAAACCCCAGGCTGTCCGGAAGATGGAAAGGATTTTGAAAGACGTTCCCGAGATCGAGGCTTGGTCGCCCCGGATCAAATTCGGCGGTATGTTCAGCAATTTTGTGGAGACCACCAACATTCGGATCAATGGTGTGGACCCTGAAAAGGAGTCCCGGACGGTCCCCCTCTTCTTCTCACGGATAGTGGAGGGGGAAAAGGCCCTTCATAAAGGGGACATCCTTGTCCCTGAACTTCTTGCAAAAGGACTGAAGGTGAAGGTAGGGGATGCGGTAGTGGTGATCGCCACCAACCGGGACGGATCGGTGAACGGAAAACAACTCCGGGTGGGCGGGATTCTGGAGAGCGTTACCGGGCCCGGGGGACGGGACGGATACCTCCACATGGACGATGCCATGGAGATCCTCAGGATGGAGGAACAGGAGATTAGCGAGGTCGCCCTCAGACTCAAGGACTTCGGCATGCTGCAAGAGGTGCATGGCCGCCTTTCCACCCTCCTCGGAGAGGAAAAGAACCCCCAGGGCCAGCCCGTTTTTGACGTGAATACGTGGGAGAAGCTCTCTCCCTTCTACAACATCGCCAGCATGATTGACATCATGACCCTCTTCATCAAGCTCATGCTGATTGCCATTGTCCTCATCAGCATCATGAACGTCATGATCATGGCGGTCTATGAGCGGGTCCGCGAGATCGGGACCATGGCGGCCATCGGCACGCTTCCCAGAAAAATCCTGGCCCTGTTCGTCCTGGAGGGGTTCTCCATGGGGATCGTTGGCGCCATCATCGGGAGCCTCTTGAGCAGCGGGGCCATCTATGCCATTCATGCGGCAAGAATATCCTTTGACTTCGGCCGGCAGACCGGGCTCATCCTTGCGCCGACCATGGACCCGGTGGCGCTCATGACCATTTCGGGGATTGTCATCGGGGTTTCCATCCTGGCGAGTCTGCAGCCGGCCCTCAAGGCTGCACGGATGGACCCCATCGAGGCCCTGGGACACGTGTAGGATGGATGATTTTTGATTGGCGATTGCTGATTGAAGGGGGGCTGAAAACCGATAGAATGCCCTCGGGAGACCCCACAGGATTTGTGATTGTTGATTTGCGATTGCTGATTGAAAAACACTATAAAAGCAAGTTAATTCAAGCTCAAGAACACAAAAACCTTTTTTTGAAAGCTATATCAGCCAATAGACTCAACAGTAAGGAGGAATGTAATGCCCAAAGTCATAACTCTTTTGATAGTCCTGGTGCTGTTGGCTGTCCCTGCCTATGCCCTGGATGGAAATGAGATCCTGGCCCAGGTGGATAAGAATCTGGCGCCCGATTCCTATGAGATGTACCGGAAGCTCATCAACGTGGAACCGGATGGGAGAAAGAAGGAATTCGTGCTCTTCACGGTGAAGAAGGGGAGGGACAAGATCGCCGGGCTCTTCATCTCGCCTGCCAGCGACAAGGGCCGGACTACCCTGAGACTGGGAGAGAACATGTGGTTCTACATCCCCAACGTGGGAAAGCCAATCCGCATCACGAGCCTCCAATCGGTGGTAGGCGGCGTGTTCAACAACTCGGATATCCTGCAACTGGACTACACCGAAGAGTACAACGTGACCCGGGTGGAGGACCAGGACAAGGAACACCTTCTTCACCTGAAGGCCAAGACCAAAACCGTGGCCTATGATCAGCTCCGCATGTGGGTGGACAAGGAAAAGGCTCTCCCCACCCGGATTGAATGCCTCACTGAGGCCTCTATGCTCATCAAGACCATCTACTTCAAGGACATGAAAGACTTTGGGGGAGGGGTTGTGAGACCGGCCGTGGTGGAGACGGACAGCCCGCTTTATAAGGGGTATCGCTCCTACATGATCTTTGCCAAGATTGAGGCAAGGGAGATTCCGGACGAGGCCTTTACCCTCAATTTCATGTCGAGACTCGAGAGCCTTCGATGAAGACAGGGGTTGTCCTCCTCTGTGCCCTGGTCGTCGCTGCCCTGTCCTGCGGCGTGTCCATAGCGGAGGAAACCCCTACGTTTGACCTTTCCGAGATCGAAAAGGAGGTCGAAAAAAGGCCCTATGCCTTTGGCGGGTTTCTCCAGGCCCAGCCCACCGTCTCCGGGCTGGACCGGGATTCGCCGCTCTATAAACTCAAGTTTTACGATAACGAGCCCGGGGGGACCCTTGAGCAATCGGACCTGGGGGCACGGCTGGAGGGGGCCCTTCACTATGGGGACCTGAGCGCCTTTGCCAGGCTCGACAGCTTTGTCACCCATGATCATGAGGGCTGGCACGGCAAGATGACCCTCATGGAGGGCTACGTCTCCTATAAGCCCGGTCCCCACATGGCCGTGGAGGCAGGGAAGCGGGTGACCAAGTGGGGAAAGGGGTATGCCTGGAACCCGGTCTCTTTCGTGGACCGGCCCAAGGACCCGGAGGACCCGGAAGAGGCCTTGGAAGGCTACTATGTGGTGGCCGGGGATTTTATCCGGAGCTTTGACGGACCGCTCCAGACCCTGGCCTTCACCCCTGTCATCCTCCCCGTGTATGAGGATATCAACGACGAATTCGGTCAGACCGGCCACGTTAATGTGGCGGCGAAGCTCTATGCCCTGATCTGGGACACGGACCTGGACCTCCTCTTTTTTACCGGGGCGAGCCGCACCACCCGGTGGGGGTTTGATTTTTCGAAAAACCTCCTTTCCAACCTCGAGATACACGGGGAGGCGGCCTGGATCCAGGATTTTGAGGAAAAGACCTTCCTCGAAAACGGCCAGGTCCTGACCCAAGAATCCGACGTCTGGAGCACTCTTGTGGGGATGCGGTATCTGACGGAAACGGATCTCACCGCCATCTTTGAATACTACCACAACGGGGAGGGCGTGGACCCCGGCGACGTGAAGAACCTCTATTCATATATTGGCCGGGCCTATGACGCCTACAAACAGACCGGGGATCGGTCCCTCTTCGGCCCCATCAACCGGCTCACCAAAGAGGGTTTTACTTGGCGCAACCCGCTCAGGGACTATCTCTATCTGAGACTCAGCCAGAAAGAACCCTTCGACATCCTCTACTTCACCCCGGCCTTCACCACCATGGTCTGCCTCAATGATGGGAGCTTCAACTTGATCCCGGAATTGAACTACAGCCCCATCACGAATCTGGAACTCAGGCTCAGGGGGATCATCCCTGTGGGCGGGGACCAGACCGAATACGGCGAAAAGCAGCAAGACTGGCGCGCCGAGTTCAGGCTTCGATACTTTTTCTGAAGAGACCCCATCCTGAATTTGTCCCTTAAATGCCAAGGATAAGAGTTGCGGTGGTGAAAAAGATAAACAGTCCCGTAATATCCACAATGGTCGTGAGGGCAGGGCTCGCTACCACGGCCGGATCGAACTTCAGTTTGGCCGCAGCAAGGGGAAGCAGCGCCCCGATCATAGTTGCTGTCAACACCTGGAGCCCAAGGGCTGCGGCGATGGCCAGGCCGATGGTGGAAAGGGACTGCCCTTCGGGCCTGCTTGAGCCCTCTGCGAAAAAAAGGACGCGGCCAAAGGCAAGAACCCCCAGCATAACGGCTAACGGAACGGCTACCTTGAACTCCTTCCAGAGCACCTTGAGGATGTCGCCCGTGGATATCTCCCGGACGGCAAGGGCGCGGACGACGAGCGTTGCCGATTGACTCCCGCTGTTGCCCCCCGTATCCGCGAGCATGGGCATGAAGGTGGCAAGAACCGCAAACTGGATAAGGAGCCCTTCATAATTCTGCACAATATAGCCCGAAACCAGGCCCAGCGCCGCCAGGGCTACGAGCCAGACGCATCGATTCTTGAAATGGCCCCAGGAAGAGGTCTTCAGGTAAGTGCCGGTTTCATGGCTCCCAGTGATGGCCATGAATTTCTCCATGTCCTCGGTATGCTCCTGGTTGATAATGTCGATGGCATCGTCATGGGTGATGATCCCCACGAGCGCTTTGCTGCTGTTGACGACGGGCAGGGCGATCAGGTCGTACTTCGCGATCTTCCGGGCCGCATCTTCCTGGTCGTCAGTGACAAAGGCATAGATGATATCCCGATGCATGAGTTCGTCAATTCGTTTATCGGGTCGGGCGAGGATGAGGTCTCTCAGGGATACGAGGCCGACCAGTTTTCTGTCGCTGTCCAACACATAGGAATAATAGATGGTCTCCTTATCCGGGGCCTCCCGCCTCAGTTTGGAGAGGGCCTCGGAAACAGTTTGATCTGGAGAAAGGGTGGCATAGTCCGAGGTCATGACCGCGCCAGCGGTTTCCTCTGCATAAGAGGAGAGCCGACGGATGTCCTCCCGCTCGGCCTGGGCAAGGGCAGGGAGAAGGGCCTCCTGTTTGTCCTCGGGGAGTCGTTTGAGCAGGTCCACCCGTTCGTCTGCGGACATATGATTGACGATCTGGGCCAGATCCTGACGTCTCAAGGTCTCGGCCATCTCGATCTGCAGACTCTGGTCCAGGGCGCCAAAGATCTCGGCGCGCAGGCGGGGCTCAAGAAGGGTCAGGACATGCCAGAGTTCCTGGCTGGAAAGCGCCCCGAGGACATCGCCCACAGAGGCGGGGTGTAGAGAAGCGCAAAAATCCTGGATGGCCTTTTCGTCATTGGCCTTAATGAACTCCAGCAGTGCCGTAGGAATGGGTTGGTTCCTCATAACTCACCTCCGTGGGCCGTATCCTCCAGGCGGCCCTGAGGCAACCATGAGCAGGTCAAGGGGTCAGGGCAAAGAGGGCTTTCCTTGCCAAACTGGAGGATGTTGAAGCATCAACCGATTGCGGTCTTCTGTCTTCGGGTTAGGGGCGGATGCTCCCTTTTGGGCAGAAGGGCCATCGTTATCGTTCATCAAATGTTCCTTTTCGATGTCTTATGAAAACAGTGGGGCAGCTCTACGAGGATCTAATGCCAGTGAAGACTGCCAGGATAAAATGCCCCGCGTTTTTTTGAACCACTCATACGCCTACCTGGTTCAGCAGTCAACCAAAAAGAAAGGCATTTTGCTGATTTACAACCTCCCAGCCCTTGCATACGTCTCCTGCGGCATTTTCACCAATAATTACGGTGCTGGTCTGGGGGGCCGGATGATTGACTTAAGACTGGATTTTATTGGCCGGAGTGGGGCGCGGCCATGTCCTGGAGCGGTCGAGCAGGGGTTCTTTTCTAACATCCAGTTGCAGGGCGTATATCTCCCTTTGAATGTTGATGGTTCGTTTCAGGGCCGTGACAATGCGGCAGTAGGTGCGGATGTCGTCCAGTTCCAAGCGACGCTCCCGCCGATCCTTGAGCCATTTCTCGCAGACCTGATAACCGCCGATGCGATAGGTCTAAACGGCTTTGGATGCCACTTGTTTTTCCTATCAACTGAGGGCGGCCCCAAAATCCTTGACAAATGATGCCGATAACGATAATAGAAAATAAACAAAAATGTTAATTATTAGGAAACGTAATCGTCATGGCAGGCGATAAGATCTCCAAATTGTTGAATGCCGATACGCCGTTTTTCACGATATCGTCTCTTCAGGCCATTTTTGGCACATCCAGGGAGAGCACCCGGACTATAGCGGCCAGACTCGTCAAACGGGGCGTCCTTACGCGCATCCGTCGTGATCTTTACCGCCTTATCAATAGAGAATATTCGCTGTTTTCCTTGGCAAACGCCCTGTGTCAGCCATCAGTTGTTTCATTTGAATCCGCTCTCAACTACTGGGGGCTGATTGTTCAGGTCCCACAGATCGTCTTTTCTACCGCACTCTGGAGTTATCAGTGTGAAGTCGACAACACCACATTTGTTTACCGGCGCATTGCGGCCCCACTCATGCGTTTCGGGCATGTGAAGGTTGAGGGTTTCACCATCGCCGATCCGGGAAAGGCCTTCCTGGACACTCTGTATATGCGGACAAAAGGGCTCGTGGAACTCCTCCCGGAGGACATAAATATGGACAGACTGGACACGGAACTCCTTACCTACTACCTCCGCTTTTACCCTGAGGCGGTCAGAGAACTGGTCGGTTCTTTCAGGATGCATGACTATGAAGCCAAATAAACAGGACTTTTTCAATCAGTACCGGGAAAACGTCATCATAGAGGTGGTTCAGGCCCTGGCCAAATCCAGGGCTGGTTCTCAGATTGCCTTCAAAGGGGGAACAGCGCTGAAGCTCTTTTTTGATCTGCCTCGGTATTCTGAGGATATCGATTACGATACGCTTCCAGGGGGTTCGCCTGAGGGCCTCATGGGCATCATCAAAAGACTTTGCATGGCGAAACACTGGGAAATAACCGACAACGCCCTGAAGTACCATACAATCCTTTTAGAGCTGCGATTCAGGGGGCCTGATCGAAATTTCCATGTAAAGATTGAAATCTCCACAAGGGACAAGGAGTTGAAAACCACCATTCTCCCGCTTAGGGGCGTGCCGATCGTCACCCTTGAACCCTCCTTCTTGATGACTGAAAAGATTCTCACGTTTCTGGACCGCCAGGCGGGAAGGGACATATTTGACGTATGGTTCATCCTGAACGGGGCCTACCCCCTGGATGAAACCATAATAGCGCGCGCATTTGAGAACCGTTCGGCGTTCTTTCAGTCGCTCTTAAATACTGTCGGGAAAGCCGATCCAAAGAAGATCCTTCGGGATACCGGCAAGCTCTTGAATAAGGATTACAGGAACTGGATACAGACATCATTTCTTTCAGATCTGGAGCGGCTGATCAAGAAGCAAATATGAGGGCGGCATTTTAGCGTCAATCAGAAAATTGTTTATAGGGGGGCACCCTATTTTAGACGGATGGGTTCCTTTTCAATATCCGAGTACAGGGCGTTGATTTCTTCTTGAATACCGATCGTCAGTTTCAGGGCCGTGACGATGCGGCAGTAGGTGCGGATATCGTCCAAGTCCAACCTGCGCTCCTGCCGATCCTTGAGCCACTTCTCGCAGACCTGGTAGCCGCCGATCCGATAGGTCCATACGGCCTCGGGCACGGGGGCGAAATGCTGGGCCGCATTGATGTACACCCGCTGTTCGGCCGGATCGTATCGCAGCCCCTCCTTTTTTCCCTTGCCCACGCGGCCATCCCCCTCGCCTTCGAACCGGCACGCGGGCGGGTTCAGTTCGGGCGATGTGAGCAGATGTAGCCCTGTCAGCCGCTCCCCCAGTTGCGCCATCTTTAAAAAGAGCGCCCCGTCGCTCGTAAACGGAATACGCGGGAAGTCCATTTTCAGAAACTCCGCATATTTCTCCCGGTACGCAGGGGCATAGAGCACGGCATAGATGTAGTGGAAGATCTCCTCCGGCGCAGGCTCGCGGCTATAGACTTCGGCCAGGGCGGCGAGCAACTTTTGGTCCAGGTTGGGCTGTCGTTCGCCAGATTCCAGATGGGCGAATAGGCTACCACGGCCGGTAGTGGAGTAGAGGTACAAGGGGAAGAGGTTGTTTCCGCCCCTTCGATATAGGTTAAATTCAGTCATTTGAGTGGTAACAAATGCAATATCCCAGTCAGGAGAACCGATAACCTGTCCGGCTCTGCCTACTGCTATGGCCCAGTTCTCCCCCGCCAGCATATGGTTCATCACCTCTGAACGGGGTCTGCAAATGAAGCCGCGTGCACGCCCAGTATAGTAGGTGAATCGAACATCGAAAGGCCGATAGAGGAGGGGCACAACGGTTTCTCTTGTCGGTCCGGAATCCAAAAGATCCTTCTGAGCCAATTGGACCTTCCAGTCTTGAACGTCTTTCCCAAGTCCATACGCTTCCCGTGCCAGTTCAGGGTCCATCTGGGAGAATAGCCTTACCCTATGCCAGATCTCTTCAGCCGTCCAGCTGATGGTCAGTTTGTCCCTGGCGGTGACAATGCCCACGCTGTTGACGAGAAATATATCCGGACCCGATGGGAAGCCTTGATAGACAGCTTCCAGTGCGTTGTCGCGCGGCACAAACAGATAGGAAGGAGAAGCGGGCTTCAGCTCTATCCACTCCGTATCCTCCAGATTCTTCGCATCCAACCACGCATACTTGGCCTCCCTCAGGCCCCAGAGG
>JAUPKI010000281.1 GCA_030837545.1 Thermodesulfobacteriota bacterium | reverse complement strand
CCGAGGGTGTTAGATGGCGGCGGGGCAGCGGGTTATCGACACGCCGGTGTGCTGCTGCCGCTGCTGGAAGAGGACGGCGTCTGCAAGGTCCTCTTCACCGAGAGGACCCACCGGGTCGAACACCATAAGGGACAGATATCGTTTCCCGGCGGCGGGGTTGAGGAGAAGGACGCCTCCATCGAAGAGACGGTGCTGAGAGAAACCTATGAGGAGATCGGCCTTTCTGAAAAGGACATCGACCTCTTGGGCAGGATCGACGATGCCCTGACCGTGGCCTCCAATTACGTGATCCATCCGTTTGTGGGCTGGATTGTGTCCGTGGATGATTTGGCCATCAATCGGGCCGAGGTGAAACAGATTATCACGGCGCCGCTGGCCCTCTTTTATCGCGGCCCTTCAGAAACGAGGCGATATCCCATAGAATATGAGGGAGTAACCTACGAGACCGTCGCTTTTGAATACGGGGAGCACGTCATCTGGGGGGCCACCGCGAGAATGATGGAGAATTTTGTGGAGATCATGGCCGATAAATTATGCTTGCCTCAGGGCCAAAAATAGGTTATGTTTAAACCTATTGTCGGGACGTGGCTCAGTCTGGTAGAGCACCGCGTTCGGGACGCGGGGGTCGCTGGTTCAAATCCAGTCGTCCCGACCATCCTGTCACACCTTTCCCGCCTGGACAAGCCTCGCGAAATAATCGAAAGAGCGGTCATAAGTGGATTCTGCCGTTTTAGGAAAACAGCAGGCCGGGAGTTCCCTCATTCGTCGATGATAGGCGATGCACTGGCAGCAGATCCCCTTCCTTGAGCACGGGTCGTATGTGCAATTGCAGGTTTCAAGATTCTTTTCCTTATTACATTCCATGAGCCTCACCTCCTTGTGTCGCCCGACAGGAAACCCCGATGGGAGACATGATCTGAATCCCGATAAAGGCCGGACGGAGTATACCGGCTTCTTCATGGGGCGTCAAATTTTCCTTGACAAAAGTGTTCAATTAATGAACCATCTCTCGCTGGATGTTCGTTACTCGTTGGTGGAAATCCAGTCAGAGGGAGTGGGTGCGGTTCTTTAACTTTAGGCATTTTAGTCACTTTAGATCATTTTAGTCACTTTTATTGTATGGCATGCATGGATAAGCAGGATATTCATATTCTCAGTCTGATGGGGGAAATCGAGCAGGACGGGGGGTCCAGCCAGAGAGAACTCTCCCGGCGATTAAATCTTTCCCTGGGACTGGTCAACACCTTTTTAAAGAGGCTTGTCAATAAAGGGTACTTCAAGGTCAAGACCATGCCCAGCAACCGGGTGAAATATTTCCTGACCCCTGAGGGAGTGGCCAGGAAGACGCGGCTTACCGTGGAATATCTCCAGTATTCGGCCCGATTTTACAGGGATATCAAGCAGTTATTAATAGAAAAATTTGGGGAGATGGAGAGAAAACAGATAAGGTCCGTCCTCTTTTTCGGCGCAGGAGAGGTGGCTGAGCTGGCATATCTATATATTCAGCTTACGGGCATACATCTTGCTGGGATTGTGGATGAAAAGAATAATGGAAGGAATTTTTTTGAGCGGGTAGCCGAAGGCCCTGAACGCCTCAACAGGGAAGACTGGGACGCTATTCTCGTCACCCGGCTGGATGATACGGCCCGGGACATAGCGTACCTCATTGAAAATGGGGTAGATCTCAGTAAGATCGAGACCCTGTAACCCTTCTCCTACGCCGCCATTAAACCCCTTGAGAGGCCCGTGATTGCAACACATGGTCAATCAACAAGCGCCAATTGATGCGAAACATATCCTCAAATGGTATGCCCTTCATACGCGAAGCCGATTCGAACAGAAGGTCTATGACGGTCTCTGCAGTAAATCGGTGGAGGCCTTTCTGCCGCGAATCCAGGTGATGAGCAGACGGAAGGACCGGCGGAAAAAGATATTGGTCCCCCTGATTCCGGGGTATGTGTTTGTACGGTCTATCCTTGTGCCGGAGGAGTACCACCAGATTATCAAAACCATCGGCGTTGTCCGTATGATCTCTTTCAAAGGGCAACCGGTCCCTGCCGATGACCAGGAGATCTCCTCGCTGATGATCCTTGACGGGACCGACCGAACGGTGCAGAATCGCGCCTTTATGCGGAAGGGGGAGCGGGTGATGATTATGGAAGGCCCGCTCGGGGGGCTGACCGGTTTTTACCTGCGGCACAAGGGGAAGACGGACAGGGTCGTCGTCTCTGTGGAGCTGCTGCAGCGGTCTCTTGAAGTGGAGATCGAGGACTGGGCCCTGGAAAGGGTTCCGGAGTAGATGCGGGGGGCGTGGCGGAGAGGGCATGGCCTTCCGGTTCAGGACGATCGGGCAAGGCCATGGGGCCTAATTGTTAGACAACTTAATGGGTTAGATGCTTTGGTGGTGTGTAACTGAAGGAGCGGAGCTGTGACTGCCGCAATGCGCATGGCGCAGAGCGCAAAGCGGAAACGGGGGTATGGAACGGGATGGTTTTTTTGAGCGAAGAGGGTGCAACTCGAAAGACGTTGATTACAGGGGGGGCCGGATTTATAGGATCGCATCTGGCCGAGAGACTCTTAGAGCGGGGAGACGAGGTGTTTATCATTGACAATTTGTGGACGGGCAGCCTGAATAATATCGCAAAGATCCAGAGTCATGAAAGGCTCCATTTAGTGGTCGATACCATCCTGAATGAGTCGGTCATGAATGAGCTGATTTTCAAGATAGATCGCATCTACCATCTTGCGGCCGCTGTCGGGGTAAGAAATGTCATGGACCACCCGGTGGAGACGCTGGATACCAATGTAAAGGGATCGGAAGTGGCGTTAAGGCTGGCCAACCGGTTCAAGAAGAAGATTTTTATCGCCTCCACATCGGAGGTCTATGGGAAGCATGTGGAGCATGACCTCTCCGAGGATGATAACCGGGTCATGGGGACGGTCAAAAAGCGGCGATGGGCCTATGCCTGTTCAAAGACCCTGGACGAGTTTCTGGCCCTGGCCTATTATGATGAGAAAAAGCTCCCCGTGGTCATCGGTCGGCTTTTCAATACCGTCGGTCCGCGGCAGACCGGTCAATACGGAATGGTCTTGCCCGGTTTTGTCCAAAGCGCGCTTCTGGGGAAGCCGATCACCGTATACGGCGACGGGACCCAGACTCGGAGTTTCATGCATGTCAACGACGTCCTTAACGCCATTACCGCCCTGATGGATACGCCCGCAGCCGAGGGAGAGATATATAATGTAGGAAACAATCAGGAGGTCTCGATCAACGATCTGGCACAGAGGGTGAAAGAGATGACGGGGAGCGATTCGGAGATCGAACACATCCCGTATGAAAAGGCGTACGGGCCTGGTTTCGAGGATATGGAACGGCGTTGCCCCAATATCAGCAAACTGAAGGCGGCCATCGGCTTTGCGCCGTCTTATGACCTGACATCCATTATCCAGAGCGTGATTGACTATTTTAAAACCTGATATGGCCGAAAAAAGGCACGACATATGCATGCACGGTATCGTATCACAACCGCGATGAGCTTAGGGGCTTCGCCCCAAGAACCCTGAACCTTTAAACCGATGAAGCGCTGATCCATGACCCCCATTCCATTTAGTGAATATCCAAGAGAGCCGGTGGTGATCGACAACCTCTCCGACAAAATGATGAAGGAATCGAGGTTTGTCCCCCTGAAGATCAGCAAGGATTTTCTCCGGATCGCAATGGCGAATCCGGACGATTTCTATACCATTGACGCCTTGCGACTGGCCTATGGGCTCAAGATCGATGTGGTTACCGGGAAAGAAGCGGATATTTTAGATGTCATAGAGCGACTGTACGGGACAGGGAGCCAGTCCCTGGAGACCATTATTGAGGAGGCGGGTAAGGATATCTACGAGCTGTCTTCCGAGGGGATCGAGGATGCCGATCACCTGAGGGACCTCGCCTCAGAGGCCCCCATTATCAGACTGGTGAACCGGCTGATCTTCAATGCGGTGGAGCAGCGGGCCAGCGACATCCACTTCGAGCCCTTTGAAAACGAATTCAAGGCGCGCTACCGCATTGACGGGGTCCTGCACGATGTTGAAGCGCCTCCCAAGAGGCTCCAGGCGGCCATCATCTCCAGGGTAAAGATCATGGCCAAACTGGACATCGCGGAGCGGCGTCTCCCCCAGGATGGACGGATCAAACTCAAGATCGCCGACAAGGAGATCGATTTCAGGATCTCAACCGTTCCAACCCTCTTCGGAGAAAGTGTGGTGATGAGGATCCTGGACCGGGATACGCTGATCTTGGATCTGGAGCAGCTCGGTTTCCCTAACGATATCTTTGAAGAGTATATGGAATTGATATCGCAGCCATACGGAATGATCCTGGTGACAGGGCCTACAGGGAGCGGGAAGACCTCCACGCTCTATACCACCCTTGCCAAGATCAATTCACCGGAAAACAAGATCATTACCCTGG
>JAUPKI010000280.1 GCA_030837545.1 Thermodesulfobacteriota bacterium | reverse complement strand
TCGGAGGTTGTCGTGAAGGTCCCAGACGAGATACGGCTGGATGACGCCGCTGGGATCGACGATATTGGTGATGGCCACCAGCTGGAAATTGACCAGAGGGTGGAGTTCCACCCTCACCTGGGCGTCCACGTAATGGCGGCCTCGGACGTAGAGTTCTCCCCTTAACAGCCGTTCGCGGAGGGCCTCATTTTTCAGGGCCTCGGCATACCGGCCCCGCGGCTCGCCCAGACCGTTGTAGTAATATTCCACCCATCCGTAGAAATTCAATCCCCACCAGACCCACCCGTAATCCACATTGGCCACCAGGCTCAGGAATCCGGAATCCTCTTTTTTCAGGTGGGTCCAGGTCGTGTTGAGCCTCAGCGCGCTCCCTCCCATATAGCCGACAACGCCCGCGCCTACCGGGAAATCCTCATAATGGCAGGCGCCCATGAGACTCAGTTCCCATTCACTGTCGGGTATCGGGAAATGATAGTTGGCAGCCACTGAGGACTCTTCCCAGCTCACATCCCGTGTGACGATGTTTCTGCGGGGGATATAGATGAGCTGGAGATCTCCATATGGATCGCCGGGGGTCCATTGCACGGACAGGGCGTCTTCTCCCTGTTTGTAGTCGCGGTCCAGGGTGGTGGGCGCAAACGGGGCAAAGATATCAAAGGGATTGAAAAGCATCCCGTTCCCCCAACTGATGGCCTGACGACCTGCCTTGACAACGCCCCAGGAGGGGAACAGGGTCAGGGAGAGCCGATCAAACCGGTTGACCGCGTAGAGCTTTTTCCCCTCCTCCCAGGTCCACGTGAGGTTCATGAGGCGCCTTCGGTCATTGATGAGCAATTGCGGCGTGAGCACGTCGCCGCTTCCTCCTCCCTGGCCTTCATCCAGTTCCGAGAGCACCCCTTGGGTCTCACTCCAGACAAGGAAGCTCTCGTTGTGAACCTCCAACTCCGCAACGTCCTTAAAACTGTAGCGCCCTTTCAATCGCAGCTCATTCTGATTGTCCCATGCCGCGCCGCTCTCCATGGCATGATAAATGCTCCCTGAAGCCGGATCATTGATGGCCAGCCGGGTCTTCAGATGTCCGCCCAGTTCCAACTGCTCCGGGGAAAAGAGGGGCCTCTCATCGGAAGCAGGCGAAACCGGGGGTTGCGGTGAGATCATTTCCTGGGCAGGGACATCGAGACAATGGAAGACGATCCATAAAAACCATCCCAGCTTCCATAAAAAGTGACGACGCCGTCCAGACCGCGGCAGGCTGACCCCGGATGCCATGTCTCAAATCCTCGGGCAGCACGACTCAACGGTCATTGATGACGGTGTCAACAACCATGCCGTCCCTTAGGAGAACGATCCTCTGGGCCCGCTCCATGACCATCTTATCGTGGGTGGAAAAAATAAAGGTGATCCCCTTACTCCGGTTGAGTTCCTTCATCAGGGCCAGGAGTCTTTCCCCGGTCTTGGAATCCAGGTTGGCCGTGGGCTCATCCGCCAGGACAATGGCGGGCTCCGAAACAATGGCCCGCGCCACAGCCACGCGCTGCTGCTGTCCCCCTGACATCTCCGCCGGCCGACGCCCCATGAGATCCACCAACCCTACCTCCTCCAGAATGGCGTGCGATCGCTTCAACCGCTCGGATCGGGGTATCCCCTGAAGCATCATGACAAATTCAACATTTTCCACGGCCGACAGCACGGGAACGAGATTGTAGGATTGGAAAACAAACCCGATCTTGTGAAGCCGCATGTCCGCAAGCTGGGATGACTTGAGCCGGGTGATATCCTGGCCGTCCACCACGATCCTCCCCTGGGTAATGTCATCCAGGCCGCCGATGAGGTTTAAAACCGTGGTCTTTCCCGAACCGGAAGGTCCGGCAAGGGCGATAAACTCACCCCTATCCACGGACAGGTCAATGCCTTGCAAGGCGTCTACCGCCACCTTGCCCTGCTGGTAGGTCTTCTTCACGCCCACGCATTCGACAATAGCCATTTTCCCCTCTTTCAGTTGTACGTCATCGCCTCCACAGGCGGGATGCGACCTGCCTTGACGGCAGGATACAGATTGACCATGATGCCCAAAAATAGGACAAAGGCATTGGGGATCGCCAGGTCCCGGACGTGGAACAGGGGGACGATTATCTTGGGAAATCCCATCTGTTCGGCGCTGGCCGCGTAAGCGCTCAAATTGATCCCGCCAACGTGGTGGAGCCATTCAACCGACACAAAGGTGAGCAAATCGCCCAACGCGATCCCCATGATGAGGAGCCATACGGCCTCGATGCTGATCTGGGCGATGATCCACCGCGATTTCATGCCGATGGCCCTCAGGACCCCCAGCTCCCGAAATCGCTCATAGACGGCGATCAGCATGGTGTTGACCAACCCGAATGACATGGCGATAAAGAGGATCGCATACCAGATGTACATGAAGCCGTCCCATATATCGAGGGTGGCGGTGATCAACGGCATCAATTCCTTCCAGGTCATCACTTCATAGGTCTGGGTATCGATGCGCGATTCAAGCCATTGACGGAGCCGGGGCGCCTGATCCGCATGCGGCCCCAGCAGGCACAGTTCAGAGATCGCGTCTCCCATCTTGAGCATCTCCTGGGCCGATGGAAGGAGGATAAAAGCGAAGCCTTCCTCGGTTGCATCCAGCTCGGCCCGAAAAATCCCCACGATGCGATAGCCTCCCGATGAAATGTTTCCTCTGGCATCCTGCGAGGTCAGCACCAGCTTTTTGCCCACCTGGGTATCGAATTTCCGGGCCAGCGATTCACCGATGAGAATACCGTATCCATCGCCCTGGGTGAGATACCGCCCCTCTGTCACCGCGGATCCGATGAACGACACCCGGGCCTCGTCTTCGGGGACGATTCCCGCGATCACAATTCCCGACGAATGGCGCGCATTGCTCACCACACCCGGAACCTTCACCCGCCGGGACCCAACCACATCCCCAGGGAGCCCTTGCACCATCTCCGAGAGGTCCTTTGTGTCTGCCATCATATAGTCGATGCTCGGATCGTTGAAGTAGCCCCTCTTGTGGACCTGGACGTGTCCGGTCAAGGTGCGGATCCCGTTGTCGATCATCTGGTGCATGATCCCTGTCATGAGGGACTTCATGAAGACCATGCCCCAGGTGCCGATGATGATGGAGACCAGTATGATGACGGTGCGCCTCGGCATGCGCCACAGATTCCGCCAGGCGAGTTGTGCCAGCATCCCTATGCTCCGTACGATGTGTTGTGTTGCATATGAGAGACCGTGATCCCTTCAAGCGGCCGGGCCGCCCACGGAAACCGCTTGTTCAAAGCGCTCGAAGGGCCTTCGCAGGCCTCAGTCCAAAAATCCGTAACACAGGATATAGAGCCGTCAGCAGGGTGACCATCACGATAACCGCAGGGCCGGTAAAAATCGACATGAGGCTAAGTTTCGGCCACATGCGCGAAGGCAGCCCCCACTGGGCCATGATCTGCTCGGCGCCCGGTATCTGAAACCCGTGGATCTGGAAATAATAGGTGATGATGCATCCGCCCACGACGCCCAGGAATATGCCCAGGAGGCTCATAAACGCGGCCTCCAGGAGGACCAGCCGGGCCACCTGGGAAGGCCTCATGCCCAGGGCCATCAGCATGCCGAATTCCCGGGTCCTCTCCATGACGCACATCACAAAGGTGTTCATGATCCCGAAGGCCACAATAATCACCACAATCCCGTAGTTGATCCATCCGCTGACCATATCCACCCGAATGGATTGCTCCAGACCCGGCAGCAACTGTTGCCATGTCAGGACCTGCAGACCCTCGGATGGAGAGGTAGATGCGAGACGCTCCCGGATTGACCGGGCAAGGTCCGGCAGATGGTCCAAATCCGTTGCGACGACGACCAGTTCGTGCACCGATTCCCCCATGCTGAACGTCTCTTGAAAGGCCTTCAACGGCATTTGGAGAGCCGACCGATCAAACTCGGGTTGACCGGTGCTGAAGATCCCCCTTAGGGTGACAGCCGTTGCAGCGATGGAGCCATCCAGACCCTGCCCCAGAAGCACCAGTTCATCACCCAACTCCACCGCCAGATTTTTGGCCAGGATGTCCCCGATGACGACCTCATAAGCGGTTTCATTGCTCAGATAGCTCCCCTTGCGGATGACGCGGGCAATGGTGGTGACCTCCCTTTCCCTGGCCGGATCGACTCCCGCCACCCAGACGCCGTAGGTGCGCTGTTTCGAGGAGACCAGACAAAAGGCATTGGCGCGAGAGGACATGGCCTTTATGTAGGAAAGATCCTGGATGGACCGGACAAGGTTTTGCGGATGCGCGATCACCAGGCGCATTTTCTTGTCCGTATGATAGCCCTCCGCCTGGACCTGGAGGTGCCCCGTATGCCTTTTGACCGCGGCGTCGATCATGGTATCGTAGGAACTGAACTGGAGGGAAATGGAAAAGATGAGGAGCGCAGAGGCAAACAGGATGGCGCCAATGGTCAGGAGGGAGCGTCGCTTGTTTCGCCAGATATTGCGCCACGAAATTTTCGCGGTAATGGACATGACCAGCCTGTTCTTCGTCCCGGATAGGTCCCAAGACTTACGCTATGCTGAGAACCCTGTTTCTAAGCATCACCGGACCCTCGGGTCTTTGAGGTTGGGTATGGAAAAGAAGGCGTCGGTGATGGGGATATCAAAGGCCGCCTCCCTGTAAACCACCTCGGTGTATTCGTCAGGGCTTTCGGCCTTTCGCATCCGCCAGACGCGTGGAAAGAGCTTTCCTCCCAGCATGACGATGTCGGAGGTGGTCATCTCTTTCACCAGTTGCCTGTCTTCGTCAAAAAAGCCCTGCTCCAGGAGAATGTGATCATCCCGGATCTTCATGAGCTGCATTCCCCAGACCACGGGGGCCCTGGGTTTCGGGGTCAGCTTGATCGTGTACACGGTGTGGTTGTCCTGCGATGTCACAGGCATCATTTCATGGGTATAGTCTTCCAGAATGGTGTCTGACTTGGCCAGGTCGTCGTTGGAAAAGTCGGACCCCATCCAGGCCTGGGACATCATGGAAGGGGGGATTTTAATCACGCGGTTTACCTTGGGATTGTAGGTCCACATCTCCCGACCCTTCTTGAGAGTGGCGTTTCCCGCATCCTTGGCCGGGGCCACGACCCGGATCAGTGCGTCTTCCCTTCCCTTGCTCCAGCCCTTGAGCGTCATCCTGCGCTCCCAGGCCGGACGGTGGATGATCATATCCACCTCGGTTTCCGAAGACTGGCCCCGGTAATAATCAAAGGCCTTTTCCAGGACCGCCTTTGCCGTAGGTTCACCCCCCACGGGGTCTGTGATGAGCAATGCCCCTATGCTGAGGATCACTGCTGCAACAACCGTCCGTGCCCTTGTTTTATTCCCCATTCTAGACCCCCGCATGTTGTCCTTATGACCCTGGATGATATCTTAACCGCAAGGGATTCTCTCGTCAAATCAAAACAGTGCTTCGCGCATCCACCATGCCTGCCGTTTGCGCAACGGCTTTGCTACGGCCCAGTCTGACATGTTTGATGGACGATGCTATCGCCAAGCCTCCGGCGATGTCGAGGGGAATAGCAGGGTCCATGCCGTATGGCTTGACGAATACGGACCATTTCTCTATATTTCCCAGCAAACAAGAGGCACGCTACCCGACAGCAGCAACAAACCCTTTTTCAACTCGATACGGCAGCTCATGCGGAATTCGTCTTCCCAGGAGCGTCTCAGAGAGATGGTATCCCAATTGCTCCCGCCCCATCAGGTGCCGCAACAAAGAATGCCACTGGCCGTCCAACGCTCCCTGTACCCTCAATTCGTCTTGGAACAGGCAGGAGCGATAGAGACTTTGATCGAGTCCATCCCCTGGAGCTGTCCGGGTGCTGAGTTCACGACCTCACTGCCGTATCCATGCAATGAGCCACGGATTTGCGTCCTTTGGGAAAGACCCCCCCCACAGGCCGGTCGGTTATCATAGCCTCTATCAAGACGCTAAACAGATACATCCAAATTAAAGCGCCACGGTTATGACCTGGATTTGACCTGGATTGAATTGCCGGAAGGGTGGCGGAAATCTATGGAGTGGAGCCGGGCGACATCCTGTGCAGGGGCAAGCGGCAGCGAACGATCTCCTGCGACAATATTAAACGGTCAGAACGGATTCCTTATATTGGGAAACGGATGCGTCAACTGTGAGGAGAAGCATCCCTTCTGTTCGGGCCTGGGCCAGCAACAGGCGATCAAACGGGTCTTTGTGAATCGGCGGGAGTGATTCGATGGCAAGGACATGTTCTGCGCCAACAGCCAACTCGGAGTAACCATGCGTGATCAGCATCTCTCTCAGGCGTCGTGGATTCACCTTGAAATCGTCGCGCCCCAGCCCACGCTTGATAACAATCTCCCATATGCTGGCCACGCTGAAAAACAACATGTTTTCAGGTGTTGTTAGGAGCGTTCGGGCTGATTCGGAGAGTCTTTCCGGTTGACCTGCAGCCCACAGGACAATATGCGTATCCAAGAGCAATTTCACGATGACTTTCCTTCAAACAGGTCAGTGATCTCCTTTGTCCCAAGAGAATCAAAATCATCCGGAACCGCAATCTCACCCAACATGAAGCCCAGCTTTTTGGTCGTATCCGGTTCCTCACCGGACAGCGGCAACACCTTGACCATCGGCTTCCCGGCCTTGGCAATGATAAATACATTTCCCTTCGCAGCCTCGTCCACCAGCCGCGATAGATGTGTTTTTGCCTCGTGGATATTGACGGTCTGCATAAGATACCTCCAAAGGTTAGTTCAATAGACTTAGTTTATCCATCCCAGCATCGATCGTCAAGATATTTTTCCTGACGCAGCATGGCGATGAATAACTTGGCTGTATCTTCTCAATAAACCGGGGTGACTGCTTTCTCTGGCACGGCACTGGATTCCAGCTTTCGCTGGAATCCAAGGGGCTTACCCCTAAATATTGAGATGTTACACTTGGCCAAACTTACGACATGGCTTGGTATAGGGAGACGGTCATGAAAAAATACAGATCTATGAGATGGGAAGTATGATATAAACTGACGATGCCACGGAAAGCCCGCATCGATGCCCCCGGTGCACTGTATCATGTTATCTGCCGCGGCATAGAGCGGCGCAGCATATTTGACGATGATGCCGATCGGGACAATTTTATTGAACGTCTCGGGACTATTTTATATGAGATGTGAACGCGTTGTTACCGTTGGGGGCTGCTATCTTAGTTCAAGATAGGGCTTAGCATG
>JAUPKI010000279.1 GCA_030837545.1 Thermodesulfobacteriota bacterium | reverse complement strand
GGAGGAGGGTCATCCGGACGATGACGGGCCTCGATACGCCGAATCGGGTTAGAAACATAGAAGAAGTGCCTAAAGTGAGTCCCGCAGGGCGGGATGACTAAAGTTGAAAATGCCTAAAATGCCTAAGCTCTGAATTCCCTCACACCTTACGCCTTACGCCTTACGCCTATTCCCTCACCTCCACCGCCTCTCCGCTCTTGAGTCCTGCGGGGGTGGTGATGATGAGGTCCTTGCCTTCCAGACCTTTCAGTATTTCCACCCGGTTGTCATAGTAGGCCCCGAGGGTGATCGGTTGGAACATGGCCTTTCCGTCTTTGAGGAGATAAACGCCCATCTTTCCGTCTTTCTCCGAGAGCCAGGCCGATGGGACCTTGACTGTCCTTTTGTCGGCTGCAGCAGGGAACTTGACCCTGGCCGTCATGCCGTCGGCCATTCTCGGGTCCGGGTTGTCCACCATCAGCTCCAGGGGGAAGGATCGGGTGGGCGTGTCGGCCGTTGGCGACAGGAAAAAGACGCGGCACGAGAATTCCTCCCGGGGAATGGCATCTATGGTAAAGAGAAATTGCGTATGGTCCTTGAGGAGGTGGACGTCATTTTCACTGAGGGCTATCCTTATCTTCATCCGGCCCAGCTCGACGATCTCCGTAATGGCGGTCCCCGGCAGTGTGATTTCCCCCTGTTCCACTTCCCGAAAGGCGATCATCCCGTCACAAGGGGCGCGAATCATCGATTTTTTCAACCGGTCCGCGGCCAGATCCCGGGCCGCCTCTGCCTGGGCGAGGGCGGCACGGCCGGTCTTGATGTCTTCGGTGCGGGGTCCTTCCAGGGCCAGGACCAGTTGCTGTTTCGCCGATTCCATGGTGGCCTTTGCCGTTGTCAGTTGTCGCTCGGCCGTATCGTAAGCACTGTTGGATACGGCGCGAATGTCGTAGAGGCTCTTTGTCCGTTCAAAATTCTTCTCAGCCTCGAAAAGGGCCGCTTCTGCCGCGCTCACGGCAGACCTGGCAATCTCAATCTCTTGGGGTCGGCTCCCCTTTTCCAGCTTGTCAAGTCCGCTCCTGGCCGCCGCGACCGCTGCCGAGGCCTCCTTCACCTGGAGACGTGCGCTGGTAGCGCCGATCTCCGCAAGGAGCATCCCCTCCTTTACCTGATCCCCCTTCTCAAAATTGAGCCTTTCGATCAGACCTCCCAGTTCGGCGGAGACCTTTACCTTGCGGTTGGCAAGGAGCACGCCTACATATTCCATATGGCCCTGGGCCGCAGAGGTCTCCACGGGACTGACCTTGACCCACTTTTCTGTGGGTGCGTCTATCTTCTTGTCCACACCGGTGTTAGCCTCCTCCCCGCATCCATACAGGAAAAACAGGAGGACCGCTGTCAGAAGATAAACTGCCTTTATGATGCCGTTGGACACGGTGTCAATTCCCCTGCCGATTCGTCAATTCCAGCATTCCTCAATCCCTCAATTCCTCAATTCCTCAATTCCCGCATTCCTGAATTCCTCAATCCCCGCATCCCTGAACCCCTTCAGGTGAACCTGGATGGCCATGATGGCCGCAGGCGTCACCCCGGAGATCCTGGATGCCTGGCCCAGGGAGATGGGCCGGATCCGGCCCAATTTTTCCCTCACCTCGTTGGTGAGTCCGTGTACCGCCAGATAGTCCATATCCTCCGGAAGCCTGACCGTTTCCATCCGTTTCATCTTTTCGACCTGACGTTCCTGGCGCTCGATATAGCCCGCATATTTGATCCGGGTCTCCACCTCCATGGCGATATCTTTCCGGGTCTGAGAGAGTTCCGGATCGAAGCGGGATAGATCGTCAAAGAAGACGTCGCTCCGCCTCAAGAGCTGCTCCAGCGACATGACGTTCCGGATAGGCGAGACGCCCACGTCCTTCAGCCTGTCCAGGGTCCCGGGCTCCGGTTTCACCTTGATGTTCTTTAATCGCAACATGAGCCTTTCTACCTCCTCCCGCTTTCTGCAGAACTCCCGATAGATCTCATCTGAGATCAGCCCTAACTCATGGCCTTTGTCCCTGAGCCTGAAGTCCGCATTGTCCTCCCTCAACAAGAGGCGGTATTCGGCCCGCGATGTAAACATCCGATAGGGCTCCCGGGTCCCCTTGATCACCAGATCGTCAATCAGGACTCCTGTGTAGGCCTCGGCCCTGGAAAGGATGAAGGGGGGAGCGCCCCGCACTTGCAACACCGCATTGATGCCGGCCATGAGGCCCTGGGCGGCCGCCTCTTCATAGCCGGAGGTTCCGTTGATCTGGCCTGCATGAAAGAGCCCCTTTACGAGCTTGGTCTCCTGGGTCGGCTTCAACTGGATCGGATCGATATAGTCGTATTCGATGGCATAGCCTGTCCTCACGATCTCGGCCCTCTCAAGCCCAGGGATGGAGCGCACCATCCGGATCTGAATGTCCACGGGAAGGCTGGTGGCCAGCCCATTGGGATAGACCTCGGTCGTATTCAGGCCCTCCGGCTCCAGAAATACCTGGTGTCGCTCCTTGTCGGCAAAACGCACCACCTTGTCTTCAATGGAAGGGCAGTACCTGGCCCCCACCCCTTTGATGACGCCGCTGAAAAGGGGGGACCGGTCCAGCCCCTCGCGAATGATCTCGTGGGTTTTGGATGTGGTGTAGGTGACATGACAAGGGACCTGGGGGAGCGGTATGTGCGTGGTCGTAAACGAGAATGGTTTCGGGATATCATCCCCGGACTGGACGGCCAAGCCCTCGTAGTCGATGGTCCGGCCGTTCAGACGCGGCGTGGTCCCGGTCTTGAGCCTCCCCACCTCAAAACCGAGGGAGGCCAATTGCTCGGAGAGCCGGACAGAAGGGGGATCTCCCATGCGGCCAGCGGGAAAGTGGTCCAGACCGACGTGAATCAGGCCTCTCAGGAAGGTCCCGGTGGTCAGGATGACGGTGCGCGAGAGGAATTTTTCGTGGATCTGGGTCTCGACCCCGTAGACCCGTCCATCCTTGATCAGGAGCCGGTCCACCATGGCCTGACGGATATCGAGATGGGGCGTGTTTTCCACAACAGACTTCATCCGTTTCCGATAAAGGTCCCGGTCGTTCTGGGATCTGGACCCTTGAACGGCCAGGCCCTTGCGCGTATTGAGCCGCCTGAACTGGATTCCGGTCTGATCGGTATTCCGGGCCATCTCGCCGCCAAGGGCGTCGATCTCTTTCACCAGATGCCCCTTGGCCAGGCCGCCGATGGCCGGGTTGCAGCTCATGGCCGCAATCTGATCCAGGTTGATGGTCAGAAGGAGGGTCGGGTGTCCCATCCTGGCCGCGGCCAGGGCCGCCTCGCAGCCCCCGTGACCTGCACCCACCACAATCACATCGTATGTCTTGTCATAGGTGGACATTTCTGGATACTGGATATTGGATGCCGGATACTGGTTTTTCGGAGTTTGAAATTACGAATGTGGAGTGCCTGAAGTTAAAAAGGATGAATTCCTATTTGAATTCCCAACTCCAGACTTTAAACTTTAGTCACTTTAGTCACTTCTTCCCTCACATGGTCCATTTCATGATCGAGGCCGCCCAGGTCAGACCTGCTCCAAAGCTGACGAGAAGCACGTTTTTTCCCCTGATCAGCAACCCTCCCCGGTTGGCCTCATCCAGGGCGATCGGTATGGAGGCAGAGGAGGTATTCCCGTATTTATGGAGGTTCGTGAATACCCTGGTCATGGGGATACCTATGTTGTCCGCCATAGCCCGGATAATCCGGATATTGGCCTGGTGAGGGACAACCAGATCGATGTCATCGCTCGAAAGGGAGTTGTGCTTCATGGCGTCTTTCGCAATGGATGACAGGCATTCGATCGCCTGCTTGAAGAGACGGTTGCCGCTCATGTTGAGATGGAAGGACTTCTTGCTCAGGCCTTTAAGGATGCTGGGCGTATAGGCGTTTCCATCTGAAGAATAGAGGAGGTCCCAGAATTTGCCATTTGATTTCAGATGGCTGGAAAGGATCCCTCCCTCTCCCGGGTTGGAGGTGACGACCACGGCCCCGGCCCCGTCGGCCAGGAGGACGCACGTGCCGCGGTCGAGCCAGTTGATAATGCTCGACAGGCGATCCACGCCCACCACCAGGGCCGTTCTGCAGGTCCCGCACTGGATGGCGTTATTGACGGTGTTGAGTGCATACAGGAATCCCGAACATCCTGCTGAGACGTCGAACGCCACGGCGTTCTCTGCGTTCAGCGCCTCCTGAACCATACATGCCGTGGAAGGGAACTGACAATCCGAGGTTACGGTGCCGATCACGATCATGTCCAGTTGATCCGCGCAGACCCCTGCCATCTCCAAGGCCCTTCTTGAGGCCTGGGTCGAGAGATGGGTGGTGGTCTCATCCCTATCAGGGGACGAGATGCGTCGTTCCTTTATCCCGCTGCGGCGCACGATCCACTCATTGGTTGTGTCCACAATGCCTTCCAAGTCCTTGTTGGACAGTATTCTTTCCGGCACCGATAGACCTGTCCCAATGATATGTGCCCGCTGCATCATGTCTGTTACCTCTGTTTGTCTAAAGATGATTTCCATTCGAGCAGGAGGAAAATTTAATTTTGTAACAAAAAAACTGTGAAATTAACAGCATTAAATGACATCATGACCAAAAAAGGTGCCCTCGCCCGCCCTTTTCGGATTGGCAGAAATCTTGACAAACGGATGGTCGACGAATATGTTCTCCTCATTTTGGACGGGCGACCCTGTCGAAAGCAGTGCCTAAAGTTTGGAGTGCGTAAAGTGCCTAAAGTTGAAGACCAGCATCAAAGGCCAGAGGTCAGAGGCCAGGGGTCAGAAAAAACCTCATCCCAGCATCCTAATGCATCCAGCATCCAGCATCCAGAACAAAGGAACCCTCATGGATATACAACTCCTTATTGATCGTCTGAAAGAGATTGTAGGGGACGGCCATGTCCTGTCATCGGATATGGACCTTACCCTTTACAGTTATGATGCCTCTCTGGAAAGGGCCATGCCGGATGTGGTGGTGCTGCCCGGTTCCACTGAAGAGGTGTCCAGGATCATGGCCCTGGCATACGAGGAAAAGATTCCCATCCTGGGAAGGGGATCGGGCACTAACCTCACTGGTGGGACGGTCCCGATCGCGGGGGGCATCGTGGTCCATTTTTCCCGAATGAACCGGATCCTGGAGATCGATATCCCCAACCGCACGGCTACGGTGGAGCCGGGCGTCATTACCCTCGATTTTCAGACAAAGGTTCTGAAAAGGGGGTTTGTCTATCAGCCGGACCCTGCCAGTCAGAGAGTGTCCACCTTGGGGGGAAATATTGGAGAAAACTCGGGCGGACCCCATTGTCTCAAGTACGGGGTGACCACCAACCATGTCTTAGGCATGGAGATTGTCCTGAACGATGGCAAGGTCGTCTGGACAGGGGGAAAATGCCCTGACCATGCCGGTTATGATATCAAGGGCCTTTTTGTGGGAAGCGAGGGGACCCTTGGCCTGGCGACAAAGATCATGTTAAGACTGGAGCGGGCCCCGGAGGCGGTCAAGACCATGCTCGCGATCTACGATACCATCCAGGACGGGGCCAACACGGTTTCGGCCATCATTGCCGAGGGGATTGTCCCGGCCACCCTCGAGATGATGGATAACATTGTGATGCGGGCCGTGGAGGAAACCATCAAGGTGGGCTATCCACTGGACGCTGCCGCGGTGCTCATTATCGAGCTGGACGGCATGCCGGAGGGGATGGATGCTCAGGCGGAAAGGATCATGGCGATCTGCCGCAAGAACAACGTACGGGAGGTGAAACTGGCAAAGGATGACGCCGAGCGGGCCATCCTCTGGGCCGGCCGAAAGGGCGCCTTTGGGGCGGTGGGACAGGTCAGACCCAGTTACGTCTGCTGCGACGGGACGGTCCCGCGCACCCGGCTGCCGGAGGTCCTGAGCAAGGTCCTTGAGGTGGGGAGGAAATACAACGTCCCTATCGGCAATGTCTTCCATGCAGGCGATGGAAACCTGCACCCCCTGATCATGTTCGACGACAGGGACCCGGAAGAAAAAGCGAGGGTCTTGAAGGCCTCCTCGGAGATCCTGAAACTCTGCGCCGATGCAGGCGGGACCATCAGCGGCGAGCACGGGGTCGGTCTCGAGAAGATCAGCGAGACCTGTTTTGTGTTCAACGACACGGACCTGGAATTTGAGCGCACCATCAAGCATGCCTTTGACCCGGACGACATCCTGAATCCGGGCAAGCTGATCCCAGATCACCCCTGCGGCCGGTAGCTGCACCGCGCAGAGGGCAGAGCGAAAAGGGCAGGGGGCATGCGGCAGGGGGCGGGGAGCAGGGGGCAAAGAGGTGAATGCTGGTCTTGAACCCAAATATTGATGACACGGTAACTGGAATTGTCAACGGGGCTTAGCGCCGTCGGCGTATGAAAAATCCCTGTGTGAGCGGCGTCCTCGCCGCGAAGATCGAGGCTGGGAAGCCTCTCTCACAGAAATTCATAATCATTCACAATTCCCGAATTCCCGAATTCCTAAATCCCTGTAAATGGAGTCTTCACGTGGATGAATTTATGGAAAAACTGGCAGGACTATCAGAAAGCATCGGCTCGGACAGGATTGAAACCCAAAAATCCGTCACTGAGCGGTATGCCGTCGACGACCTGAGGCCTCGGGCCGTGATATTCCCAAGGAACGCTCGCGAAGTATCCGATGTGGTCCGGATGGCCAACAGGGAAAACCTGAGCATAGTCCCCTCGGGAAGCGGTACAAAGATGGGCATGGGGAATGTTCCTTCGCGCCTGGATCTGGTCATTTCATCCTCGCGGATGGACCATATGCTGGACGTGGATACGGCCAATCTGACCATCACCGTGGAGGCGGGGGTCCGATTCAGGGATATCCAGGCGAGACTGGCAACCGAGGACGACCGGTGCTATCTTCCCCTGGAGGACCTGAGGCAGAGTCGGGACGAGCTGATCTGCTCGGATCGCTCCAACAGAGGGTGTTTCCTCCCCATGGACCCTCCCTTCAGCGAGACCGCGACCATCGGCGGGATTGTGGCCGCCAATTCCAGCGGGCCGAGGCGACTCCTGTACCGTTTTCCCCGGGATCTCCTCTTAGGGGTGCGGTTTGTCGCCCCCAACGGCGATATCGTCGGGACCGGAGGAAAGACCGTCAAGAATGTCTCCGGATACGACATCTCCAAGCTGATGGTGGGATCATGCGGGAGTTTAGGGTTTATCTGCGAAATGACCTTTAAGCTGCTTCCCCTGCCCGAGCGGATGGAGACGGTCGTTCTCTCTTTCAAGTCATTTAAGGATGCCTGTGCCCTAACAGAGTCAGTTCTGAATACCCCGCTGGTGCCCGCGGCTATTGAAATCATGAACAATACCGCCTGGGAAAAACTCTCG
>JAUPKI010000278.1 GCA_030837545.1 Thermodesulfobacteriota bacterium | reverse complement strand
GGGGGTGTTGTTCAAGCTTTTTATAACCAGTTGCATATAAGATACACCTTCTGTCTCTGTTTTGCAATCTTTTTTTCGTCAATACGGCAATTTGATATGATAATCGAGGGTTCGAGACATGGAGCTCAAACCTTTTCCGGTGCAACCCGCTCGATCATCTGGTTGAACGCCGATTCCACCTTCCTTTCGAAGTCCGCCTCGATCTGATACACTTCGGTAAATTCCGCAAAGGCCCAGCGGCCGTATCGACCCAGGTTGTTGATGCCGGGGACCCAGTAGGTTTCCATGGTGGCCTTCTTTTCCTTGGCATCCTCCCGGCGATAGCCCTTGATCTCCACGATCAGGTGGAGCGGGTCCTCATTCCCGTCGTCAACCAACACAATGAAATCGGGGAGATAGGTGCGGGTTTCGGAACCGTAGCGGTAGGGCACTTCCAGCCCGAGATTGTGGTTCTTCACATAGGCCTTTACACGGGGATGGGCCTCGGCCACGCGGCAGAATTCCGCCTCCCAGTCGCTGTCGAGGATCACCCAGTTGATATGACACCGCCGGGCATCGGTTTCCCATCGGCTGGTCTTGCTGGTATTGAAGTTCACGTAGAGGGTGGAAGCGGTTGGGTTGTACGGGTCGAGCACGGCCTTGATGGGGCGTTCATCCGCCATGCTGCGGGTAATGCCGGCCGTAATCCGTTCGCACGCCATGTCTGCCAGTTCCTGATACATTAGTAGGGCCGGATAGGTGCCGCCTTTGCAGACCAGGCAGGTGTCAAGCCACTGTTTGGCAATCCGCTTGAGTTTGCCAAAGAGGTGCAGTTTGGGTTCCTCTCCTGGGTCCCGCCATTTGGTATAGACCAGCCGGCGGGTCAGACAGAAGAGAAGCGTGGAGCGTCGGAGGTCCTGGAGATGCTCCAGGTTGAGATCCACCCCTTCGCCGATAATGCCCGCGTTTCGTATAATGGACGGCCCCACCAGGTCCGGGGTCAGCTCCAGAATGGAATCCTCATTGAATGTGGCGGTCAACCGCTCTTCCGGGAGTTCCACGCGATACCCCTGGACCCGGGGGAACTGGATTTCAAGGTCGTCTCGATCGGGTCGCACCGCCTTGACGTGAATGGTCTCGCGCGGGGGCTGGGGCGGGGCCACAACGGGTTTTGCCGTAAAATCGAAGGGGATGCCCAGGACATCGGCGTACTCCACATTGAAAAGCCCATCGTCGTTCAGGTCGTAGGACTGACGCCGCAAGGCCCGGCCGATCACCTGTTCGCAGAGAAGCTGAGTGCCGAATGCGCGAATCCCCAGCACATGGGTGACCGTATTGGCATCCCAGCCTTCGGTAAGCATGGAAACCGATACCACGCAACGGATGGAATCGCCCAGACGGCCCTCCTTTCCGACCGTGTTCATGACCTCCCGAAGAAGGTCCTGATCGCTCAGACCCTCCGCCTGCCTCCGGTCGCCGGTCCGCTCGATGATTTCCCGGCGGAAACGTTCGATTTCATCCGAGGCCATATTTCTGAAGTTGCTGTCCAGGGCATCCCCCGACTCCAACTGCTCGCTGTCGATCAAGAGGGTAAAGGGTCTGCCTAGGGGGTTTCCATGGTCGTCAAAATTTCGAAACAGGGAAAGGCGGCCGTTTTCAAAGCTGCTGGAGCCGTCCTCGTTTTCCCGATGAAAGCCGGACACATAGTCATAGACCAGTTTGGATGTTGATGTATTGTTGCAGACAATAATGAAGCATGGCGGGACATGGACGCCATTGTCCTTCCACAGATGAAAGGTCTTTTCGTAGTGACCGTAGAGGGCTTCGAGGGCTGTTTGCAGTTCTACCGGGATGCTGAGGGGGTCGAGGGTCTTGGATTTGCCCCGGCCTTTTTTGGGCATTCGATTGCGGATATGTTCCCAGAGGTTCCGAAACCTGGGCATCTCGTCGCCGGGAATGTTGTCTGCCACAGGGACGCGCGGGAGTTTGACAATGCCGCATTCAATGGCGTCCATGAGAGAGAAGTCGCTCATGGTCCAGGGAAACAGGGTCCCCTCGGCATAGCCGGACCCCCTGAGAAAAAACGGGGTTGCGGAAAGGTCAATGACGCGGGTGACCCCCAATTTGCGGTTGACCATTTCCAGACCGGTGATCCAGAGCCGGGCGGCCTCGTTGTTCTTTTCCGCCTCTTTCCGATCATCGCCTTTAAGTTCTCCTTCAACCGCCTCTCCCGGTTTCTCCCGATAGCAGTGGTGGGCCTCATCGTTCAATACCAGGATGCGCTTCATGCCCATCAGGTCGGGCATCACCCGCTGCAGCATCTGGCCTTCGGTCTCCAGGGTATCGAGGGGTCGCCCCCGCCCCTGAAGAAGGGACCGGCCTCCCTTGGACAGGGCCATCCGTTCCTTGAGCTTGAAGGCGTGGAAATTGGTGATGACGATCTTGGCGCGGTCGAGATCGCCGAGCATATCATTCGGGATCAGCTCACGCGACTGGTAGTAGCTGTCCGGGTCGTTGGGCTGGAGCACACGCAGCCTGTCGCGGATGGTAATGCCGGGGGTGACAACGAGAAAGCCGCGGGTGAATCTTGTGCTGCCGGGTCGGCGTACCGCATTGATGGTCTGCCAGGCAATGAGCATGGCCATGACCGTGGTCTTGCCTGCGCCGGTGGCCATCTTGAGCGCCAGCCGCATGAGTTCCGGGTTGGCGTCGTGGTTGGCATTGGCCAGATGCTCCAGAAAGCCCCTGGCCCTTTTTCCTATTTTCGGGGCCACCTCAGTGAGATAGATGACGGTTTCAACGGCCTCGATCTGGCAGAAAAAGGGGCGGATGTCGCTGAATCGGTGATGCCGCCAATACTGGAGCAGGCGTGCAGTCTCGGGCGTCACCTGCCAATCATACGGGTTAGGCCGGGCACGCCACTGATCCACGTGTCGGCGCAGTTCGTTGATGACGGGGGTGGGGTCGTACTGCTGCTCCTCGGTTGAGAGGCCTTTGCCTTCGTCGAAGATGAAGGATGTTTGTTTCCCGCCCGCCCCTTTCCGCTTTCTTGGTTTGGGGATCGGGGTGATGAATTCTGCCCCCCGGCGGCTCTCGATAATCCGCTGGGTGGGCTGTCCCTCAGCGTCGAGTTCCCAGTGCTGCGTCGGGCATTGATAGGGGGAGTTCAGAACAGGCTGCTCAAAAAACCGGTTATCCATAGATCATTTCACTCCGGGCAGGCTTGTCTGCAGCACTTCATTGTCAGGGGCGCCAAAGGTCAACTGACGACGGAATTCCTCGGCGAGCTGCTTCTTGAGCCGAATGGCGGATTGGTTATCCATGCCTTGGTCCCGGGACATGAGGCTCAGGAGTTCACGGAGTTGATCCTGTGGAGGCTTCTGCATCCCCACCAAGAGCCTGCACGCCCCATCCGTCTCCGACCAATGCTGGATATGGCTATCCAGCTCCTTCCAGCCACGGAGATTGAAGTACCCCACACAGAAGTCGGCCCGGTCAGAGAGGCGCAACGCACCTTGAAGCGCCGGCTGGAGGGGTTGGTCGATGTTGTCAAAGACTTGGGGCATTCATGAATTCCTGTTTCGATTTGCGAAGGTAGTGGCTCCTTAGATTTGGGTCAATGAATACGTTGCGTTATGGCAAAATTAACGAAATTTGAAATTTATTTGTTTATTTAGCTATGATTTATTAGAAAAAGTGTCCCTAAAAGTCAAGCAATTTTGACTCTCAGGGCGTTCAAGGCAAAAACGAAGGCACATCTCAGTTACTTCAGGTCTTCTGATCCACCACCGAGCGGCGGAACTTTTGGCAGACTCGTATGGTGCGGCCGACGCCGGAGTCAGCACCTCTGAATTATCTTGCCTATTTATACATTGGTTGGTACAGGTAAGACTCTCATGGGGCATCTCGAAAGTTTGAGGATATCACAAGAGTTGGCTTCAATATGGATGTTACATTCTTGACAAGCGCCTTCAAGGAGGGCCAGTACCCATCCCCGGACAGGCCGGAGATCGCCTTTGCCGGCCGGTCCAATGTGGGCAAATCCTCCCTCATCAACACCCTGGTCAACCGAAAGAAACTGGCCAGGACCAGCGCCACTCCAGGAAGGACCCAGTC
>JAUPKI010000277.1 GCA_030837545.1 Thermodesulfobacteriota bacterium | reverse complement strand
TCATGGGCCTCATGCGAATCGTGAATTTCGCCCACGGCGCCTTTTATATGCTGGGGGCCTACATGGGATGGGCCATCATCCAGTGGCTTGGGAATTACTGGCTGGCCTTTGCAATGGTCCCGATACTGGGCGTTGGACTGGGGCTCATCACAGAACGGACCCTGCTCCGGCGCACCTACGGAAAAAAGGAGTCCGAGTTCCTGGGCATCCTCGTTACCTTCGGTCTTTTTCTCGCACTGCCCGACCTCATGCGCTGGATTTTCGGGAACTCCGGCCTACCCTACCCCACCGTTTTGGAAGGAAGTCTTTTCAAGGTCCAGGGATTCCCCTTCAGTACCTACCGCTGTTTTCTCATTCTGTGCGCCGGGGCGATTACATTCGGGCTGTGGTGGGTGCTCCAGAAGACCAATCTGGGTATGATCATAAGAGCCGGTACGTCCAATCAGACCATGGTTGAGGTCATGGGAATAAACGTCAAAACCATTTGGACGGTCACCTTCTCGCTGGGGGTAGCCACGGCCTGTTTTGCCGGCATACTCGTCAGCCCGGTCTTTGCAGTCGAGCCCCTCATGGGGGGGGACATACTCATTCAATGTTTTATCGTTGTCATTATGGGGGGTCTGGGCAGCTTCTGGGGGACCGTTATAACCGGTGTTGTGGTAGGTCAGCTCCTAACGCTTTTTCCTCTGCTGCCCGGTGCCACACGTTGGGCCGACGTCCTTATATATGCCATAGCGGCCGTAGTTCTGGTCACAAGGCCTCGAGGGCTCTTTGGGATCGAGGTTGAAAGATGAGCAATATTCCCGTTACCGATAAGCCATCTGGGACAAGGTTATGGTAAATCCAAGAATTAAAGCGATCTATCCGGGTTGTCTGGTGTTGGGCATCCTTCTCTTATGGCCGCTTCTGTCAAGGTTCCTGCCCATATCCAACCTCCTTCTTTCAGAAATCCTGGTCTTCGGACTTTTTGGGACAGCCTTCAACCTTGCATTGGGATACACAGGCGTGCTCTCATTTGGTCATGCCGCCTATTTTGGAATCGCTGCATACACAACAGCTCTCTGTTACAATGCGGGCATCCCCCTCGAACTCTGTCTGCTTTTCGGTATCCTGCTGGGGACGGCGGCGGGGATGCTCATCGGTTTTCTTGCCTTTCGAGGGACCGGCGCATACTTCGCCATCACAACCCTGGCAATGTCCATGGTCTTTTACTATATTGCCGCACTCTGGATCAGCATGACTAACGGCCACGAAGGCATCACCGGACTCCCCAAAATGGAACTTTTTATAGGCATTCCGCTGCATACATTTGTCCAGAAGTACTACTTCATCCTTTTCGTGGTGGGCATCGGCACTTATGCACTGTGGCGGCTCATTAATTCCCCTTTCGGCAAGGTCTTACTGGCCGTGCGCGAAAACGATCAGAGAGCACTTACCTGCGGCTATAATGTATTCTGGATCAAATGGTGTTCTTTTGTGTTCTCGTCGGCATTCTCGGCACTGGCGGGATGTCTATTTGTGGTCCTGTTCGAGATCTGCGACACATCTATCCTATATTGGCACATGTCCGGCCTGGTCCTGGTAATTACCTTGTTTGGAGGCACCGGTCGATTCATGGGTCCATTCGTGGGGGCACTTGTGTTTCTCCTCATGAAGGACAAACTGAGTTTATACATTGACCGCTGGGAATTTTTTACCGGCGCCTTCTTTGTGCTCATTGTACTCGTACTGCCGATGGGCATACTGGGGAGCATAACCAAAACCCTTAGGCTGTGGGCCGGTAAATCCAAGACAAGGGCTTAGTCTTATCCATCGGAAGGATGTTCATAACCATGGTCAGTCAGAACAAGGATACCAATACCGTCATTCTGGAGACCAGGAACCTCAGAAAAGACTTTGGGGGCCTAAGGGCAGTAAACGATGTCAACTTTCAGTTGAAAAAGGGCGAACTCATGTCCATCATAGGTCCTAACGGAGCCGGCAAGACCACCTTCTTCAACCTGTTATCGGGGCACCTTCGCCCTACTTCCGGAGAAATACTTTTCATGGGTAAGAATGTGAAAAGACTTCCTGCATATGAAAGATGTAGGCTCGGAATCGGGCGTTCGTTCCAATTAACCAACATCTTTCCAGACCTGACCACGTTTGAGAATGTTCGCGTCGCCGCACAATCTCGAAAGAGGACATTCAGCTTCTGGTCCAACTGGAGCAAATACACAGACGTTAATGAAAAGGCGGATGACATCCTGAACCGAATCGGTCTTTACGAAAAGCGGGACCATCTGGCAAACACCCTGGCTTACGGTGAACAGCGCTATCTCGAAATCGGAATCACCTTGGCTACAGATCCCGTTGTCTTGCTTCTGGATGAGCCCACTTCTGGAATGAGTCCGGAGGAAAGTCTCCAGGTGGCCGATTTCGTGAAAGAACTGTCCCAAGACGTAGACATATTGCTGGTGGAACACGATATGCATTTTGTGATGACCATTTCCGATAGGGTGACCTGCCTGGAAAGCGGAACAGTGATCGCATCTGATTCTCCTGCGGCGATCCGGAACAACCCTAAAGTACAAGCCTGCTATCTGAGAGAGAAGATATGTTAACGGTCAAAGAAGTCGATTCTTTCTACGGGTTGAGCCATGTGCTTCACGGCGTATCCTTCAATATCAACCCCGGCGAAACAGTCTCGCTTCTGGGACGAAATGGAGCGGGCAAGTCGACTACGCTTCATTCCATCATGGGGATTCACAGGAACCCTCTTCCAAAGGGATCCATTATCTTTGAAGGAGATGAATTGATCGGATGCCCACCCCACAGGATCATGCGGCGGGGCGTCAGCCTTGTACCCGAAGGACGTGAGGTATTTCCCCTTCTGAGCGTTATCGAGAATATCAAGATCGGGCATCTTGCCAAGAAGAACGATCCCGGTCACTGGTCGTTTGATGCGTATCTGGAGACCGTCTGCAATCTCTTCCCTGTCCTCGGAAAACGGCTTAAAAACAAGGGGAGCCAGCTCAGCGGTGGCGAGCAGCAGATGCTGGCAATGGCAAGAGCGCTCGGATCAAAGCCCAGGCTCCTCATGCTGGACGAACCGACCGAAGGCCTTGCGCCCATGATAATCGAAAAGATATGCGAGTCTATTGTTGAGCTGCAAAGGCAGCAGGTTGCCATGCTGCTGGTCACCCACGGGACCAAGCTCGCAACGGATGTGAGCAAAAGGATATTTTTCCTGGAAAAGGGAAAAATCTGCTACCAAGGCACATCTCAGGAAGTGGTGGAACATCCGGAAGTCCGGCGCAAATACCTCGGGGTATGATATAACTGCCTAAAAACGTTCTCGAAAAAGGCTTCTCATTTCTCTGAGGCCGGATCCGGCAGATTTCTTTTCAATATTGGATAGGCTCCTAACCAGTTTCATGGGGTTCAGCGGCTCTTGACAAAGGAGGTGTAAAAATGAAGGCTTTTGATCTTTATGAACCTGAATCCATCGAGGAAGCCTGCGCCATGCTGGAAAAAGGCAACGGCGAGGCACGTATCTTGGCCGGCGGCACAGACCTCCTTGTGGAAATGAAGTCAAGGCTCGTCAACCTTACAAAAGTAATCAATCTGAAGGGAATTGATGGGCTAGATTACATATCCTTTAAACCGAAAGAAGGGATGAGGATCGGTGCACTTGCCACTTGGTCTCAAATTCTGGATTCGGATGAGGTAGCTACATATTATCCGGTTCTGAAACAGTCAGCGCAGGTGATGGCGTCGGTCCAGATCCGTAATATGGCAACCCTTGCCGGGAACATATGCCACGCATCACCCGCCGCGAACGGCCCCATTCCCCTTATGCTCTACGAGGCTGAGTGCACGATTCAGGGCACGGCCGGCAAAAGGACAGTTCCCATCGAGAAGATGTTCGCCGGGGTGCAGAGAAATTCTCTTAAGCCGGGCGAGATACTTGTAGAGATCCACATACCACCACCGCCGGAATTATCCAGTGAGGGATCATACCAGAAATTCGCAACCAGAAAGGCCATGGACCTGGGGATTGCCGGTGTAGGGGCACTTGCAAAAGTGAAAAACCGGTCTTTCGATGTCGTCCGTATTGCACTGGCAGCGGTGGCCCCTACCCCCATACGTGCAAGAAAAGCCGAAGAATTCCTGACAGGGAAGAGCACTGAGGATGATCTGATTCGAGAAGGCGCACAAATCGCTTCTAAGGAATGCAATCCCATTTCGGACGTGAGGGCTTCCAAGGAATATCGCATAGAGCTCGTGAAAGAGCTTACATACCGCGCAATAAAGAAATGCACCGTATAGATCCGTTAATGGCCGAACCCTTGAAAATGAGGAGGTGAAGAGGGTCATGAAAAAAACTATAACGCTCAAAGTCAACGGTGAGACCTTCAACCTGGATGTCGAGGACAGGAGGACCCTGGCTGAAGTGATACGAGAAGATTTGCATCTGCTGGGAACCCATATGATTTGCGAAAAGGGAGAGTGCGGAGCATGTACTGTCATCATGGACGGACTTGCGATCAATTCCTGCCTGGTCCTGGCGGCCGACGCGAATGGAAAGGAGATTGAGACCATCGAGGGGCTTGCTCAGGGTTTCGAGCTCCACCCCATTCAGAAGAATTTCGTCGAAAAGGGCGCAGTACAGTGCGGCATGTGTACTTCAGGCATGATAATGACCGCAAAGGCCTTTCTACAAAAGAAGCCCCATCCCGATGAAGAAGAGGTCAGGCATGCTATAGCAGGCAACTTCTGCCGGTGCACGGGGTATGTTCGAATTGTGGACGCGGTCCTATCATCTGCCTCAGAATTAAAGGAGTCGTAACCGATGGAACATTTTAAGTATGTCGGCAAAAGCGTACCAAGAGTTGATGCCAATGTCAAGGTAACGGGAGAGGCTCGTTACACGGTCGACATCGCCTTTCCCAACATGCTCTGGGGAAAACTCCTGCGAAGCCCCTTGGCACATGCGCGCATCCTCCATATAGATACAAGCAAGGCCGAAAAGCTCCCGGGGGTCAAGGCCGTGATCACTGGCAAGGACACCCCCTTTACCTACGGGGTCACCCATATGGACCAGAAGCCATTGCACATGAACAAGGTCCGGCACGTGGGCGACGCAATTGCAGCCGTTGCAGCCGTGGATGAGGAGACGGCCCAGGAGGCCGTGGAATTGATCAAGGTGGATTACGAAGAGCTTCCGGCGGTCTTCCATCCACTGGATGCCATGTTGCCGGGGGCCCCCGTGATTCATGAAGGCGTTGAAGGAAACGTGGCCGCCAGGCCGTCCTATGAAAACGGAGACGTGGAAAAGGCCTTCGCGGAATCAGACTATGTTTTTGAAGATACGTTTGAGACTCCTCCCATAGCGCATGTCTGCCCCGAACCCCATGTCTGTGTGGCGAAATGGGATCACAGCGGGAAACTCACCTTCTATGTAAGTTCCCAAATGCCCTCGCTGGCTAGAACCCATTTTGCCAACTTCCTGAAGATGCCCGAGAGCAGGATCCGGGTCATAACCAACTATGTGGGGGGGGCGTTTGGCAGTAAGACCCTGAGCAGGTTCCCCATAGAATTTGCTTCGGTGATCCTGTCGAGAAAGACCGGAAGACCTGTCAAGTTCCAGCACACACGCGAGGAGGAGTTTCATTATTCCACACTTCAATTCAGGTTTGTTATAACTGTAAAGACCGGTATCAATAAGGACGGAATCATAACGGGACGTCACTTCAAGGCAATCTGTGAATGCGGCGGATACGTAAGTCACGGGGCGTCCATCACCAGCGTGGCAGGGGCACTGCAGGGGGTGCTCTACCGCTACAAGAACTACAAATACGACGGGTATGCCGTCTACACCAATGTGCCTTACGGCGGCGCATGGAGGGGCCTCGGAAACCCACCGGTGCACTTCGCTGGAGAAGCCCAGCTCAACATGATCGCTGCCGAGATCGGCGTGGATCCCCTGGAACTGAGACTCACGAATGCTACCCACGCAGGAGACACATCGGCCACAGGGGCGCTCGTCAGGAGTTGTGGGCTTTCTAAATGCCTCGAAAAGGTAGCCGAGGAAATCGGATGGAAAGAAAAGCGGACGAATCCCAGACCTAACCATGGGCTCGGAATTGCCTGCGGCGTCCATTTCACCGGCATCAGGCTGCCCACCATGCCCGATACCGACTTTGCCGAGGCAAAAATCATGGTCAATGACGACGGTTCCGTAAACCTGACCACATCTTGCGTGGACCTGGGACAGGGTTCAAACACAGTGCTTACTCAGATAGCCGCTGAGGTTTTGGGGATTGATATGGATAGAATAAATACCATTTATGGGGACACGGAGACATGTCCCATGGAATGGGGAACCAGGGCGAGTCGTGTTACAGCTATAGGCGGTATGGCCGTCAAAAAGGCTTCGGAGAACGCACGAGATCAGATCCTTAGGGCGGCAGGTGAAAAACTGGAGATTAACCCAGATGACCTTGAATTGAAGGACAATAAGGTGCTGGTGAAAGGGAACCCGAGTATCCATATGAGCATCTCAGAGGTAGCGCGTTTCAATCGGTATCGCGAAAATGGTCAGGCCATTATGGCGACGAATCACTGGGACGCCCCCAGCCATGGCAATATTTCTTCGGCGTTCTCATTTGGTGCCAAGGCCATTGAAGTGGAAGTGGATCCAGGCACAGGCCGGACCAAGGTCCTGCGGGTGGTCGTGGCCAACGATCTGGGCCGGGCAATCAATCCCGCCGGGGCCTGCGGACAGATAGAGGGTGGTGTGCACATGGGTCTCGGAATGGCATCCACTGAAGAGATCATGCTCAATGAGAAGGGCGGGATGGCAAACAATCAGTTCCTAGACTATCGCGTCCTGACCCCGCTGGATATGCCGCCCATTACCCCGATCCTTGTGGAGACCAATGACCCCGTAGGCGCATTCGGGGCCAAGGGGATTGGAGAGATGGCCTTGATCGGTACCCCCGATGCATTTGTGTCAGCCGTTCACGCGGCCGCGGGGGTCTGGATCAGAAAACTTCCTGTGACTCCCGAAAAGGTTCTCCTGGCCATGAAGGCGAAGAAATAGGGGACAGGTCCCCCCGCCTGTTTTTTTAAAAAGGTGGGCCGATTGAAAGGGCCCTCACTGTGAGACGGTAACTTTAAATGAGAAAGGGGCTTTAAATGGCTACAGAAAAGAGGCTTTTGTATTGTGTGTTCAAACCTGACGAGATGCCGAGCACGGAAAAAATGAGGAAGCTTTTCAAGTCAAGCTATCCGATCTTCGTGGGCATGGACCCTGTGGAATTCAAGTGCTGGTGGTGTAACCAGGAAAGGAAGGAATGGGGGGCTTTTTATTTATTCAAATCCGAAGCGGCTCTCAGAGAATATGTAGCATCCGACCACTGGACCAAGGTTGCCCCTGAAAAGTACGGGTGCGTGCCCGAGTGGTATATGCTGGAAGTGGGGGCCATCATCGCCAAGAAGCCCATTACTGCCTTTGAAGGCTCTTGGATAGATGGGTAAAATGGCTCATCAGGAAAAGCACCCGTAGGCCTTTTTAGAAATCTTTGCTGAACGGTCTGCGGATCAGGGCGCCGTGCAAAATTACGATGGGTATGCCCTGTTCCCAAAAGCCTATGAATAAGGGCTTCCTTTCGCCACAAATTTCGTGGTGATAGGAAGCCTTCTTTTCTATTTACTGCTAAAATATATTCAAAGGTTCACATCCCAGTCCTCAATCCTTAAGTGACACGCGTGACCGGGGACGCTGGTAAATAAGCCAAAAAAGTCAGACTATCAGCTCGTAAGCGTTCTCACGTGCGATGACCTCTCCCCTTTCCACCGAAAATCCCACTCCAGGCGGAC
>JAUPKI010000033.1 GCA_030837545.1 Thermodesulfobacteriota bacterium | reverse complement strand
TTCACACAAGCGCTGATATGAAATCTGGCTCCGGTTGCTCGTTACTGATCACGGGTTACTGGTCGAAGATCCCGTCATCGGGATGAATGGTTCTTTCGAAGTTCGATGTCCAACGTTCGTCCGTTGATAAGTTGCGGCTGATTGGAGAGGCAAACGTCTCAGCGGACCCCAGAGGACAAAACAGCCAGCACATGGATTTAAGGTAACTCTGTGTCTTTGTGCCTCCGTGTGAGAATAAGTCGGTTTCCGCTTGTCCGGATTAGTCATTGCCGTATGCCTTGAAAATAAGGCTGGCATTCGTGCCCCCGAATCCGAATGAATTGGACATGGCCAGTTTGACATTCGCTTTCCGCGCCACGTTGGGGACATAATCCAGATCGCATTCCGGATCAGGCGTCTCATAATTCATGGTCGGGGGAATGATCCCGTTTTTCAATGTCAGGACCGTGAAAATGGCCTCAACCCCCCCCGCCCCGCCAAGGAGATGACCCGTGACCGACTTTGTAGAACTGATGCAGAGCTTGTAGGCGTGGTCTCTAAAGACCGCCTTTATGGCCTTGTTTTCCGACAGGTCATTCAGCTTGGTGGAGGTGCCATGGGCATTGATGTAGCCGATCGCTTCAGGCCGAAGACCGGCAAAATCAAGGGCCATCCTCATGCATTGAATTGCCCCTTCCCCCTCAGGATCAGGCGCTGACACGTGGTAGGCATCGGCTGTCAGCCCGTAACCCACGACCTCGGCATAGATCTTCGCCCCTCTATTAAGGGCACCTTCCAGTTCTTCCAGGATGAGTATCCCTGAACCTTCACCCATAATAAACCCATCTCTATCCAGATCAAAGGGCCTGGAAGCCTTTTCCGGCGCATCATTTCTGGTGGAAAGGGCGCGCATGGAACAGAAGCCGCCGAGGGCCAGAGGGGTAATGACTGCCTCAGCGCCGCCGGTGATCATGGCATCTGAAATGCCGTCCCGTATCATCCGGAAGGACTCTCCCACGGCATGCGCACTGGCTGCGCATGCCGTCTCTATGGAGATATTCGGTCCTTTAGCGCCAAACTCGATGGCGATTTGTCCGGGGACCATATTGGCAATGATCCCGGGGATAAAAAAGGGGCTGATCCGCTTGGGTCCCTTCTCCAAAAGGACAGAGTGATAATGCTCCAGCGTGGCAAGCCCGCCCAAGCCCGTTCCGGTCACAGAGCCAACCCGATAGCAGTTGCTGGCGTCAATTTTCAGCCTTGCATCCTCTATGGCCATCCTTGCTGAGGCAATGGCATAATGGATAAATATATCGAAGCGCCGGATCTCCTGCTTATCCATGAAGTCCTGGGATCTGAAATCCTTGACCTCGCCTGCGATCTGTGATGCAAATCCCGTCGCGTCAAACTTTGTGATAGGTGCAATCCCTGATGTGCCAGAGCATGCAGCTTCCCAGCTTTTCTCGACGCCGGTTCCCAGGGGAGTAACCATTCCCAACCCTGTCACCACAACCCTTCTGGCCATCTTGCTGCTCCTTCAGATGTTATCGTTCAAGGTTTGCCCGTCTCTGTGGCGGCGACGTGTGACTGTCGAGGCCCTGCGGTTCTGCTGATAAAACCCTCATGGGGCCAGCCCCGAAACTACTTTTTAATCGCCTTTTTGATATAATCAATGGCATCCTGCACGGTCGCTATCTTCTCCGCATCTTCATCCGGGATAGAAACATCAAATTCTTCTTCCATCGCCATGATCAGCTCCACCTGGTCCAATGAATCGGCGCCCAAGTCATCTACGAATGAAGCCTCGGGAACCACATCCTTTTCAGGGACATCCAACTGTTCACAAATGATTTTTCGAATCTTGTCCTCAACCGATGACATAAACCGTTACCTCCATAAATTAAATTACGTACGCATACCTGCAAAAATAGGCCGTGCCCTTTATCTCAGACTGGATATAAAAACGCTGAATCGTGTCGGCTGGAGACGAGACGACGTCTCAAAGCGCCTTTCCTTGACAGGCTGCCGCCGCTACATATACATCCCGCCGTTTACGTGAATAATCTGTCCGGTGATATAACTGGCCGCCTCAGAACAGAGCCAGTATACGGCCTCGGCTACCTCGTCGGGAGTCCCCATCCTTCCCATCGGAATTTGACGCAGGAACTCTTCTTTGACTCTATCTGAAAGAACCGCCGTCATCTCGGTGTCAATGAACCCCGGGGCCACCCCATTGACGGTAATGCCCCTTCCGGCTACCTCGCGGGCCGTTGTCTTGGTCAAACCCATGACGCCGGCCTTGGAAGCGGCATAATTGGCCTGCCCCGCATTTCCGATCTGTCCTACCACAGAGGAAATATTGATGATCCGCCCTCTTCTCTCCTTTATCATGGGCCGTATGACTGCCCGAGTGCAATTGAATACACCCTTCAGATTGACGCCCAAAACAGCATCCCAATCCCCTTCGTTCATTCGCATCAAAAGGGTATCCCGGGTGATGCCGGCATTGTTGATAAGGACATCAACCCGTTCGAATCGCTTAAAAATTTCTTTAAACCACTGGTCTACAAAACCGAATGAAGAGACATCCACCTTATGGGCCTCTGCGGTGATCCCCCTGCGGTTGAGTGTGTCCAGGGTCTCCTGTGCTGCAGAGTCGTCTGCGTCATAGTGCGCGAGAACAATCCGCGCGCCTTCTTCACCAAACCTGAAGGCCACAGAGCGCCCGATTCCCCTTGAACCTCCAGTAATAACGACCACTCTGCTGCGCGACTGTTCCATGGTTCTTCCCTATCTTCGATCTCTTTAACAAGCTTTTGAGGTCTTCAATTGAAGCGTCATTTTTTCGAGGACCCGGTTGTTCACATACTGAACCGCGATGTGGATGGCGTTTTTGATCGCCTTGGCCGAAGATCCTCCATGGCAGATCATCCCGACGCCGTTAATCCCTAACAGGGGAGCTCCGCCGTGCTCCTCGTAGTCCAGTCTCCGTATGAATTTGTAGATGGCGTTTTGGCCCAGCATCAAGGCGTCCCGCCCTAAGAAAGAACCCATCAATTCCCTTTCGATGACCCGTCTCATGGCCGCTACTGTGCCCTCGGTCAATTTCAGGACCACGTTTCCGACAAAGCCGTCGCACACAATGATATTGACCTTGCCTGAAAGAATATCGCGACCTTCCACATTTCCGATAAAATTGAGGTCGCTCTTGGCAAACAGTTCGCGGGCCAAACGGACCTGTTCATTCCCCTTACCCTCTTCCTCGCCGATGCTCAGGAGCCCTACCGTGGGGTTGTTTATCCCGAGACACGAAGAGGCAAAGGCATTGGCCATCACCCCGAATTGAAACAGGTGAGACGGTCGGCAGTCCACATTGGCGCCGACATCAATCAGAACAACGGGGCCCCCCTCCGTCGGGAGGATGCCCGCGATGGCGGGTCGATCCACCCCTTTCATGCGGCCCAATGTCATGACAGCGGCTGCTAATGTCGCCCCTGAATTGCCGGCACTGACGACGGCGTCCGCACGGCCGCTTTTCACCAGATCGAATGCCACCCGGATCGAGGCATCCTTCTTCTTCCGCAAGGCCTTGAGCGGCGACTCTTCCATTCGGATGACATCCTCGCAGTGATGGAAGGAGATACGACCACCCGTCGGATGACCATTCAGGGCCTCTGCCACCCGTTTCTCGTGACCGACGAGGATAATGTTGATGCCGAGTTCAGAAACAGCATCCACTGCACCCTGAACCACCAATTCAGGGGCATAGTCCCCCCCCATGGCGTCCACGGCCACGTTCATGTCAGCTCTCTTTTATCTTCAGGATCGTCCTGCCCCTGTAAGTCCCGCATTCAGGGCACACATGATGAGGCAAAACAAGTTCGTGGCACTGTGGGCAAGTGCCGGTCCTGGGCAGTTGGATCGCATCATGGGCACGTCTCGTGTCCCGCCTGGACTTTGATTTCTTTTTTTTGGGTACAGCCATAACTTTTTCACTCCGCTTCACCCCTGGCAGAAATGGATCATCCTGCCAGAAGGCTCAAGATATCATACGTGGTTATTGTCTGGGAGATTCTAAAACTCATTACTTTAGTCCCTCTTCAATTTCACTTCCTTCAACTTCAAAAAGGCCGGATGCCCCCTTTTCTCCTGGCATTTGCACGCTTCCCGATTGAGATTTGCACCGCAGACAGGGCAGAGCCCGCGACAGGCCTCATGGCACAAAAGCTTGATCGGCAGGGCAAGGTAGAGCTGCTCTCTAACAAGGCGGTCTATCTCGATTTCGTCATCAGCGAGGAACTCGACCGACATGTCTTCTTCCGACAGCGCAATTTCGCTGTCGACCGGTTCAGAGGGCGGAGGCGCCAGAAGCACCCTGAATTCAGACTGCACGCCATGGGAATACGTCTCCAGGCACCTGTCGCACCTGACTCGAATTCTCCCTGAGAGACTGCCATCGACAGCATAATGACTTCCTTCCTTGGATAGGGTCAGGTGCACGTCCAGGGGCCCATCAAGGCCCAGGACCTGGCTATTTGGGTCCCCGCCCCCCCACCAGTTCGATTCGAACCTGAGATCGAAACGACGGGGACCCGGCATCATCTCTTTTAGGCGAACGATCATTGGGCGACGACCCTGTTTAAGAACGGGGCAGATCCGATGCGATTGAATGCAAAAGTAAGTGAATATATAAAAAATTCCTGTTTTGTCAATACATTTGTGCGCTCTCCCGGTGGCGACATCTGCCTGGAGACACTTGTGTTGTGATGGCTATATTCAAAAATTTTCTTTTTTTATTGACACTTATCACATCTTTTGCTAACTTTAAACCACAGGATGCATCGATTTTGACCTCTTATATGGAAAACAAAATGCCTGTAGGCAGAACCTCTGAACAACGCCCGTTTTTGCCCTCAGGGGCGTAGGCTCGGCGCTACGAACCAGAGGCCCAGTCTCTGCGACAGAACCTTTCCCTTAGACAATCGGGACGGGTCCTCGAAATATCCCACACATGCCTGTGGTTAAGGTTATCATCTGACCTGTCCTTGACGGAATGCAACAGGTTTCAAAGGCATTCCAGGGAGCAGGTGCAAGGCGCAAATACCCATGTGGAAATACCGAGAACACCTGAGCGATTATGAAAAGGTGAGACGCTCCATCTACGAGATGCTGCGGGATGCGCTTGAACGCCGGCTTATGAAAATCGCGCTCATTGACTCTTTCTACAAGTATCAGAAAAATGGGGCGGAATACAGTTTTGTTGAAAAAAGCGAACTCAAACCTAAGTCCAAAAAGATGGAAAAGGAGTCGGAATTCTTCAATACCTTTCTTGTGATTATCTGCGAGGGCGTGCTCAGTACGGAACTCAAAAACTATATCCGCTTTTTTCCGGAAAACAGCGTCGTCAAGAAGAACCTTCAATACCTGGCTGAATTCTTGCTTTACAAGCGCTTTCATCAGAATCTTCGTTATGTTGAAAGCCCCGGGTTCCTTGAATTTATCGAGCAGTTATTGGATATCGATTACGGTCTCCTCATACAGCAGGACCCCACGATCAAAAAAAAGAACCGGTATGCGCTCACCCATTTCCACGTCAAGATTGACTGGCCCATTGCCGATGCCTCTGAAGACCTGGCCAAATGGCTCAGATATATCCAAAACAATCTATATGAGAATGGTGAAAAAGAGGCCCGAATCCTGCAGAACAAACTCTTCGAGTATTACGGCTGCCACCACAGCGTGGGGGGAAGACGGACGGCCGGTCTGATTGCAGCCCAGCTCTTGAGAAAGCTGGATTCTATTTCGACCGTCTTTGTATCCAGCGCAGAGTCGCGGACCATGTACAGGTATTCTGAAAGGGGCGTGTCAAAATTTTTCTTGATACAGTTTAACGAAAAACAGCTCCCAGGATTAGCCAAGGCGCAAAATATCGAGGTCGAATACCTTCAGTCCAATTACCTCTATGAGGGAAACGGTTCCTTTCTGGGCATCCTGGAGGCGTCCTATTCCTATACGGTCCATTCTAAACCGCCAAAGGATGGCAAACTGAGAAAGATCCGGCCAGCGTACAACTGGCTCACGCTTCGAGACGAACTCCTTCACCCCAAGCTGGATGCGCCGCACGCAACTCCGATCCGGTGCAATTGGGTCTATTCAAGCGATGAGTGAGCGGTTTACCGGCTGCCCCACACCCTCAAATGCCGCACAGATGTCCCAGAGGAGAGTTCTTGATTCACGATATCCGTTTGATCCGTGGTTGCGATTGAGATTCTATTTTATAAAACGGAGGATACCTCACCTGTCATGCCAGAAAATGTGATAACCCGCTTTCCACCCAGCCCAACCGGCTATCTTCACATCGGGGGCGCGCGGACGGCCCTGTTTAACTGGCTTTTCGCCAGGCAGAGGGGGGGAAAGTTCATCCTGCGGATTGAAGATACGGACGAACAACGATCAACGGATGAGGCCACGGCGGCCATCTTGACATCCATGGAATGGCTCGGCCTATCGTGGGACGAGGGGCCCTATTTCCAGTCCCGAAGATACGATATTTACAATGAATTCATTGATCGTCTCCTATCCAGTGGTCAGGCATACCATTGCCATTGCTCGCCTGAAACCCTGGAACGACAACGACAGGAGGCAAAAAGCAAGGGTCTCAAGCCGAAATACGATGGCACATGCCGGAATCTGGATCTCGGCCCGGCCCCGGGGTCGGTCGTCAGGCTCAAGACCCCCCTCTCAGGGACCACACAGTTTAACGACCTTGTAAAGGGTCCCATTCGTTTTAGTAACGAGGAACTGGATGACCTCATCATCCGCAGATCAAACGGCAGCCCCACCTATCACCTTGCCGTCGTGGCCGATGACATCAGCCTCGGGATGACCCATATTATCAGGGGAGACGATCACGTCAACAACACCCCGCGTCAGATATTGATCTACAAGGCCCTGGGAGAACCGATCCCTCAATTCGCTCACCTGCCGATGATCCTTGGCCCAGACCGAACGAGACTCAGCAAACGGCATGGGGCCATGTCGGTCTTGGCCTACCGGGATATGGGCTACCTGCCTCATGCCCTGCTGAATGGCCTGGCAAGGCTTGGATGGTCCTACGGAGATCAGGAAAAATTCTCGCTGGAGGAGCTGATAGAAAAATTCTCGCTGGACCACGTTGGAAAGGCCGCAGGGGTGTTCAATGCAGAAAAGCTCCTTGACCTCAATGCGTGGCATATCCGGGAATCTTCCGATGAGTCCCTGGCAGAACGCCTGAGGCCCTTCCTGGAGAAAGAGGGGTTTGTGGATCTGGACAGTGGAAAAATGGCTGCTGTTGCCTCTATCCTCAAGGTTCGGAGCAAGACCCTGGTCGACATGATCGAAGGCGCCCGTTTCTGCCTGTCAGAAGATATCGATTATGACAAACAGGGCGATGATAAATTTCTGAAGCAGGATGTCGTGGTCCTTTTTGATAAGCTGTGTGGCCGGATTGAAGCCATCGCCGAGTTCAACCAGAATGGCATCGAAAAACTGTTTGCCCAGTTTCTGGAGGCAGAGCAGATTACGCTCCGGAAGCTGGCACAACCCCTCAGGGTCGCCCTGACCGGAAAGACAGCCAGCCCCGGTATATTTGAGGTCATGGAGGTACTCGGCAAGGAAACCGTCATCAACCGGATCAAAAAGGCCATTGCTTATATCAGAAGCAAAACAGATGGGTAAGGGTTCACAGGTTCTGGGTTTCCCGCTTTCAGCGGGATTCAAGGTTTAGGACAAAGACAGAATTGACCATCTGAAAACCTGTCGAAGAACGCTGCCTTTGGTAAATAAGTTCCAGTGGGCCACTGGTTTTCGGCCGGCAACGGTGAGCGCGGGCGTTTTCATAGGAGCATGCGCCTCCAACGTGGAATCCGGGGCGCAGAAATGCAACCCTGAATCCCGCTACAGCGGGAAACCTTTGAACCCGTGAACGGTTACACAGATGGTTAGTGCCTATACCAGCACGGCCTCACCTCGCATCATACACGGGTAATTCGAACTTAAGCTAATTTCGGGTCTGCCGCCGCTTGAAGATGAAGAGTGCTACGATGGCGGCGACGAGGATCATTAGGGTGAGAAGCTGGGTGATGGTCATGCCGCTTTCGAATACCATCCCCCGGTCATCCCCCCTGAAACGCTCCACAAAGAGGCGGGCCGTGCTGTGCAGCACCAGGAGCCACAGAAAGACCTGTCCGTCGAATCTCTTTTTCCTGTGAAGCCGCATCAGGATAAAAAAAATGATGAGATTGCCGACAGAGGAGTAGAGCTGCGTGGGGTGGAGGGAAATATTCAAGGGCGCCAGGGAATGAGGGTTTGTGAACACCAGCCCCCATCTGGACCCTGTGGGTTTCCCGTAGCAGCACCCGGCCATGAAGCATCCGATTCGGCCAATGCTCTGGCCGATGGCCATTGCGGGCGCCCACATGTCGGCCATCTTCCAGAATGGAAGCTGATGCCTCCTCGTATACCATATCACGGCCAGGATCACGCAGACAATCCCCCCGGAAAAGACAAGCCCTCCCTGCCACATCTTGAAGACATCCAAGGGCCGTTCCATATAGTGGGAGATATTCATCAGGATATACAGGAGCCTCGAGCCGATAACCGCGGCCACGATCATGAGGAAACCGATATCCATGGTCTGCTGGGCCGTCACCCCATTGGCCTTTCCGATCTTGATGGTCACCATGAGGCCCGCCAGAAAGCCGGTGGCCACAAATAGACCGTATGTGTGAAGGGTAAACGGGCCTATGGAAAAAAGATCTGGAAACATAAACCTCTTCAGTCCTTCATTCGCTTGAAGGAATTCAGACGTCAGCCTTTTCTGAACCTGATATTGGGCAGAGCGGCGTGTCTTTTCAGTCGATTGAAGAACCCCGCAGCAAGCTGCGGGGAATGCGGTCGCCGTGAATTTTCAATCGGCTGAAGACGGCCGGAAAATCAGGCTGACGGCCACCCAGAACGTGCCCACGGTAACGGCTGCGTCCGCCACGTTGAATGCGGGCCAGTGATAAGTGCCCCAGAAAACATCGAGAAAATCCACGACTTCTCGAAACCTAAGTCGATCAATGAGGTTGCCGATGGCTCCCCCTAAAATCAGTGAAAGCCCCAGGGTCATTCGGGCATCGCTCTCCTTAAGACGGATAAACCAGAACACCAACAGGCCGATGGCTATGCAACTGGCCCCCACAAGCAACCAGAATGCCGCATCTGCATGGGACCTGTTCATCAATCCGAAGGCCATGCCCCGGTTTCTGACGTGAACTAGATTGAAAAAGCCCTGTATCACAGGCATGGACTCATGCAGCCTCAGTGACCCTGTTATCATCGCCTTGGATATCTGATCCAGGATGACAACACCAAGGGCAGGCCCGATCATCAAGCCATAATTTCTTTTAAGACGTCTCGGCATCGCTTGCAGATCGTGGGATGATGGCTGTCCTCACCGACAGAAGGATCGTGGACCCAGCACCGTTCGCACTTGGGATCGGTTGAAGGAGACACCGCCACCCTCAATTCGGGGAGCGCCTCGCTCCCATAACCCCCATCCATCTGATCGATGTTCGCCAACGCCACTGAGGAAACAATAAAAATGTACTTTAATTGATCTAAATAACCACTCAATATATCGTATAATTGACCAGAAGCGCCTAATCGAACAGATGCATCCAGGGAGTGTCCAATTCGCTTTTCTTTCCGCGCGATCTCGAGAATCCTGGCGACCTCTTTCCTCACAGAGATGATCTGTTCCCACATTTTTTCCAGTTCCGGATCCCTGTATGCCTCGTTTACCGGGCGGAAGCCATCGGAATGAACACTCTGGGGCCGGCCCTTTCCGTCCATGTACTGCCAGATTTCATCGGCCGTGAAGGAGAGGACCGGCGCCATCAGCCGGACCAGGACCTCCAGGATCTCGTACATGGCAGACTGGGCAGAACGCCTTGCTAAGGACGTCTTCGGCGATGTGTATAGCCGGTCTTTGATGATATCGAGGTAGAAAGATGAGAGGTCCAGCACGCAGAAGTTGTGCAGACTGTGATAGACCAGATGGAAATTGAAGTCCTCATATGCCCTCAGGATACGGTCGCTCAACCCCTGAAGCCTGCTCAAGGCCCAGCGGTCCAGTTCCTCCATCTGCCCGTAAGGGACCTGGTCAGTTTCGCGGCTAAAATCATTCAGGTTGCCCAACAGGTAGCGGCAGGTATTCCGAATGCGACGGTAGGCCTCGGTCAACCGTTGAAGGATCTCTTTGGAGAGGCGGATATTGTCCCGGTAGTCCTCTCCGGCTACCCACAGCCTCAGGATCTCGGCGCCATAACTCTTGATGAGTTCCTCGGGCGAAATGACATTCCCGGCCGATTTGTGCATGGCCTTGCCCGCCCCGTCCACCACAAACCCATGGGTCAGGACGCTGCGGTACGGGGCCTCGTTCCGGGTCCCCACAGAGCAGAGAAGTGAGCTGTGAAACCATCCCCGGTGTTGATCGCTCCCTTCCAGATAGAGATCCGCAGGGCTGTCCAGATAATCTCGATGTTCCATGACCGCTGCATAACTGACCCCGGAATCGAACCAGACATCCAGGATATCGGTCTCTTTCCTGAATTGATTTGACCCGCATCTCGGACAGCGTGTGCCCGGAGGGACCAGCTCCTGCTCCGACTTGACAAACCATATATCCGCCCCTGATTGTTCAACCATGGCGGAGACATGGTCGATGATCTCCTGTGATATGACCGGTTCGCCGCATGCCTCGCAGAAGAGGACGGTGATCGGCACGCCCCATGCCCTCTGACGGGAAACACACCAGTCGGGACGGTTGGCGATCATCTGGTAGATCCGGTCCTCGCCCCAGGAGGGGATCCACGACACCTTTCGGATGGCATTGAGGGCTTTTTGTCTGAGGTTGTTCTTCTCCATGGAGATAAACCATTGCTCAGTGGACCGGAAGATCACAGGTCTCTTGCACCGCCAACAATGGGGGTACTCGTGGGCGATCTCCTGCTCCTTGAGGAGGGCGCCCACCTCTCTGAGCTTATCGTTGACCGCCCGGTTCGCCTCAAACACCTCCATGCCGGCAAAGTATTCCACATCCTCGGTAAAGCGGCCCGAATCATCCACAGGGGAGTATGCATCCAGCTTATATTGAAGCCCTGTCTCATAGTCTTCCCGACCATGTCCGGGAGCGGTATGAACACACCCGGTCCCAGCCTCCAGTGTCACATAAGGCGCGAGGACGATCACGGACGGCCGGTCATATAAGGGGTGTCTTGCCTCCAGACCTTCCAGATCAGCGGCCTTATAGAGGTGCATAACCTCGTAGGACTGAATGCCGAAGGTGTTCATGCAAACATCCACAAGCCCTTCGGCTAAAATCATGACCTCATCTTTTTCTATTTGAACGGCCGCATATTTCAGATCCGGATGAAGAGCCACAGCCAGGTTGGCGGGGAGGGTCCAGGGAGTTGTGGTCCAGATCACAATGAAAACCCGTTTTCCCTTCAGGGGCGGCTCCAGTCGATCGAGTCCGGATATCATCGGGAATTTGACAAAGATGGAAGGAGAGCGATGCTCGCCGTACTCCACCTCCGCCTCAGCAAGGGCCGTCCTGCACGAGATGCACCAGTATATCGGCTTCTTGCTCCTCACCAGGCCGCCGTTCAATGCGAATTTGCCGAATTCTCTGACGATGGTGGCCTCATAGGGATAATTCATGGTCAGATAGGGCCTGTCCCATTCGCCTAAGACTCCCAACCGCTTGAATTCATTGCGCTGGATATCGATATATTTCTCGGCGTATTGGCGACAGAACCCCCGAATTTCCACTTGGGACATCTTCAGCTTCCTGGCCCCGAGTTCACCGTCGACCCGGTGCTCGATCGGAAGGCCGTGGCAGTCCCAGCCCGGGACATAGGGCGCGTCGAAGCCGGCCATCTGCTTGGATTTGACGATGATATCCTTCAGCACCTTGTTGAAGGCGGTGCCCATGTGTATATTGCCGTTGGCATAGGGGGGGCCGTCATGCAGCATGTAGCGTTTCCGGCCGGCTGAAGACTCCCGGATGATCCCGTAAAGATTCATGCCCTCCCACTTGGCCAGCATCTCCGGTTCCCGTTTCACCAGATTCGCCTTCATCGGAAAAGCGGTCGCGGGCAGATTGAGCGTTTGCTTGTAGTCCATCAAATGTGCCTCCGGAAATTGGAATAATTTGTTAAATTATCGAATATCGCTTTTTAAGTCAATTTCAATCTCGAATCTGCAAAAAAATAACCGGTCTGGCGAGTGCCTTTGACCAGGAGGGCTTTGGCCACATGGTTATGAATCGGCCGTTTTTTGAGCTGCGGCCTGATCCAGGAAAAAGCCGGATCGGTCGGGACCGTGTTCAGTAGGTGCAGAAACTGGTTTTCAGGCTGGGGACAGTTAGGACCGGAATGATCTGACTTTCAAATAAAATAAGGGGTTAAGCTGTATCAGCTAACCCCTTGATGGCGTTCTGGGGTGGATGAAGGGGCTCGAACCCTCGGCATCTGGGGCCACAACCCAGTGCTCTGCCAACTGAGCTACATCCACCAAGGGCAATCAATATAACAGTCACCGTTCTGCTTTGCAAGCGCTATTTTTCGGGGCAGTCGCCCGGTTTGATCGCGGGTTTCGGTGCGGTAAGGAAGAGGATCGTCGGTTGGATCAACTGAATATGTAATGTCCTAACATGTGTATTCCTGTATCAAGGGGCGATCATCCCCCCGCGAGAGGGTCCATATACGCCTCCACAAGAATGGTATCGCCTTCATTGATCTTTTTCCTCAGCCCCTCGTTAAAGGAAAAATGGCTTTTCCCGTTTAGAAAAAGATTGCGAAGGTCGTCACCCATCCCGCCTTTTTCCATAAACTTCAGATAAGGGAACATGGCGGAAAGCCTCTGAAGAACATCTTGCAATGTATTTTCCTCCTCCTGAAACTCTATCTCAAAAGGAGGTTCAAAAACGTTTGTTATTCGCAGGTTCGACTCAACCCTGACCTTTGTTTTCATATTAGAACCTCCCCTACCGGCTTTCGATGCTCAGTTTCCCCCTAATTTAATATAACTCCACAGTCCAAAGTTGTCTTAATGCATTGATATTATTATATGAGCAAATGGCACGCCGTCATTTTGGGCGGAAGCCGGAATCCAGTCCCCCCACGCCGGGATTTCAATAGGTTAAATGTTCTGGATACCGGGTCAAGCCCGGCATGACGAAAGAACTGTGGACTTTTCATTTAATATAATGACGTTCCGAAAAAAGGTCAACACGGCGCCTCACCGGGAACTGCCCACCGCCCCGCGCTCTCTCTACCGTCCTCGACCGCTTCCATGGGATGAGACGATAAGGACATACGGTAACCGTTCACGGGTTCAAAGGTTTCCCGCTACAGCGGGATTCAAGGTTGAATTCTCGGTCCAGGATTCGATTTTTTAGGCGTACTCGCACGAGAGTCGATTGCATTCGGCATTTCAGCCCTGAAATTTGCAGACCACAGGACGACATTTGTGCCAGCAGTCCTGCTTTACAAGTGGATTTAGAAGGACGTTTGAGGTCTTCAATTGCGTCACTGTCCTTAACCTTGAACGTTGAACCCGGAACCTGTGAACCCTTACTCTATTTCATCGGGGTAATCTGTGGATGGGAGGGCGGTTCATGACGGATGCGACGGAATCGGGGAAACAGGCGATGTTGGTGGTGGACGATTCACCGGAGGTCCGAAAGATCATTGGAGAGGTGCTCCGAATCTTCGGCTGGCCCTGCGAGGAGGCGGCCGACGGGG
>JAUPKI010000276.1 GCA_030837545.1 Thermodesulfobacteriota bacterium | reverse complement strand
GATGCCCGGCAGGTTGAGGCCCTTTCGCGACCGGAGTTCTCCGCCGACCCGCACCTTGCAGAGGACATCCCTCCCCTTTACTTCGACCACCTCGATCTGGATATAGCCGTCGTTCAGGAAAAGGGTATCTCCCTTTTTCACGGCTTGGGGAAGGGAGTCAAAGGAGACGGAGACGCGGGTCTTATCCCCGACGATGTCGTCTGTGGTCAGCGTAAAGGGGTCGCCCGTAATAAGTTCGATGGGCTCCGGGTCAATCTTCCCGATCCGCATCTTGGGGCCGGAGAGGTCGGCCATAATGGCGATGCGGCTACCGACAGATGCCGAGGCCGCCCGGAGGTTCTCGATGATTTTCTTGTGAGCCGCGAAGTCGCCGTGAGAAAAATTCAGCCGGGCGATATTCATGCCTGCTTCGATCATCTGCTTCATCACCGCGGGCGACTCCGAGGCGGGCCCCATGGTACAGACGATTTTGGTTTTATGATTGGGCAAGGCCATGTCCAGTCCTCCCATGCAGGTTGTTTGTCATGGTCATTACCCCATCTCCTTTGGCTGCCCTGTTATACTTATGACGCTGTTCCAAACCCACCCCTCCGGATCCAATTTCTTACGCTTCGAAACCGCCATGGGAATGGGAACATGGGTGAATTCATTGGCCCAAAAACCGACCACCATGTTGGTCCGTCCCGCCATGCCGGCATGAACGGCATTCTGACCCAGGAGTAGGCAGAACGCCGAATCATTGGCATCCGCCGGGATGCTCCGAATCGTGTAACTTGGATCGATGTATTTGAGAGTGATCTCCGTGCCTGTCTGTTTGAAATAGGAATGGATCTGGTCTCTCAGGAAGATCCCGACGTCCTGAAACCGGATATTGCCCGAAGGGTCCCGCTCTCCGGTCTTTCCCAAGACGTCCTGACCCGCCCCCTCAGCAGCCACAATCACCGCATGTCCCCTCTTTTTCAGTCGTTCATGCAGGGCATTTAAGAAACCCTCCAAGGTGAAAGAGACTTCCGGAATGAGGCAGAAGTTCACATCGCTGTAGGCCAGGGCAGCATAGGCAGCAATGAATCCGGACTCCCGGCCCATGAGCTTCACCAGTCCGATCCCGTTTCTTGCACCCTTTGCTTCAATATAGGCCGAGTTGATCGCCCGGCCTGCCTCGGAGACCGCTGTGGCAAACCCGAAGGACCTTTGGATATAGGAGATATCATTGTCGATCGTCTTCGGGATGCCGACCACAGCGATTTTCAATCTCCTGCGCTCAATCTCGTCGGAGATGGCGCTCGCGCCGCGCAGGGTCCCATCGCCACCGATCGTGAAAAGGATCCCGATGTTCATCTGCTCCAGCGTATCGACCATTTCGCCGATGTCCTGATTCCCCCGTGATGAACCCAGAATGGTCCCCCCCTGCTGATGGATACGGTCTACGAAAGCCGTGGTCAGTTCGACCGGTTCATGTCCGTAACGATATGTAAGGCCTTCATAACCGAACGGAAAACCATAGACCCTCCTCACGCCGTAGCTATGGTGAAGACAGAGGACGATTGCCCGGATCACGCTGTTTAGACCCGGGCAGAGTCCTCCGCACGTAACGATGCCGCATTTCAGCTTTGAAGGGTCAAAGTAAATGTTTTCTCCGGGTCCGGCCCTTTCAAAAGATGGCACGGGCTTTCCGGCCTCAAAATATTCTTTCAACTCGCTCAAACTCGAGGGAAAGGCTACCCGCTCCCCAACCTTGGCGAAGCTGCTCCCTTTCAGGGGCGAGGGGATTGCGCCTTTGCCCAAGCTCGAGACCTCAAAGTTCAAATCACTGACCATGATGGCTTCTCCTTTGCTCAGAAAACCTTCAATCCTTCTTGGACTCCATATATCGTATCAGATCAACCACCCGGTTTGAATATCCCCATTCGTTGTCGTACCAGGCGATGATTTTGAACGCATTCTGCTCGCCTTTGAAATTGTTCCGAAGGGTCGTGATGGAATCATAGATGGAAGAGCTGTTCGAATGGATGAAGTCGCTCGACACGACCTCTTCGTCCGTGTATTCCAGGATTCCCTTCAGATAGGACTCCGAGGCTTTCTTCATCAAGGCGTCGATCTCCTCGATCGTACTGGCCCTTGAGGACCGGAACATGAAATCAATGACGGAAACGTCCGGGGTGGGGACTCGGAATGCCATCCCGAGAAGCTTTCCCTTGACCTCCGGAATTACCTCATGAAGGGCCTTGGCCGCTCCGGTGCTGGAAGGGATGATGTTGATCGCTGCCGCTCTCCCCTCTCTCCACGTCTTTCTCGAAGGGCCGTCCACGACCTTCTGGGTTGCCGTGTAGGAGTGAATCGTCGTCATCGCCCCCTTTTCGATGCCGATCCCTTCCTTGAGGATCACATGGACGACGGGGGCAAGACAGTTCGTCGTACAAGAGGCGTTAGAAACGATATGATGTTTTCTTGGATCATATTCGTGTTCATTGACGCCCATGACGAATGTCTTCACCTCCCCTTTTGCGGGCGCCGTAATGACCACTTTCTTGCCGCCTGCCTTCAAATGAAGGCCCGCCTTCTCCGCAGCAGTATACCGGCCGGTGGCCTCGATGACGTATTCAACACTGAGGTCCTTCCAGGGAAGAAGATCGGGGGTTTTGGCCGCTGCAATACACCGGATCTTGTGCCCGTCAATAACAAGGATGTCGTCTTCTTCCAAAGAAGAGCTGCTTCTTTCTGTGGAAAGGGCCAGTGGAAATCGTCCGTGAACGGAGTCATACTTCAACTGGTAGGCAAAATATTTCGCGTCGGTACTCACATCCACGACAGCCACAACGTCGAAGTCTTTTCCGACAAGGCCCTGCTCCGCCATCGCGGCGAGAACAAGCCTCCCGATCCTTCCAAACCCGTTGATTGCAACCTTTACAGCCATATTGACCTCCTTCAGTCCATACTTTTCGATTTTCTCACTGTTCCCGATTAAAGGCCGCTTCCAAAAAGGGTGGTCCCCACACCTCTCAGGTCGGCGGCCGCCTGCTTCACTCGTTCAGCCAGGGCAGCCTCCCCAAGCTTCATATACGAACGGGGATCGTATTTCTCCTTATTCCCCACATCACCGTCGATCTTGAGGACCCCTTCATAGTTCTTCATCAGATGGTCCACGATGGGGCGCGTAAAGGCATACTGGGTATCGGTGTCGATGTTCATCTTGACCACCCCGTAGTCCACCGCCTCCCTGATCTCTTCAAGGGCCGATCCAGAGCCACCATGAAAGACCAGGGCAAATCGCGCTTCCCTGCCATAGGCCGCTTCCACGGCCTCCTGTCCCTCCTTCAGGATAGAGGGTTTGAGCTTCACCTGGCCGGGTTTATAAACTCCATGGACATTCCCAAAGGTCGCTGCGAGAAGATAGCGCGCCCCCGTGACCCCACTGAGCCGGCGGTAGACCTGGAGCATGTCTTCCGGTGTGGTGTAGAGCTTCTCTCCTCCCCCTCCCTTGATCCCGTCCTCTGTCCCTCCAACCACCCCGGCCTCCACCTCGAGGATGATCTCATTCCTGTGGCAGCGCTCCAGCAGGTTGACGGCAATGCCGAGGTTGGCATCGAGAGGCAGATCACTCCCGTCGAACATGTGGCTGTTGAAAAGGTTCGGTTTGCCCGCGGCGCGGCGCCTCTCCGTCTCCTCAATCAGAGGGACCACATAGTGATCCAGCATCTTGGCCAGACAGTGATCCGTGTGGAGGGCCACATAGATGGGGTAGCGTTCCGCCATGCGGTGCACATGCTCGGCGATGGAGATGGCCCCCATGGGCATGTCCTTGACATACAGCCCCGAGGCAAAGGCAGCGCCTCCCGTGGAAACCTGTATGATGCCATCGCACTTGCTTTCGGCCAGGCCTTTTAAAACGCCATTGGCCGTAGTGAGGGACGTCACATTGATGGCAGGGTAGGCGAACTTCTTTTCAAGGGCATGGTCGATCATCCTGCAATACGTCTTGTAATCGGCTACCGGCATGTTTCTTCTCCTTTGATTCTTTAATTGATGACGTCACAATAAGTCAAAACCCGCTTTTTCGGCCATCTCCGCAAATATAGGCGGGAATCCCGGATATCCTTCCTTCGAGGGAAGCTGGAATCAGAGACAATAGGGATTGCCTGGGGGAGGCGAGTTATAAAAGCGCCTTTGGCAAACCCGTTTTTCGGCTTCGTGCACATCCCCCCTCCAGACTATAAACGGGTCGGCTGCGAAGCGTAGTTTCCGACCAGCCTCGCTATCAGAACGGCAAGGTAAAGCTGGCCCATCATGGCCTCCAATATGGCGAAAGATCGTGCAGGGCCGCTGATGGGCGTCATATCACCATAACCGACCGTGGTGAGGGTAACGTAACTGTAATACGAAAACGTCATTTGATTGACCGCTCCCTGGGGCATTTGAAACGAACCGGGCTGACACGTCTCAAGGGTGGAAAAAACGAAACTCCAGAACAATCCGAGGAGGAAATAGACGCAAATAGCGCCTATGATCATGTCGCCCGTAATCCTGTCTTCTCTGAACAAATAGAACAGGATAATCGTCGCGG
>JAUPKI010000275.1 GCA_030837545.1 Thermodesulfobacteriota bacterium | reverse complement strand
GGACAGGGCGAAATTAAAGTCCCAAACGTCTTTTAAATCCCGCTGGAAAGCGGGACTGACTTCGCAAAAACGGCGTGCTCTTGGCCGTCAATCTCCGTATGAGAGACGATAAATCCAGGTACCTCTCATGTGAATAGGCCCAAGAAATCAAATCCGGGTACAAAATTGAAACCTTGAATCCCGCTGTAGCGGGAAACCTTTGAACCCGTGAACGGTTACCTATTGGGAATGCTGTGATCTTTAATTAGAGGGCTCTCATCCATTCCGGACGAAGACCGATTTCCCCCCTCAGGGCCATGTCGATCTGATCCAGGGCTTCCTGTTTCCCCTTGGGGAGCCGTGCCTTGATGGGAAGATAATTGGATGCGTGGTTGGAAAAGAAGAGTCCGCGGCTCAGGTCGGTGTGGGCGATCATCTCTCGCAATTCGAGCAGCAGCTCATGCTCGGACAGAAGCTCAAAGGTCCCGTTGAGGTAATCATCGTGGAGGGGGGTTCCCGGTATCAGCATCACGGTGAGTGCCCCCACATAATTGGGGTCCATTCGGGTCAGGAGGTCGCCGGTAGCCCTGGCGTGATCGAGAGACCGCTCTCTCCCAGCAATCCCTAACAAAACGGTCACCGAGAGCTTGATCCCGGCCTCTCTCACCTTCCTCCCCATATCGATCAGATTCTGGGCGCTGGTTCCCTTTCGGATCTTCTTGAGCAGGGCCTCGTCCCCGGTCTCCACGCCTAAATACAGGATGCCCAGTCCGTTTTCTTTCAGCGCCTTCAGTTCATCGAGGGTCTTCATTCGAATGCTCTTGGCATTGGCGTAGGCCCCCACCCGCCTCACCCAGGGGAGGTGCTCCCGAATCCGGTCCAGGATCCACATCAATCGTTTCTGGGGGATAATGAGGGCATCCCCGTCCATGAGAAACACCCGGTCCTGCCGTTTCATATATGTGGCGGCGAAGAGGATATCGCCGAGGATCGTGCGATCATCCTTGATGCGGAATCGCTTCCCCTTGTAGGTGCCGCAGAAGGCGCACTTGTTGTGCGAACACCCCACCGTCACCTGGAGGAGGATGCTGTAGGCCTCGCTGGGGGGCCGGATGCAGGTCCCTTCGTAATGCATGTCGTCGCTCATTATGGCTTGTTCCATCTGATGTTATCCTCACATGAAATTTCAGGTTCAGAGGTTCAAAGGTTCACGGGTTCGCGTTGCTCGTTATCGGTTGCTCGTTGCTGGTCGAAGCGGAGCGTAGATTCCGCAATATGCAGGATTGCTGGTTCATTTCACGCCTTGGCCGTGATGGTGTGTTCTTCCGTTCACGCCCCGCCAATGCACCTTCATGGCCTTAATCGGGTGTCTTGCCGAGTCGAGGACCGCAGTGGGCTCAAAGCCGCAGTGGAGCATGCAGTGGGTGCACCGAGGGTCTCCGCCCAGGCCGTATCTGGACCAGTCCGTGTTTTCCATCAGGTCTCGAAAGGTGGCTTCATAGCCGTCATTTAATAGATAGCAGGGCTTTTGCCAGCCGAATATATTGCGGGTGGGGTTTCCCCAGGGAATGCAGGCGTAGTCCTGGTTGCCTGCCAGGAAATCGAGGTAGAGGCTGCTGTGGTTGAATCGCCAGCCTTTCCCCTTGCCTAATTTGAAAATTGACTGGAACAGATCGATGGCCTCATCCCGTGTAAAGAAATTGTCCTGATCCGATGCGGTTTCGTAGCTGAAGGCAGAGGCGATGGTCATGGCCTCGACCCTGAGCGAGGTCAACATGTCAAAGAGCTTTTCTGCCCCTTCTGCGGTCTGTCCGTTGAAGAAGGTGGTGTTGGTGGTGACACGGAAGCCCTCGGAAACCAGAAGGCGGATAGCGGCCATGGCCCTGTCGAAAACCCCTTTGAGGCACACCCTCTCATCATGCCGATCGCGCAGACCGTCCACGTGGATATTGAAGGTCAGATACGGGGACGGCTCAAATTCCCTGATCCGTTTCTCTACGAGGAGCGCGTTGGTGCATAGATACACGAATCGCTTATGATCCATCAGTCGCCGGGCGATGTCGGCGATCTGAGGATGGAGCAAGGGTTCCCCTCCAGCAATGGAAACGACCGGGGCCCCGCAGTCCTGGGCCGCGGCCACACATTCCTCGGGGGTCATCATTCTATTGAGGACGTCCTCCGGGTAGTCGATCTTGCCGCATCCCTTGCATCGAAGGTTGCAGCGGAAGAGGGGCTCCAGCATGAGGACCAGTGGAAACCTGCCGTTCCCCGAGATTCTCTGTTTGAATATATAGGCGCCGATGCGCGCCTTCTGAATCAACGGTATGCTCACAACGATATCCCGAGTTAGAAGTGCCTAAAGTTACAAGTGCCTAAAGTGCCTAAAGTTACAAGTGCCTAAAGTTGACCTTTGTTTTTCATTCGATGTTGGACGTTCGATGTTGGATGTTTATCTCTTCCTCGGGTCCGGCTTGTTGCAGTAGCCGTTCTGCCGGAACCAACGGACCGCATCCTGTAGCGCCTCCCTTGCCGGACGGGGCGCGTATCCCAGCTCCCGTTCAGCCTTTTCGGACGAAAAGAACATCCGCTTTTTCGCCATTCTGACGCCGTCCAGGGTTACCCGAGGCGCGCTTTTGGAGGCGCAGCGCGCCCAGGCCTCCGAAAGGACGGCGATGGGGAGGATGGCCGTATGCGGAATGCGGACAAACGGCGGTCTGCATCCCGCGAAGGAGGCTACCTCCAGGAGGATCTCTTTCAGCATCATATTGTGTCCGCCAAGGATGTAGCGTTCTCCTATCCTGCCATGTTCCAGGGCCAGGAGGTGCCCTTTTGCCACGTCGTCCACATGAACGATATTGAGACCGGTGTTAACATACGCGGGCATCCGGCCGGAGACGGCATCTGCGATGAATCGACCGGTCGGCGTGGGTTTGATGTCTCTTGGGCCAACAGGGGCGGAGGGATTCACCACCACTGCGGGCAGGCCCCGTGTCTCGATAAGCTGAAGGACCGCGGCCTCGGCCAGGAACTTGGAGCGCTTGTAGTGCCCAATCATATCGGTCAACGAGGCGGCGGAGGTTTCATCTGCGGGGGCGCCGTTGCCATTGAGCCTCAGGGTTGCCACACTGCTGGTGTAGATGATCTTGCGGACCCCGGCCCTGAGGGCCTCCTGCATGATCTTCTCTGTGCCCTGCACATTGTTTTCATACATCTCTTGAGGTTTAGGGACCCAGAGACGATAATCGGCTGCCGCATGAAACAGGAAATCGCACCCCGTTATGGCCTGTCTTAAAGAACGATAATCCGTGAGGTCGCCTGTGACGACATCAACAGGAAGGCTTCTTAGGTTCCGCGAATCGCTCGTTAAACGAATGAGGACCCTTACCCGATGACCGGATTGGACGAGCTGACGCACAACCGCCGATCCCACAAACCCGGCGCCCCCTGTGACTAAGGTCGTCGGCCCCCCGCGCCCGGCCGCACTGTCTCCATCCCCCATATCTGTCTCTCCCCCAACATGCCCGATAACGATGATATTTAAAGATGGTAACCGTTCACGGGTTCAAAGGTTAAGGGGTTCAAGGTTGAATTCATACCCACGGATGCCGCCTCCCTAACCCTGAACGTTGAACCGAGAACCTGTGAACCCTTACGAAAGGTGAGGGTTGCCCCGATAGAAACGGTCCAGACTGTTATTCGGCCTTCTTTGTCGCACACAGACGCTTCAAGAGATCCAAGGCCTTCCGCCAGGTCTCTTCGGATGCATCGGCAGGCCGCACGTCTGCCAAAAGCCGATGCAACTCCTTGCAGGCCTCCGCTGCCTCCTCTTCATTCAGGAGGGCCTCTGCCAGGCCCAGCCGGTTTTCAGCGAAGGAGGGGGCTATGGTCAGCGCACGGCGGTAACAGGCGATGGACTTTTCCCCGTCCCCGATGCTGACGGGCATGCCCGGCGCCCGAAGATAGAGTTCTCCCAGCATCCTGTCAGGGCCTCCATTATCGATCGAAGGGCTTAACTCCGAGGCCAGCCGGGCCTCCTTCTCAATAACGGGCACTCGCTCAAGACCGTGAAGGGGATCGTTTTCAGCCTCCAACCCGGTGAGATAGGCGTACAGATAGTGGGCCAGGCCGCTTCCCGGCTGTCGCTGAACCGCAGTCTCGGCCAGTTGTCTGCCCGTCCCGGCGTCTCTAAGTCTCAATGCCTTGTCTGTTTCTGTTTTCACGAGGAATGCGTAGCAGTTGGCGGCCTTCAAGGAAGCCCACACATCCTCTGTTGCCTCTGCGGCCCATTGTTCGGCCTCGTCCCGCGAGCAGGGGGCGCAGATCGACAGGGCCGGGTCTTTCATGGCCAAAAGGCTTTCATTTACCGCACGGCGCTGGGGTGTCTTGGGAACCGGCGCGCACGCCCCGAGGAACAAAATAACAACGATCAGGCTATGGAAAGCAGGCCGCCCCTTTCTGGCCCAGCGTGTATCGCGGCAGATCCGGGTCTGCCGGTCCGAAGCCGTCGGTTTGAAGGAGCTTGAGCAGGCTGTGTGCATCGTTATCCTCTTTCATGCCGAGAAGCACGGAGGTCAAACCCTGTGCCCTGACATCAGGCGTCCCGAACCAGACGACCGGGCTGGCAGGGAGTTCCGCGGATGTGTGGATGACCCTGATGTCTTTGGCCAATGGCAGTGCCTGGGCTGCCTCATACTGGGATCGGTCCAGGACCGCCCCGGCCCCCTTACCCTGGATGACGGTTCTGACCGAGCGAAGGGGATGAAAGGTCCCCTCCAGTTTAAAGGGGAGCCGATCTGGGGGCAGCCCAAACAGGAGGCAGGCCGCGGCGTCCTTTTCAAACAACATATTTCCCAGGACCTTGCCGCCCAGTCCCTTCCAGTCCTCTGGCCCCTGAGCGGGGACCACCAGCCGCCATAGGTCTTTGGCATATCCGCCAGGTCGGGTGGCGGCAATGGGAATCATTTGAAAAGCCTGTGCCTGCTCCGAATAGAACCCGAGACGCACGATCCCCCATGTGGGGCGCTTATTATGCATGAAATCAAGGGCCGGATCAAGTTGGTTGAAATAGCTCCCCTTTACGGTGACGCCAGCCCCCATCTTTTTCTGAATATAGGCTGCCAGGGCGTCCATGACTGGCTGGGCCTCCTGGGAGGTGCCAGGTTGCCCAGGCTGGATCACGGCAAAGTCCAGCACATCCGCTGGGTGCGCAGGTCCCGACCCAAGAAAACACAGCGCCGTTACAAAAAAAACTATCCATGCAGATTTCCTTTGATGCATATGGAAAAGACCTCCATACTATTCAGGACGCTAACGCCCTCAACCGCTGAACTCTAAACCTCTGAACTCTAAACCTCTGAACCTCTAAACCTCTGAATCCTTCAACCTTGAACCCTTCAACCCTGAACCTCTAAACCGCTCCCTACTCACCTGCGTCTCATCAGCTTCAAGGCCGGGGGGAGCACGAGGAGGCACGCCATCATCCCCATCAGAGACCCGATCACCATGACCCAGCCGAGGCTTGCCAGCCCCCGGTGGTGGGCGAAGAGGAGCCCTCCAAAGCCGATTATGGTGGTGGCAAAACTGAGGGCCACCGCGGTCGGGGTGCTGGTATGAAAGAGCCCGTTCTGCTTGTTGGGGGCGTTCCTCGCCGAGTATTGAATCTCTCCCCAGCGGGTCAGCAGGTGGATCCCCCCGTCTACACCGACGGCAAGGAGAATCGGGATGGCGAAAAAGTTGGCCAGGTTAAAGTTGACCCCCAGCCAGCCCATGATCTCCAAGAGCCACAGCATGCTGACGCCCAGGGGGAGCATGGCAAGAAACACTGCGGCAAGAGAGCGCCAGTAGGCCCACAGGATCAGGGTGACCAGGACGACGGTCAGCCCTGCGGCCCAGAGGAATGTTCGGTGCATCAGAAGGGCCGACTCGAGAACCTCCACTGGAACGCCGCTCACCTCCGGATCTACGCCGCGCAATTGAGACACAAATTCACTGAGTTCATTGAAATTCCAGACATCTCCTCTGGGAATGACCTTGATCTGGTAGGCGCCGTTCTTGCCGACATAGATATCCCTGAGGGTCGCCGGGAGATCGTCCGGCGTGATCGCCCTGGCGTCCAGCCATATCTTGAGTTGTCGAATCGATCGCTCCATATCCCCGGCCAATCCGGTCTGGAGGGCCTCGAGCCGGTGCGCCTTTTCAGGGTCCTGTCTGAGAAGCCCGGCAATGGAATCGATAGAGGCCAGGTCCTGGTCGATGAGTGCGATTTCAGAGCCGGCGCCGGCCGCAAAAAGCCTTTCCTCTAACCCCTCCAATGACAGGGACAGACGGGAAAGGGACTGGATCAGGCGCTCGGCATCAAGGGGGGGGGAGGGGAGGTCATGGAAAGCAATGGGTTTCAGATCTTTCGCCGCCTTTTCATACATGGCCTCTTTGCCGGGCTGGTCTTTCGGGATGAAATCCAGGATGCTCTCCACCTTTCCCACAGAGGGGAGGGCCTCCAAGGTCCGGCTCAGACGCGAGACCTCCCTCAGATTGTCGGCCGAGAAAATGGCATACCAGGTCGATTCGCCCGATGCCTCGATCAGCATCCTTTCATATTCCACGGATTCGAGGCCCTTGGCCTGAAGTTCCAGGAGGTTATAGTCGAAGCGGACCTTGAAGGCGCCTGGGAGTCCGGCCAGGGTCATGATCAGGAGGATGAGCACAGCCCACACGGGCCTTGTGGAGAGCCCTTCTAAGGAAGGGATGGCGCTGATCCGGGGCGCGGACGAGGGGAATAGATTTCGTCTCCCGGCGATCAGGAGCATGGCGGGGAGCACCGTCATCATGGATAGGAGACAGAAGAGTATCCCTGTTCCCCCGATCAGGCCCAATTCAGCCAATCCGACGAAGTCCGACCAGAGGACGGAGTAGAAGGCGCATACCGAGGTGAGGGCCCCTAAGATGATGCCCGGCCCTATCCTGAAAATGGAGATCCGGACGGCGTCGTCCGCCTTTGCCCCTGTCTTATTTGCTTCGACATAGCGCATGATAACGTGAACGCCGAAATCCACGCCGATGCCCACTAAGACCAGGGCAAAGACGATCGAGAGGAGGTTCAATTGCCCCACCGCCACAGTGGCAAACCCGAAGCTCCAGGCCATGGCCATGATGAGACAGATCAGGAGGATGAGCGGTCGCAGCCAGCCGTGGAGGATCAGCATGAAGAGGAAGGCGATCAGGATCATGGAGATCAGGGTGGCCTGGGTCATGTCCCGGTTGGTGGTGGTCATCTCATCGGCCTGGAGCACCGGTCTCCCGGTGAGACCCGCTTCAACGTCAGGATATGCCGTCTGGGCGGCATGCAGCGCCTGCCGAACGGTCGCGAGCGGTTTTCCGATGACGTCCATGGTCCCGAAATCTTTGGCCGGCAGAAGCCGCATGATCAACAGGCTGCCCGAGGATGTGAAAAAATACTCGCTCCCGGCCTGTGACAGATCCAGCACGGAGCGGTATGGGGCCTTTTCAGCCAGGATGCCGTTCATGTTTTCAAGGAGACCCTTCAGGGAACCAAGGGCCTGATCTATCATCGTCGGGTCCATTTCGCCGACGCCCCCTCCCTCGCCTTTCAGGAGTTTTGCTGCCATGTCGATGAAGCCGGATAAGGAGCCATCCCGCATCCAGGCGTCCATAAAAGGGGCGAGACAGCGGATGGCCCCGCAAAGGGATTCTGCCTCCTTCGAAGAGGCAAACAGGAGGGCGCCGGGACCCAGATCCGCAGGAGAAATGCGGAAATAAACCGCATGAATCAGGTCCGGGTGTTGGGTGAGGCGGCGGTTGAGGTCTTCTGCAAACTGGATGGCCCTTTTCTTGCCTTCTTCGGTCTCGCCCGTCTGTATGACCACGTAGAGATATTCCTGATCCCCGAAGTTGTCGAGGTGCGCCAGGTAGCGTTTATGAAAGGGGGTGTTCGGGGAGACCAGTTTGTCCTGGTCGCTGTTCAGATCCAGGAAGAGAAAGGATGCGGCCGCGGACAGGATGGCCAGTGCCAGGCCGACCCCTATAACCGCCCCGGAATGGCGGGATACAAGTCGCCAGAGCGAATTCAAGAGGCCTTCCTGGATGTGTTTTAGAGCACTCATGCGGTTTTTGCGGTGCGGAGGCCTAACTTTGTGACGGTTGTCCAGGCCGAACCCGGGAATTTGTGGGCATCTTTCAGAACAGTGTCCATGGCCTCGAGGAAACGGTCGGCATCGGCGGTATCAATGACGAGCGGGGGGAGTATCTTGACCGTATCTAATCCATGGCCGGCCACCTGGGTCAGGACGTGGTGCTTTTCCAGCAAGGGAATGGTGATCATCTGGCAGAAAAGTTCCTCATTCATCTTGTGGAGGAGCTTCCATCCGGTTCTGAGGGCAAGAGACTCGGGGGCCCCGAACTGCATCCCGATCATGAGGCCCTTGCCCCGGATCTGGTGGAGGAGTTCGTAGCGTCCGGCCAGCTCGTTCAAACCGCTCATGAGGTACGCCCCCATTCGGGCCGATCGCTCGATCAATTTTTCCTCTTCAATCACATGAAGGGTGGCCAGTCCGGCCGCCATGGCCAGGTCGTTTTGCCCAAAGGTGTTGGAATGGGCAAAGCACCGGTCCATGCAGTCAAACACCTTTGAATGGATAGCCCGTCTGGTAATAATGGCCCCCAGGGGGATATACCCCCCTGAGAGGGCCTTAGAGACGACCATCAGGTCCGGGACCACATCCCAGTGATTGATCGCAAACATTCGGCCTGTGCGGCCGAAACCGGTCTGGACCTCATCGGCGATAAAGAGGGCGCCATATTTATCGCACAGACGCCGCACCCCGGGGAAATAGGCGTCATCGGGGACAAAGACCCCCTTCCCCTGAATCGGCTCGGCAATAAACGCGGCCACGTCCCTTCCGGAGAGGGCGGCCTTTAAGGCTTCCAGGTCATTGAAAGGGACCTGTATACAGCCGGGGAGGAGCGGTTCGTTGCGAGTCCGGAACTCCTCGTTGCCATTGACCGAGAGGGCCCCCAGGGTCAGACCGTGAAAGGCCCTCTTGCAGTAGACGACCTTGTGTTTTCCGGTGGCCTGCCGGGCAAACTTGAGGGCCCCTTCCACCCCTTCGGTTCCCGAATTGGTGAAAAACACCGCGTCCAGGTCGCCCGGTGCGATGCGGGCCAGGGCCTCGGCCAGGAGGCCTGAGATGACCCCGACGTCCATCTGGACCAGGTTTGGCCCGCTGCAATGGAGCATGTCCTGCAATGCCCGGGCAACGACCGGATGGTTTCGGCCTATATTGAACACGCCGAATCCTGCTAAAAAATCAAGTACTTCTCTACCTTTTTCATCGATGAGCTTTGCCCCTTGGGCGCTGCAATAGTTGCGATTATAACCGATGACCTCCAGTACGCGCACAAACTGGGGGTTCACATACTGCCGGTGTAGGTCATAGGTCTCGGGCAGGCGACGTTTTATGAGCGATGCAATATTCATATCCATTTACCATGAAAGTCAGGTTCCAGGGTTCAAAGGTTCAAGGTGGCGGCGTTACCCTTTCCCCTTTCCACATTCGACGTTCGAGGTTGGACGCTCGATGTCCCCTTTCTTCCTTCGTTTTCTTCATCCCCGGGAATGACGAACCCTTTTCCTCTTTGCTGACGGAGTTTAGAGAAACGGGGTGTCCATGTCAAGCAGAGTTGCAGGGTCCGTCCGATTCGGGTTAATCGGGGTGGGTCTTCGGTCTTCAGGGGAGACGGCGCCCGAGAAATATGGGATTGACCTTGGGCATCTCTCGGCACTACTATAGCGCAGGTGGTGAAAGGAGACGATATATGGCGCGTATTCTGGTCATTGATGACGAACCCTCGGTCCGGGAACTTCTGTGTGTCATGTTGATCCAGGGAAGGTACGATGTCGTTGCGGCGGCCGACGGGAAGGCGGGGATGAGGTGCTGAGATGAAGACAGACGCGATCGTGATCAAGGAGGTCGACAATGTCGCCACGGCCCTGCGGGATATCCAGCCCGGAGAAGAGGCGACGGTCGGTATGGGCGAGACGGTAAAACGGGTTCGGATTCAGGGGGCTATCCCATACGGCCATAAATTTGCGGTATACGATATCGTTCGGGGTGAGGATGTCCTGAAATACGGAGAGGTTATCGGAAGGGCCACGGAGAACATCCCCATCGGGACCCATGCCCATATCCAGAACATCGAGAGCCTCAGGGGCCGTGGGGATTTGACATCGGGGGGCCATTGATATGGGATTCAAGGGATACAGACGGCCGGATGGCCGCGTGGGAACCCGGAATGATGTGGGGATCCTGTCTACGGTGGTGTGCGCCAATGAGGTGGCCGACGCCATCTCCAGCCAGGTCCGAGGGACGGCATGTTTCATGCATCAGCAGGGATGCTGCCAGACGCCGGTAGACATCCGGCGGGTGAACGATACCCTGTCCGGTCTCGGCAGGAACCCCAATCTCGCCGCGGTGCTTTTGGTCAGTCTGGGGTGTGAGAGCACGGCCGTGGAAGAGGTGGCCAGGCGCATTGGGGACACAGGAAAACGCGTGGAAACGGTCGTGATTCAGGAGACCGGGGGCGCCGCGCGGTCCATTGCCGAAGGGGTGTTGGCGGCCCAGGGAATGGTCCAGGAGGCATCCCGATGGGAACGGGTTTCCTGCGGGATTGACGAGCTTGTGCTGGGGCTCAAGTGTGGCAGTTCAGACACCACCTCGGGGCTGGCGCCCAATCCGGCACTGGGCATTGCCTCGGACCGGGTCGTAGAAGGGGGAGGCACCTCCATCCTGGGAGAAGTCACGGAGTTTATCGGGGCCGAGCATCTTCTGGCGCGACATGCGGAGAATCCGAAAATCGGGCAACAGATCCTCGATCTGGTCAAGCGGATGGAGGAGCGGGCCAAATCGGTGGGAGCCGACATTCGAGGGGGGCAGCCTACGGGGGGAAACATCAAGGGCGGACTGACCACCATCGAGGAGAAGTCCCTCGGGGCCATTGCAAAGGCCGGAACCGCCCCTGTCCGGGCGGTGTATGAGTACGGGGTCGCCCCTTCCGTAAAGGGGCTGGTGGTGATGGATTCGCCCGGGAGGGAGCCGGAGATCCTGACAGGATTGGCAGCCGCGGGATGCAATGTGATCGCCTTTACCACCGGCCGGGGGGCGCCGCAGGGGTTTCCCTTTGTCCCGGTGGTCAAGATCACCGGCAACCGGCGGACATGGGAAAAGCTGCGGGACCATATGGATCTGGATGTCAGCGCCGTAATGGAGGGCGCGGAGACCCTGCCCGAGGCAGGCCATCGCATTTTTCAGGAGATCCTGGAGGTGGCCTCGGGGAAGCTCACCAAGGCCGAGATATCCGGCTATACCAAGGCCATGGACATCTATATGGTCGGCCCGGTGATATAGCCTGGATGACCCGGTTTAAAAGGGCTTCATTCATGAAAGCTGCGCTGTGTGGCAGTCGAAACGTCGTCCCGACCATGATTTCCCGGCAGACCCTCAGTGACTTTTTCGAAGGTCCTTAAACCGCTTTGCCTTGACCTCGTAGCGGGGCAGGGTCCCCGGTTCATGGAATTCAAGGACGTAGCCCAGATTCGTCTTGAGACGGAGCTGGTCCTTGAGACGGGGCTCTATCTGTTGTCGCCTTTTGCTGTATTCCGGGACCAGTTCCACCTTCAGGGTGATGCGATCGATGTCTCCCACCTTGTCAACAATCACCTCGAATTCATCCCCCAGTCCCTTGATCCCCCGCACGACCTCCTCAATGGCCCCCGGGGAGAGAAGAACCCCCTTTACCTTGGTGATGTCGTCGGCCCTCCCCTGGACCCCGCCCTTGATGAGCCGGAAGGTCCGTCCGCAGGGGCAGGGCGCCTCGTCCCACTCGATCACGTCCTTGGAATCAAACCGGATGCAGGGCTGGGCCTCGCGGTCCAGGGCGGAGATGATCATCTTCCCCCGTCTCCCCGGTTCCTCGATGATCTCTCCGGTCTCGATGTCCTCGATTTCCACCAGAAAGAAGGCCTCGTTCACGTGCAATCCCCCGGGCTGGGCCGTGCATTCATAGGACCAGGCCCCGATCTCGGTGGCGCCTGCATGGTCATAGACTTTGGCGTTCCAGGCCTCCTCCATTCGCTTCTTGGTGGTCGGGATGGAAGCACCGGGCTCACCCGCACAGGTGATCCTGCGGATGGACAGGGAGCGCGGGTCAATGCCCATGCGCCTTGCCGTATCGGCCATGCCCAGGACATAGGTGGGAGTCGCCATCATGGCGGTGCATCGGAGTTCCTGGATTTTGAGGATCCTTGCCTGGGTGTCCAGGACCCCGCCCGGAACCACCTCGGCGCCGATTTTCTCCACCGCATAGTGGCCCGCCCAGAAGGCGACAAAAACATTGTATCCAAAAGGGAGAAAGACGCGGTCCCGGGGACGATAGCCCTGTGCCCATAGGATATATGCCCAGCACTCTGCCCACCACTCCCAGTCCTGCCAGGTATCGGGCTGATACACGGGCTGACCTGTGGTGCCGCTGGTTTGACGGAATTCCGCCACGTCTTCGAGGGGTACGCAGAGGGCATCGCCATAAGGGAAGGGATCCTTGCGCTGAATCCCTCGCATCATGGATTTTTCTACGGTAGGGATGCGCCGAATATCTTCGAAGGAGCGGATGTCTTCAGGTGTTATCCCTGCATTTTCATAGAGCCCCCTGTGAAATATGGATCGCTCATAGGCCCAACTGAAAATCTTTTTAAATTTTTCAAGCTGGAGCTTTCTGATCTTTTCGTGAGCGATGGTCTCGAGAACAGGGTTCCAGTATTTTTGTTCAGAAATCACGATGACGACCCTCTACCTCTACTTCATCAACACGGAAGGGAGAAAAATAGCGATCTGTGGAAATATAAACAACAAGACCGCAGCGCCTACCAAGCTGATGAGAAAGGGATAGACCCCTTTGTAAATCACATTGAACGGTTGTTTCGTGACCGCTCTCACCACAAAGACGTTGATCGCCACAGGGGGAATGACCACGCCGATCATGACGGTGATGGCGATGATCATGCCAAACCAGAGGGGATCATAGCCCAATTTAACGATGGCCGGATAAAAAATGGGCGTGGCCAGGATCATGAAGGCCAAATCGTCGATGAAAGAGCCCCCTATAAGGTAAACCACACTGATGATAACCATAATCATATCCGGGCTGAGGGGAAGGGATATAATCCAATCCGCTGCAATCATCGGGATCTTGGTTCTCGTGAGGAAATGGCCCAGCACCGCGGAGCCTGCAATCAGCATGAGGACCATGCAGGCCGTGCGAAGGGACTCTACCACCGACTTAATGTATCCCTTGAAATTAATATCCCCTTTGATAACGGATAAAACCAGAACAGCAAAGGTGCCGACGCTTCCCGCCTCGGTAGGCGTGAAGAAGCCGTACATTAAGCCGCCGATGACAAGGAGAAACACACCCACGACCCATAGCACCTCAGGCAGGGCGGCAATCCGGGACTTCCATGTTGATTTCTCGCCTTTAGGCCCAAGTGCTGGATTCATCCTGCACCAAAAATAGATGGTTAGGATGAAGAAGAGGGCGATCATCAATCCCGGAACAAGCCCGGCAAGAAAGAGTTTTCCAATGGACTGCTCCGTGATGATGCCGAAGACAATCAGCGTCACACTGGGCGGAATGAGAATGCCGAGGGTCCCGACGGTTGCCACGGTCCCTGTGGAGAGCTTCTTGTCGTAATCGTACCGGTCCATCTCGGGAACGGCTACACTTGCAAAGGTCGCGGCTGTGGCGGGTGAAGACCCGCAAATGGCTTTAAATACCGTTGCCCCGGCCACGGTGGCCATGGCCAAACCGCCGGGTATGTGCCCGATAAATCGGTATGCAGCGTCATAGAGCCTTTTCGCAATGCCGGCATTAAAGGCGATTTGACCCATGAGCACGAAAAGAGGGATGACGGTGAAGCCATAAGAAGCAAAGGTGTCAAAGAAGTCTTTGGCCAGGAGATTCACAGCGGCATTAAACGAAACAAGATAACCGAACCCGATAAATCCCACCAGGGCCATGGCAAATGCCAGTTCGATGCCGGTCAGGAAAAGAATGAGAACGGTAGTTAGTCCGATGATTCCAATCGTAACCTCACTCATAGGTGCCTCCGATTACCTCAAAGATTTGGGCGATGAGGACGAGGCACTGAACGAAGGCGCAGAAGCCTAATCCAAAAGCCACAGGGTAGAATGGCAACTGCAGCGTGAGCGATACCTCTCCTGATCTGTAAAAATCCATCCCCATTTTGATGAGATTCCAGCTGAGCAAGGAAAAAACTCCGATTCCAAGAAGTCTGGTAATAACGTTCACGGCATTCCTTATTCCTTTCGGAAACTTGAGGACAAAAAAGTCCACAAGCACGTGACCTTTGAGCAAGGTGGTGAGCGGAACAGCAAAGCCGATGACAATGGCCCCTGAGAATGCGACCAGCTCATAAGTTCCGGTAATGGGCATGCGAAAGGACCTCAAGATGACATCAATGACCGTCAAAAGCATGATAAAGGTAATGGCTATGCCTGCAAAAACATTGAGAAACTTACTGAGCTCTCGCACTTTGTTGATTATTGGCTGCATGACGCACCCCCGCTTGACGTTTCCGCGCTTTTGACAAAAAAAGGGGGAATGAGATGCGATCCATCATCCATTCCCCCCATTTGCTTTATTTCTGAAGTTTTTTGAGTTCTTCCTGGCAGAACTTTAAGGCTTCCGCGCCAGGGAGTTTTTTCTCATTCGTGGCTTTCACGTAATCGTCCAAAACGGGCGCCACCTGTTTATGCCATCTTTCGTCCTCTGCCTTTGAGAGGGCGATATTCTTTATTCCCTTGGCAGCAGCCAGCTCATAACCTATCTTATCGATTTCATCCCAGCCTTGCCCTGTCTTGAGAATCCATTCATTATTAATCTCTTCAATGATCTTTTGGATGTCTGGCGGCAAGGAAGCCCATTTTTCCTTGTTCATAACAACGAAAAAGCCGGTTGTGTAAGCGGATCCGAAATTCTGCGTGGTATAATTGACCACTTCCGCCAGTTTCCAGCCTTTCAGGGCTTCTTCTGGGAACACGCCCCCTTCAGCAACCCCTTTCTGTATGGCATCGTATCTATCGGGCATGGGCATGGCGACCGGCACCGCGCCAAGGGCGCCTATGATTTTCGCGCTCAGACCATGACAGGAGATCTTCATCCCTTTGAGTTCTTCCAGGTTCGAGACGGGCTTCTTGGTGTGGAGGATGCCAGGACCATGGGCATGAAGGTACATCACCTTTACATCATCGAATTCCTTCGGCTTGAACTTCTTGTAGTAAATATTGATCAGTTTCGTGGCTTCGAGACCGTTCTTGTAGCCGAGAGGAAGGTCGATAACCTCGGTCAGGGGGAATCTGCCGCGGGTGTATCCGAGAACGGACAGTCCCACATCAGACAGTCCCTTAACCACGCCGTCGTAGCATTGGGCTGCCGGTGTGAGGGTGCCTCCCGGGAAAACCGTCACCTTCACTCTGCCATTCGTTCTTTTTTCTACCTCTTTGCCCCATTCTACGGAGAGAACGGCGTTCTTATGCGGGGCGGGGAAAAAGTTAGAATAGGTTAATTCAATAGGTTTTTGTTGTGCATAAGCAGGTGAAATGATGAAAAGAAGCCCAACAACGGATAAAAACAAAACCAACGATGCCAATTTCCAGTGTTTCATCTTAACCCTCCTTTAGAGTTTTGGTGACTAACCAACGGATGTGAGTCTAAGATATGTTACCACCACTTCCCCTGATATGTTGGTATCACCCCCCCTCTTAGCCTAATTCAGACACACAAAAATAAGATGGAATTAAGTAACTAATTAAAAATACGCTTCTTTTTAGTTTTTCTAATCCTTCTTTTTAGGATTCTTCTCAAAAAGCAATCCCTTGTCAAGCAAAATTCCCACAGGGTTTACCCTCGGAACGCGCGGCTGGGGCTAACACCCATATCTCATCAGGAAAAGCCACCCTTCCCATGATCAGATGCCTTTTAGCGGCTGTACCCTACAGTGGAACAAAATGTTTGGCAAACTGAAATTCCGCTTGGATTTCCTTCGCTCTCATCCACATGATTATTCCGCACTGGGTCGTCACCTATTGAGCTGAAAGGCCGCTTCGGCAATCTCTTCCAGTTGTCCCTGGGTGAGTCCCTCAAATCCGAGTGCCCCTCTGATGAACTCTACTCTCTCAACAATGTCCATGCTTGATGTTGTTCGGCCTCAAGATGCACGATGTCTGACAG
>JAUPKI010000274.1 GCA_030837545.1 Thermodesulfobacteriota bacterium | reverse complement strand
TTACCAGCACGAGGCAGATTAACACAGCCTTCTTCAAAATATTCTTCATCTCTTTCATCATCCCCCTCTTTGAATTTGTTGAACTAAACCGCTCCGCGGTAGTTTTGGTCTTGCCCATTTCTTGAGGGCGTTGCTCTTTGACAATTGAATAGCGTTTTATCGGGGCCGTAGTTTTTTGAAGGCCATCGTGTTTGATCGGTTTTCAAACATGGTCTCCTTTCTGTAAGAATTTAGAGAACCAACAACCTCTAAACAAGAAAGGAGACACATGATGGGAAGATTATACGATCAAATGAAGATGGATTTGGAGCTAAAAAACTATAGCCCAAAGACCGTAAGCTGTTACTTGCACTGGATGTTGCAGTTTGTCCGGCATTATGGTCGCTCCCCGGTCGAAATGGGAGATGAAGAGATCCGCAATTATCTTCATCATCTCATAAAGGTAAAGGAGGTATCTCAATCCTCCATCAATCAGGCCTACAGCGCCATGAAATTCTTTTATGCGACGACGCTTGAAAGGGAATGGAACTGCACCAAGATCCCTCGCATCAAGAACAGCAAGAAGCTTCCCATCGTTTTGTCCATGGAAGAGGTGGAAGCGCTGTTGGGATGCATCGATAATCTGAAGCACCGGGCCATATTGACGACCATTTACTCCGGCGGTCTCAGAGTTGGAGAGGCGACCCGTTTGAAGATTTCCCATCTCGACAGCAAGCGAATGACCATCCGGGTGGAAGACGGTAAAGGGAGCAAGGATCGCTATACCCTGCTTGGACACCGTACCCTGGCGCTGTTGCGTGACTATTGGAGGGCCTATAGGCCTGATGAATGGCTGTTTCCCGGAGCCAAGCCCGGTGAGCCCATCAGCGTCTCAAGCGTTCAGAGCGTCTTCAAGAAGGCCCTTGACAAAGCGGGCATTCACAAGAAAGCCTCGGTGCATACCCTGAGACACAGCTTTGCAACGCATCTCCTGGAATCCGGAACCGATCTGTACCACATTCAGCGGCTTTTGGGTCATACAACAGCGAACACCACCTCCGTCTATCTCCACATTTCGGGGAAGGACATCGCAAGGGTCAGGAGCCCGATCGATCTGCTCAAGGAACAGCCCGGCCGTTAAGAAAGGGGACTTCCGATGCGAAGTTCCCTTGAGGTGGCCGATGTCTTTCGGTCTCACGGACCCGCCTACCGGGAATCGCATGGCCAAAGGATGCCATTAAGGCATCTGCGGGCCATGCGGGCTATCGAACTGTGCCGCACGGCAGAGCTTGGCGGCCATGTGGACAGGTGCGATCATTGTGGGAAGTTGAAAGTTTCGTACAACTCCTGCAGGAATCGGCACTGTCCCAAATGCCAGGGCCTGGATAAGGAGCGCTGGCTTGAGGCCAGGAAAAGGGATTTACTCCCCACGACGTACTTTCATGTGGTATTTACACTCCCGGATTCTCTGAGACCTTTGGCTTTACGGAACCAGGAAGTGGTATACAACATCCTCTTCAAGGCTGCATCAGAGACCCTCAGAACGTTGACCCAAGATCCCAAGCACCTGGGCGCAGAGGTCGGCTTCATAGCGGTCCTGCATACCTGGTCCCAGACCCTCATGGATCACCCCCATCTGCACTGTATCGTCACAGGAGGCGGCCTCTCTCCGGATCAAACCCAGTGGATACCGTGCAAAAAGGATTTCTTTCTTGCCGTAAAGGCTCTTTCCCGGTTGTTTCGGGGGAAGTTCCTTGCCTACCTCAATGACGCCAGGCAGAAAGGCAAACTGAAATTCCCCGGGAAGATCGATCACATGCAACAAGACGGATCGTTTAATGAGCTTCTCAGCGATCTTTACCAGCAGGATTGGGTCGTCTACTGCAAACGCCCGTTCTCCAATGCTGAAACCGTCATGGACTACCTGGGTCGATACACCCACCGGGTCGCCATTTCCAATGACAGGGTGGTCCACATGGAGGGGGATCAGGTCACCTTCCGGTATCGGGATCGCACTGACAACGATACGGTCAAATACATGACCCTCGACGCAGAAGAGTTCATTCGCCGCTTCCTTATGCACATTTTACCCGATCAATTCATCAAGATCAGGCATTATGGCATCTTGAGCAACCGGAACAGGCACTCAAAACTCGTTGTGGCCAAGACGTTACTGGGTGTCAGCGATCCCAATTTCTCCACGGACGTCAGGGAAACATGGCAGGATCTCTTGACCCGGATCACTGGCTGTGACCCAAGAATCTGCCCTTATTGCGGCAAAGGGAGGATGGTTCTGAAGGAAGTCCTGAAACCTTCAGCATTATCACCATGACCGGATATCTGCGAACCAGATTCATCTCTCCATCTACGAAACCCATTTGCGGACAATGGATAGGCCTGTTTTCTGGCCGCTCCAGGCATCCTCAATTACACCCAGCAAGCCTCGTTCAGCACGAACTCATCCGGCCTTTCCAGGCAAAAACGCTATTCAATTGTCAAAGAACGGCTTTTTTTTCAACTCAAGCGGGATCTGCTGCAATTGGATCCCCATAGCTGAGCCCGCGGCTTAGTTCAACCAGATTGTATGCGGAATGAAGCCGAAACAATCTATGCCAAATTGTGTGGCAAATCCGCTTCACTCCGCATACAATCTTTATCGTTAGATGTATAAAAAGGTATAGGTTATGGATTTTACCGCCCCAATTGAAGATATTGATTCTTTGGAAAATGTTTTCGTTTCCAGGGAATATGAACTAAATTTTCTAAAAAAGGTGGTATCAGATTCTAAAGATGTTGAGCCTGTACTTGTGTTAGGACTTGGGGGCGTTGGAAAGACAGCATTATTACATCTTTTTACAAAAAAATATCGATCTCATTTCCCTGGGGGTATTCTAAGGTTTTCGGGACACAATGAACAAAAACTATTAAATTTTATAGATAGTGTAAGGCAAGGGGACGAACACCCA
>JAUPKI010000273.1 GCA_030837545.1 Thermodesulfobacteriota bacterium | reverse complement strand
ACCGAGTAGAAATGGAGGGGTAAACCCAATAGATTGGACCTCAAGCCCTCGTAAGGAATGCTGGCCTTGCCACATAATTGACAAATACCATGTTCCAGGTTTGTCGGAATGTAGAAGCGGTCCGTTTTCCCGTATAAAACGTTTGCAAAATGACCTGTGGTGATGACAATACAACCTTTGAACCTCTGAACCTTTGAACCCGTGAACGGCTACAATGAACATCCACAAGGGGGGACAGCATGGATAAGGCACAACTCGCAGAAATTATTCGGAGAAGACTGAACCTCGAAGAGCAGGATTGGTCAGTGATTGAAAAAAACCCTAAATTTCAAGACCTGTTTCAAAACGCCATTAAGGCATCCAAATACAGACTGGTTGCCGAGGTCATCGAATCGAAAGGGTGCCACTCAGGGCATATCGTCGGTCAGAAGTTGATTTTCGATAATTCAGGCAATCTCCTCACCAAGGAGAATCCGGATCGGATATGTGCCTTTCTGATGCCCAACCTGACGGTGCTCATCAATGCCTTTTTTGAAAACCTGATGAACGGCCGCAACCCCAACGAGGTCATGTTCAACACCACCGGATGTTTTGACACAGGACCCTCTTGCGGCGGGTGGGGGCATGTGGTTGTCAGAATGACGGCTGAACTCATTTCGAGATAAAGGGCTTTTCGTCCTCCCTTTTGAGCCACGGCCGCTTGTCAGGACCCACAATCCGCACAATCCTCTCGACAATCCAGTCAAAGGGAAGGTCCTCTGCGGGGGGGAATTTTTCAATGTACTCGATATAGGGTCCCCCTCGAAGGTCCTTTTCCGGCAATATGGCATCGTTCTTTCCATCGAATTCCACCACAGGGAGTTCATTCCTGTCGCACAGGCGCTTGTCGAACGTAGCCGCAGCGGTCACCCAGTGGCCATTCAGGAAGAACTGGTTATATCCGTGTCTGGGAAAGGTGTTGATGCCCAGTTTTTCATACACATGGGGAGGCACCCGGTGGTTGGTGATCTTGGCAAAGACCATCCGGCTCGGGATGCCGGCAGCCCTTCCCAGGGCTGTCAGGAGAACAGCCTTCTGGACGCAGTAGCCCTTGCCCCATTCCAGGATCCTGGACGCCTTAAAATCCTCTTTGAATACAGAAATCATGAAGACATTATAATGGATCGAATCCCTGACAAAATAAAACAATGCGACTGCCCTGGCCGCATCGTCGGAACACCCCCTGGTAACTCGCTCGGCCGCGGCCGCAACGCTCTCGTGGTCGGAATCAATGGCATAGGTAGGACGTAGATAGATTTCCATCTTACTTTCATCGCTGGGTTGCATTCGAACCTTACTCCTTACCGTGGTCCAGTCGGCGGCGGCGATGCCGGGGGCCAATAATAATGCCAATGAGATGATGAGTTTTTTCGGCTCCAGCAAGGCCGTTCAAGACCGGTGCATTGTCCAGCAATACTGCTCCGCTGACCGGCGACCTTGCAAGAGCGTCTTGAGGGCACTCTTCGGGAGCGCGGGCGTCAAGAATCCAGGAGGCCCAAAAGCCCTGTTTTAGAGACTGGCTGTGGGGTATAGTGTGGGTTACGCTGATTTTTGGCAAGAAAAAAGGGGCTACAAAAAGCATCGCAACCCCTTGTTTTTATTGATGGTGGGCGATGCGCGACTCGAACGCGCGACCTCTGGTTCCGGAGACCAACGCTCTATCCACCTGAGCTAATCGCCCACTGTTTATATCTTTTACCAGAATTTTCTTGGCAGGTCAAGAACCGTCAAGGCAAAATTTGCGGGTCAGACTGCGGCGTTATTCACTATAGTATTTCAGTCGCTTCCATGCCAGGTCCTTGAGCCGCTTCATGAGTTCGGGTGAGGCCTCCTCGATACCCTCGATATGCCATTCAATGATCTCCGCCGGTTCGACGACCGTGAGCGTCACGGTGCGTTTTCCCTGTCGGCTGACCGTGCCCACCTCGCCGACCATCTCGCCGGCCCCCAGTTCTCGCACCACATACCCATTATCCGCCACCACATGAACCTTGCCGGAGACAATCAGCCCCATCTTTCCGGTGGAGGTCTCCCCTTTATGGTAGATCACCTCACTCGGGAAAAATTGTCTGCTACGTGCCTTAGCAATCAACACCTGCAGGGCAGCCGGGTCCAAGTCCTCAAACAGCGCATTCCCTTTTACCACGGTCCGTATAGCGTCCAAGTCCATGTTGAAGCCCCTTTTTCTTGATGTTTCAGAAGAAGTTCATGCCTCCCTGGTCACCCAATTTAGTACCTTATTCCCTGCTTTTCTGTCAAAGAAAACAAGAAAATTTTTGATGGGCTATCAAGCAATAGGCACAAGGCAGAAAGCTCAAAGGATAATTCAACGAGCTTCCACCTTTCACCTTTCAGCTTCGAGCTAAGAAACGAAACTGGATTGCGGGCTTAGCCCGCCTTAGCCATTATTCGAAACATCCGACGGCAGGAGATCGAGCCCCCATTTTTTTATTGCCGCAACCCCTCCCTGAAGATTGTAGGCGTCGTGGATGCCCATCTGGTCGAGGGTAATCTGGGCCTCGTAGGACCGGACACCCGTATTGCAGATCAGGACCAGACGCTTATCCCTCGGCACCTCTGCCATCCGGGCGGTCAGCTCATCCTGGGGGATGCTCTTCCAGTCGCGCGGATACTTTTTGACAAACTCCTCGGCATTCCCCCAGCCGCGGCAGTCTAAAAAGAGGGTGTCGCCCTTCTCCCTCTTCATCCACCAGTCTGCAAACTGATCTGCGTCAATGACCCGGTTTTTTCCCCGCAGGGTGTTTTCAGCCGTATTTCCCAGGGCGTTAAGGACATCCATGGCCGAAGAAAACGGTGGCGCGTAAGGGAGTTCCAGATTGCTGATGTCAGCGGTCGTGGGCCGATACCTCAGGACGGCGGCCACTGCGCTGACCCGTGCAAACAACCCTGAATTCATGCCCCCAAGCCCATGGACCCCCAGGACCCTCCCCGTCCCCTTCTCCACGACCAGTTCCAGGTAGACCAGTTCTTTCTCCGGGTAAAAGTGGGCCCGGTCAAACTGGACGACGAACACGCTCAGTGCGTCAAAGCCATGGGATCGGGCCTTCTGAAGGCTCAACCCGGCACTGGCCACGGATATATCGAAGAGCTTGATGACAAAGGTTCCCACAGCCCCTTCAAAGGCGGCGTTTCCGTCGGCGAGATTGGTACCGATAACCCGTCCCTGCCGGTTGGCGAGAGACCCTGAGGGAAAGGAGGCCGGCTTCCCTGTCACTAGGTCCATGATCTCCACGCAGTCCCCCCCCGCAAAGATATCAGGATCAGAGGTCTGCATCTTCTCGTTCACCACAATGGCGCCTGCCGACGAGACATCGAGTCCAGCATCCCTGGCAAGGTCTGCATTGGGGGAAACCCCTACCGCCATGATGACCAGGTTCGCCTCCAATGTCCGTTGGTTGGTCACCACACGTTCCACGCGGCCGTCGCCCTCCAGGCGGCGCACCTCCTCCTTCAGGTAGATGGCTATCCCGTTTTCCTCCATCTGATGCTGTCCCATTCGAGCCACGACGGGGCTGACAATCCCTGGCAGTATCTGATCCGCTATCTCGACAACCGAGGTCTCGATCCCCCAGAGATCGGCCAGGGCCTCGGCCATTTCAAGGCCGATGGCGCCCCCCCCGATAATAACGGCCTTCTCAACCTTGCCCCCTGCCACCACCTCCTTGATGGCCACAGCACCCCCCAGATCCGACAAGGTGAAGACCCCGTCTAAATCAACGCCCGGTATCGGGAGCCGTTTGGGTCGGCTTCCGGTGGCGAGGACGAGCCGGTCATAGGGGAGGGTCTGTTCCTTTCCGTTGATGACATGCCGGACGTGGAGCTCTTTTCGGCTCCGGTTTATGGAAACCGCCCTGACATGGGTGAGGACATCGATGTCTTTAGCGTTCTTGAAGAACTTCGCATCGCGAAGCATATGAAAACTGGTGGACTGGAGCTGCCCTGCATCGCTCACATCCCCGGATACAAAGTAGGGGATCCCGCATCCCCCGTAAGAAATCAGATCGCTCTGATCGATCATGGTAACCGTCGCCTCGGGCGACAATCGCTTGAACCGGCAGGCGGCCTTCGGTCCCAGGGCCACCGCACCCACAATGACCACATTCTGTTTCATACCAAGACTCCTTTGATTCTTGAACTGGGACGATTTCCTTATAGCCTACCAGCGGAAAGATTTCCAATAGTTTTGCCACAATATTTGTAAGCGTTCACAGGTTCCGGGTTTAAGGTTTCCCGCTGCAAAGCGGGATTAGCGGTAAGTGCAGAGTTGAAGACCCGATTCGAAGGCAACGGGGCACTTCTTTTGTTAAAATCCATTCGTTAGGTCGCTTGTTTCCCGGTCTGAAGTGCCGAATCCGGTGCCGCTGATGGCACATGTGCCTTCAGCATCGGATCAGGGGCACAAAAAAGGCAACCTTGAACCTCTGAACCCGTGAACGGTTACGCTTTGGTTTACAATTTGTAAAACAAATCGACATCATTGCCTTCAAACAGGACGCTATGTTTGGCGGGTCTTTACGAAAAAGCAATATTAATTCAATTAATTATACTCTTTCTCCCTGTCATTTTCCATCATTGGCACATCCGTTGCTACGCCATTATGCAGACAGAATTTGAAAATGGGCTGTTAAAGGAGGTCTCATCATGAGGGCCGAGTTTAAAATTTTGACCCATCTCAACGAGAATTGCCTGCACCTTAAACTGGTGGGGAATTTCGATTGCGTTTCAGCCAGGCATTTGATAGGGTTGTTGCGGAGGTATGTTCAGAAGGTCTCGACCGTGATCATTCATACCAGTTCTGTGACAAGGATCCCGTTCGCCCAGGACGAGTTCAGGAATGCGCTTCTGTCGCTACAAAAACAGCCTGTTCGGTTCATATTTACGGGTGAGCATGCGTCGCTTTTTTGTTGATTCACAGGAATCAAATCCGCCAAAGCAGGCGATCCATGGTAAAGGTACAGGCGGGTCGCGGAAAAGAAAGGGGGGGTTACGATGTTGGTAAAAGACTGGATGAGCAAGACAGTCATCACTGTCGACATAAATGACTCCATGCAGGACGCCATGAAAATCATGAGGGAAAATGCCGTCCCCATGCTGCCTGTTATGAAAAAGGGCAAGTTGGTGGGGATTGTCACGGACAGGGACCTGAAAAGGGCCTCCCCATCCGATGCCACCAGCCTGGAGATACATGAACTGCTTTTTCTTATGGTTAAAATGACGGTCAAGGACATCATGAGCAAGGACCCGATCACCATACCCTTCAATTATACTGCTGAAGAGGCCGCAGAGATATTGATGAAGAACAAGATATCGGGAGCGCCGGTGGTGGACGCGGATGGTCGGCTTGTCGGCACCATCACCAAGGGGGACCTGTTCAGGGTCTTGATTTCCTTGACCGGTGTGGGAAAGCGTGGGATACAGTTCGCCTTCCAGTCTGAAGACCGTCCCGGATCGATCAAAGAGCTTGCTGATATCATTCGACAGTACGGGGGTCGCATGGTCAGCATCCTGAGCACCTATGAGCATGTTCCCAAGGGATACAGGAAGGTCTTCATCAGGATGTACGGCGTTGAACGTGAGAGGCTTCCCAGCCTCGAAGCGGAACTGCGGCAAAAGGCCCAACTCCTCTACGTGGTGGATCACCGGGAAAACAGGAGAGAGATTTTTTAGCGGCAGCAGGGCTGTTGTCTCGGTGGAGAAAGGCTTATTCCGGACCTTTCCCGTGGATCAGGTCGATAGTCGTTATTTCAGGAGGGGCGAAAAATCGAATGGGCGGCCCCCACGTACCGGCCCCCCGGCTCACATAGAGGTATGCCCCATCCTTCGGTTTCAACAGCCCTGCGTCCACGGGATAGAGCATTTTGATAATGAGGCTGAATGGAAAGATCTGCCCCCCATGGGTGTGGCCCGAAAGCTGAAGGTCAAAACGCCTGTCGACCTTCGGGTCCACATAGGGCCTGTGCTTCAGAAGGAGGGCAAACCGGCCGACCGGAACCTGCGACAGCAATTCCTCTTCCCTGTCTCCCGCAAAAAGGCCAGACCGATGACCGGCCTCATCATCTACCCCGGCAATGAAGATGACTCCCTCGATATCGACCCCAGTCCCTCTGAGGACCGTAAATCCGGCCGCCTTCGTAAAGCGTAGGGACCGGTCAAGGCCGGCATAGAATTCGTGATTGCCCGTTACGGCAAATTTTCCGTACGGGGCGCGAATAAGCCGGAACATCTCCGCCAAGCCTGACGCGTCGTCCATCTCTCCATCCACCAGATCGCCGGTGGAAATCAGGATATCGGGTTTGGCTTCCCGCACCCTGGCAAGGATGTTTTCGAGTCTCCTCTCCCCCACCATCCATCCTAAGTGAATGTCCGAGATCTGGACGATCCTGAGCCTCTTTAGCCCTTTCGGGATTTTGGGCGTTTGAATCGTGATATGTGCATTTCGAATCGTCACAGCCTCCAGGTATCCGTAGGCCGTCCCCACCACAGAGGCGGCAAGTGCAGCGAAAAAGACGACCGTGGCCGACGGGACCCACCTGCCTAATTTTCCGTGAAAGAGATGAGCCCCGACAGCGCAGATCAGACGATAGAGGTCGATGAACAAGGCGGCGGAGACGAACAGGAAAAGAAGTCCCATCCAGGTATATGCAGCAAAGGCCAGGGTCCTGGACAGGGCATCCGTTGCGAGGCTTTCACTGAGCCGGACGATCATCGGGGAAAGGACCATCACGAGCATGAAGCAGACAAGGACAGCGCCGATCCCCCTGCTAAAGGCAAAGGCCTTCTGCACCTTCAAGAAGGCATAGAAGTGAAGGAGACCGTAGATCGTCAGAAAGACGGATATGAAGGCAAGGAATCTCAACAAAAGCCTCAGACTGGATGCTGGATGCTCGATCCTTGATACTTGTTGTAGCGAAGCGGAAATCCCGTCTTCAGCGGGACTGGATACTGGATACTGGCTGATAGCTCATGGCTGATAGCTGATAAGCGGATGTAAGTCTCAATCCCGCTCTCAGCAGGACTCAACCCCTTGCGCCTTGTGCCTTGCGCCTAACGCCTGACGCCTTGTGCCTTGCGCCAAAGCTCTTCCGCCTGGTAGGAACTCCTGACAAAGGGTCCGCTGGCGGCTGCTCGAAAGCCCATGTCAAGGGCCTTTTCTCTCAAGCGATCGAATTCCTCCGGGTGGACATGCCGCTCCACTGGGAGATGGTCTCTGGATGGCTGGAGATATTGTCCCAGTGTCAGGATGGAGCAGCCTGCCTCGAGGAGGTCCCCCAGGCTCTCCTCCACATCCCTGTCCGATTCACCGAGGCCCAGCATGAGACCTGATTTCGTCGGGATGGACGGGTCTTCCTCAGCGGACCATCTCAGGATGTCGAGGGACCGCCCATAGTCCGCGCCCGGACGCACCCGGGGATAAAGGCGCGGGATGGTCTCAAGGTTGTGGTTCAGGACAGCGGGTCGGGCATGGATTACGGTCCGGAGGGCACCCCTGTCTCCCTGAAGGTCAGGGATCAGGACCTCCACAGCGGCGTGGGCGACCTGATGGCGGATCTCCTGAATCGTTTCGGCGAAGACGCCTGCGCCGCCGTCAGAGAGATCGTCCCGTGTGACCGATGTGACGACGATGTAGGTGAGGCCCATCTCCTTAACGGCCTCGGCGACCCGGAGCGGTTCATGGGGATCGAGGGGGGCCGGCCGACCATGCCCCACTGCGCAGAAGCTGCAGGCCCGTGTGCATCGGGGTCCCATGACCAGGAAGGTCGCGGCGCCCCTGGTAAAGCACTCCCAGATATTGGGACAGTGGGCCTCCTGGCAGACCGTGTGGAGCCGGCCTGCATTCAGAAGATCCCTCATCTTTTCATAGGCGGGGCCGGTTGGGAGCCTCCGGCGCAGCCATTCGGGCTTGCGGGGGCTGGGTTTTGGATCCTTCTGCTGAGCCATCAAACCTCCCGTTGGGAAGGGCCCAAAGGGACTGAAAGGACTAAAAAGCGGCATAGCCGCAACCCAAAAATGGTCTCACGCCAAGACGCCAAGCCGCAAAGAGTCTCAATATACTGCCTAAAATGCCTCAAATTCAAAAAGCGCTCCCAGATACCCATTACCCAATCCCTAATATCCAATTCCTCAATTCCTCAATTCCTAAATCCTTCGCAATCTCTGTCATGGTCAGCTCAACCCCGAAAACATCCTCAATATGGCGCCGTAACGCCTTGCGCACGTCATCCATGGACACGCTGCGCCCGAGTTCTTTTTCCAGCGATGTGATCTCGATTCCCTTGAGGCCGCAGGGGTGGATCCAGGTAAAAGGTTCGAGCGACAGATTGACATTGAGGGCGACCCCGTGGAAGCTGATCCCGTGGCGGACCGCGATCCCGATGCTTCCCAGTTTGCTGTTCCCTACCCAGACCCCCCGGTTGAGGGGGTTCCGGTTGGCAGTGATCCCCCAGTTCGCCGCGACCCGGATGATTGCCTCTTCCAGTATTTCCACATAGTCCGTCACTCCCAGACGGGCGGCGGTCAGGTCAACGATCGGGTAGATCACGAGCTGACCCGGGCCGTGGAAGGTGATGTCCCCGCCCCGCTCCACCTGGATAATCGGGATGCCCCGTTCCTTCAAGACATTCTCGGACACAGTCAGATTCCCCATCCCGCCCCTCCGGCCCAGGGTAAAGACCGGAGGATGCTCCACCAGAAGGACCACATCCGTGTCGAGGCGCTTCTCCCATCTCGCGGTCACGAGATCGATCTGGAGCCTCCAGGCCTCCCGGTAATCGGTCAGCGGGAGCTGGACGCAGAGCCATTTCTTTTTCGGGAAGGGGGCCACAGGGTGCGGATTTGTTGGGGGTATCGGGTTTGTTGGGTTCATTCGTTGAGAGCACCAGGAAAAAAGGCTGTTTCGCATTTCCTGGGTGGCAGCCCGAGCCGTTTGAGCCCTACCTCTGCAAGTTGGGACAGGGGATCGACCATCTGCGATACCGGCGGATTGTAGGAGAGTTCGGCATCCATGAGGTCATACAGGGTCATTCCCCCGTGAATGGCCAAGGCCAGGAGATTGATCCGCCACGCGGCCCCCTCCTTTCCCAGGGCCTGTGCCCCCAGGATCTTACCGTCCGCTACGTTTACAATGACCCTCAGTTGGATGTCCGTCACGTCCGACATGTAGTGGGGCCGGGTCTCCCGTCTTGTGGAAACAGCCCTAACATCATACCCCAGGTCTCTGGCAGTCTGGAGCGTGTAGCCGGTTGCGGCGATCTCCAGGCCCCCCACCTTGGTGAGAAAGGTGCTGAGGGCACCCGGATAGGCGGTGTCTCCTCCGGCCGCATTGACGCCCGCAGTCATCCCCTGGCGGTAGGCGGATGTGGCCAACTGCATGGTCGTGGGCGTCTCATCGATGCGGGAGTAGGTGCGCACCAGGTCTCCGATGGCGTAGATTCCCTGAACCGAGGTTTCCATACGGTTGTTGACCGTCACTAAGCCATGTTCGATTTCTATGCCCGCGGTCGCGGCAAGCCGCGTGTTGGCCCTCATGCCCACGGCCATGACCACGATGTCGCAGGGGATGGCTTCTCCGGCGATTTGCACGGATGTCACCTTCCTGTCCCCGTCGATGCGGTCGATCCCCCTGCCGAACAGAACTCGTATTCCCAGGCTTTCCAGTTCATCAACGATCGCATCTCCCATCTCCGGGTCGAGATTGCGGGGAAATGGGGCCGGGGTGCGCTTGGTGACCGTCACATCGAGGCCCCGGCGTCTCAGCCCAACGGCCACCTCGAGCCCTGCCGCGCCCCCGCCCACCACCGCCGCCCGTTTCTTCCCTGACGCAGCAGCCGCGTCGAGGAGGGCACGGCTGTTGTCGATATCCGATACAAAATGGATCCCCCTTCCGGCGAACTCCCGCGCACCGGGGATGGGGAGATTGATGGGAGAGGCCCCATTGGCGAGGATAAGGGCGTCGTATCGGATCTGCTTTTCCTCGGACGTGCCCAGGTCAACTGTCGTTATGATCCTTTTCGCGGCATCAATGGATACGGCCTCATGCTGAAGGAGCTTGACAAGACGGTTTTTCACCTCCGGGACATGGTATTTCAGGTCCTCAAAATCCTTCACTACCCCCTCGATCACAGAGGGGAGACCGCAGGGGGAGAACTGATCAAAGTCACGCTTCTCGATAAAGGTGACCCGGCATTTCCGGTTGAAGCTGAGGGCTGCCCTGGAGGCATACAGGCCCCCTGCGCCGAGCCCGACGATGACAATATCCAAGGGTTGATTCATATCCGTGGCCATTCCATACGACTCAATAAAAAGAATTTGGACACTGTAACCGCAGATTATCCCTGGCTTTTTATTTTCAATAATAATCCGCGCCTATCTGCGAAATCTGCGTCCCCATAGAACCTCATCCTGCCAGACACGGTTTGCGGGCTGCGGTGGTCTCGTCGAGCCGCCGGACCTTGCACTTGTGCGGGGCATCGTGCAGCAGATCCGGATTCTCCTGGGCCTCCTGAACAATGGCCTTGAATGCCTCGATGTAGGTGTCGATATCCTCCTTGGACTCGGTCTCGGTGGGCTCCATCATGATGGCGCCCGGCACCACCAGCGGAAAATAGACCGTGGGCGGGTGATACCCATAGTCCATGAGGCGCTTGGCCATGTCGAGGGTGGTCACATGGTGCGGGGCCTGATATCTGTCCGAAAAGACGCATTCGTGCATACAGGGCCGGTCATAGGCGAGATGGAGGGTGTTCCTCAACTTCTCCTTGATATAGTTGGCATTGAGCACGGCTAACTGACTCGCCTTTTTCAGGCCTTCCGCTCCCATGGTGCGGATGTAGCTGTAGGCCTTCAGCATGACGCCGACATTGCCGTAAAAGGTCTGAAGCCTCCCAATGGAATCGGGCCGGTTTTCCTCCAAGGCATATTTATCGTCCCTTTTCACGACCCTGGGGACCGGCAGAAACGGCTCCAACTCCTTTTTAACGCATACCGGCCCCGAACCCGGGCCCCCGCCGCCATGAGGCGTGGAAAAGGTCTTGTGGAGGTTCAGGTGCATCACGTCCACCCCGATCTTTCCCATCTGCACCACCCCCATGACCGCATTCATGTTGGCACCGTCGCAATAGACGAGCCCCCCTTTGGAATGAACGACTTCAGCGATATCGAGAATATTTTCCTCAAAGAGTCCCAGGGTATTGGGATTGGTGATCATGATGCCGGCCGTGTCTTCGTCCATGACCGTTGCAACCGCTTCGGCGGACAGAATGCCTTGCTCATTAGACGCCACGGCCACGGGGCGGTAGCCGCACAGGGCCACACTGGCCGGGTTGGTGCCGTGGGCCGTGTCCGGGACGATGATCCGGGTACGCTGTGACCCCTTTTTCCGGTGCCAGGCATGGATCAGCAGCATGCCGGCCAGTTCTCCCTGTGCCCCCGCGGCCGGCTGGAGAGTGGCCGCGTCCATGCCGGTGATTTCCACCAGATATTGTTCCAGCTCGAATAAGATCTGCAACGCCCCCTGGGAGAGGGCGTCCGGCGCCAGGGGATGCGTGCCGGTAAAACCCGCAAGGCCTGCCTGCCGTTCGTTGGTCTTGGGGTTGTATTTCATAGTGCACGACCCCAACGGGTACATCCCGGTATCCACCCCGAAATTCCATTGAGAGAGGCGGGTATAGTGACGCACCACATCCACCTCGCTCAGGTCCGGGAAGTCAGGGCCTTCGCCCACAAGCCCGGGGTCCAGAGGGCTCACATCCACATCCCGTTTGGGCAGCGAAAACCCGCACCGCCCCTTCTTCCCCTTTTCCCACAACAGCGGTTCGTTCAGTATCAGTCCTGTCGTGCCCAAGGAATCATTCATGATGTAACCTCCCTGACAAATGCATCTATCGCCTCTCTGGTCTTGGTCTCAGTGACGCACAGAAGATAGTGGTTGGCGAGTTCCGGATAATAGGGCTTGAGTGCCAGACCAGGAACCATTTTTTTCTCTAAGAGACGTTTGCGGGTCTTTTCAAAGCCCTGCGGAAATTCGACAACGAATTCATTGAACGTGGGCCGCTCAAAGGGGATGGTGAACCCGGCCCCTTTCAGGCGGGCTTTTAGATACTCCGCCTTGTCGTGGTTGAGGCCTGCCAGTTCCCGGATCCCGGTCTTCCCGAGCGAGGCCATGTACATGACAGCGGCCAAGGCGCAGAGGCTGTTGTTGGTGCAGATATTGGAGGTGGCCTTTTCCCTCCGGATGTGCTGCTCACGCGTGGCAAGGGTCAAAACGAATCCCCGCCTCCCCTCCAGGTCTTTGGTCTGGCCCACGAGGCGGCCCGGCAGTTTGCGCATATGGGTTTTGCTGCTGGCGATCATT
>JAUPKI010000032.1 GCA_030837545.1 Thermodesulfobacteriota bacterium | reverse complement strand
CGGACCTGGAAAGGGAGATCGCGGCGCCTCGACACATGGAGCAGGTGCGGGGGGAGCTGAGAGACGGGCGGAAGGTGCTGATCCTCTGGTGAGCGGAAAAGAAAGGAGAACACGCCAATGGCAGAGGCGGAAGGGAAGGTTTTTGAATATGAGAGTCCGGATCGCATCCGGACGGATTTTCTGGAGACATTTGAATTTGACAGCCCTGATCAATACATCAAGACGGAGACGCGAGAGCTGATCGCCGCCTGCCCCTTCAGCGGGCTGCCGGATGTGGGCCGTCTCATTATCGAGTATTACCCTGAGGGAGGGAAATGTATCGAGTTCAAATCCCTCAAATATTATGTGGTCAGCTTCCGCAACGTGGGCCTCTTTCAGGAGGGGGTGACGAAACGGATCTACACCGACCTGAAGAAGACACTGGCAACGAATCGCCTGAAGGTGACCACCATTTATAATACTCGCGGGGGGTTCGACACGACCTGCGTCGAAGGATCGCTCTGATCCTACTACCCTCACCCCTCATCTTCTTTTCCCTCATCCGGCATGCGAGTCCCCGGCTGGCCGTCATCGGGCCCCACCGTCACGAGCACATATCTCTCCGGAAGAATGATCTCCCGGGCCGCATGCCGGATGGCCTCCGGGGTGACCGCCTCTATCTCTCGAATGTAGGCGGGGAGGCGGTTGTAGCCCAGGCCGTACAGCTCATCCAGGGTCATCTGCATGGCCTGACTCCCATTGGTCTGAAGCCCGATCTGAAGGTTCCCCAATAGATAGCTCCTGGCCGCCTCCAGTTCCTTTTCCGTCAGGCCTTCCTCTCTGATCCGGTCCAATTCCCCAAAGAGCCCCTTTGTGGCCGTCTCCACCTTGGCGGGATCGCATGCCATGTAGGCGCCAAAGGCCCCTGTTCCCAGCCCCGGGCTTCTGAAGGCGGTAATGGCATAGGCCAGGCTTTGCTCGTCTCTCAGTTCGGAGAACAATCTTCCTCCCTGGCCGGCCAGGGCCGTTTTAATCAGGGCCATCGGGGGATTCAGACGGCTCTCCACCCCTGCCCCTAAGTATCCCACAATGAGATGGGTCTGGGCCCCCGGCCGTTTGATATGGGCGACTTTGGCCTCTTTGAGGGGGGGTTCCGGCGCCACCATCGGCAGCTTTTCGTCCGAGGAGGGAAAAGTCGCGAAGAGGGTCTTGACATAGGGGATCAACTGCTCCCGGTTCACATCCCCCACAACGGTCAGGACCAGGTTGGTGGGCATCGCAACGGATCGGTACCATGTTTGCAGGTCTCCCCTTGTGATGGCCCGAATGGTCTCTTCGCACCCGGTTTGTGGATGCCCATAGGGATGATGGGGGTAAAGGGTCTGGTAGAACAGGTCGAAGAGTTCCTGGGTGGGCCGGTCCTTTTTGGTCTTGATGTTGGCAAGGATGTCCTCTCTGACCTTCGCCATCTCTGGAAGGGGAAAATCCGGGTGGAGCAGGACGTCGGTCAGAAGTTCCATGCCCGCATGGATGTCCTTGCTCAGGAATCTCCCTGAAACGCCGAGGCTGTTCCTTCCTGAAAATCCATTCAGCCTTCCTGCGCACGCTTCCACCGTGGCGGCGATCTGGGCAGCGGTCCTGTTCCGAGTGCCCCGGGTCAGCATGTCGGCCGCAAAGCCGGAAATGCCCCACTTGCCCGGGGGTTCGAGTCGCGTTCCGCCCAAAAAGGCGGCGGTCATGGAAACCCCCGGAATGCGATGATTCTCTTTGACGATCAGGCGCATACCATTGGGAAGGACCACCTTAACGGGCTGCCCTTCCGCTTCAGGCCTTTGGGCTGCTTTTGCCAATGACTCTGAATCGGGCGGTTTGAACAGGGAGGCTGCGGCCTTTTCTTCCAGGCTGATCTCGCTTCCCTCGGGCGCCATCATCCCGATAGAAAGGTTTTTCGGTCTCAGGTATTTCGCGGCCACCCGCAGGACATCGGCGGCTGTCACCTTTTGCATATGGCTCAGATAGTGGTCTGCGTTGTACATGTCCCCGGTCATGGTCTGAAAAAACGCCAGGGTCTGGGCCTGCCCTGACATGTCTTCCATATCAAAGACAAAATCGGCCTCGGAAATAATCTTGGCCTGGGTCAATTCGGGATCGGACACCGGCTCCGCCGTGATGCGGAAAATCTCCTGGCCGATGGCCTTGAGCGCGGCATCCAATTTGTCGGGGCCCAGGGTGGCGTCCAGGGAGAAGAGGCCGGGGTCTGAAAGGGCATAGACCCCTGCACCGACGCTGGTAACCAGGTTGGCATCCATTTTGAGCCGGTTATAGAGCCTTGAACTCTTCCCGTGGCCCAGGATGATTTCAAGGATATTCAGGGGGTACATATCCTCGTGGGTCAATTCGGGTATGTGCCAGGCCAGATTCAGATAGACCTGCTGAACCCTGTCCTTCTTGATGATCTTCCTGAGGTCGGTCTGCGGGGGCTCTTCCGGTCTAAAAGGGGCATTTCCAATCCGTTCGGGAAAATTCCTGACCAGGGTCTTGATGCTTTCGATGGCCTTTCCCGTATTGAAGTCCCCGACCGCTGTAAGGACCATGTTCCGAGGGGTGTACCATTTGTCCATGTAGGCCAGGATGGCCTTGCGGTCAAAGGAACGGATCGTCTCTTCGTATCCGATGATGGGCCGTCTGTAGGGGTGTTTTTGGTAGCAGAGGGCCATCATGTCCCACCCTAACTGCGTTTCAGGGATATCCAGCGACCGTCGGTATTCCTCCAGGACCACCTCTTTTTCACGTTCCAGCTCCTCGGCGTCGAACAGGGAGTGCTGGACCGCGTCTAAGAGGACGTCCAGACCCGTATGAAATTCGGCGCTGGGGATCTCGACATAGTAGACGGTCCTGTCAAATGAGGTATAGGCATTGACGTGGCCCCCGGCGGCCTCGATGGTCCTGGCGATCTCTCCGGTGGATCTGGCGGGGGTGCCCTTGAAGATCATATGTTCGATGAGATGGGTGATCCCTGCCTCCTCCTCTGTTTCGTTGGCGCTCCCGGTCTTGACCCAGACCTGGATGGACGCCACCGGGGCGCTGCGGTCCTGCTTGAGAATGACGGTGAATCCGTTATCCAGGATGAATCTCTTGGCCCCCTCCGTCACAGAGGCCGCGTAAAGATGGGTCGTGAACAGAAGGACCAGAACGGTCCACAATACAGAAAGAATGCACCCATATCGGATCCCCACTATGATGCGATTTTTTTTATTCAAGGCTTTCAATTGATTAGACTCCTCCTGAAGACAGGCTTAGATATTGTGCTTTTTTTTCTTGACATACTACATGTTGTGTAAATAGAATAAAAACCTCATGTTGGAATCAGAGAGACGATTGCTCGATAGACTTACCCCATATACACTCATGCGGATCGCAGTCGAGATGCCATTTGATGAGGCGGTCGCAGTTTCTTTTCAAGGACACCTTAAGGAGGCCGGATTGAGAATCCACGATCCTCTAACAGCTTTCCGGTTTCAAAATCGACATAGGGATATCAGACATGTCGGCATATCCATATACTGAAGATCTAAGCGTCAAGACGCGATATTTTTTAAATATAACTCATCACCGCGAAACAGGCAAGGTCAGGGCTGCATGGGCCGCCGCATTCTGAAGGGATTTTCTTAACATAAAATCTTGATGGTCTCGTAAAAAGTCGTCACCCCGGTGAATCCCGCCGAATGGCGGGACGGGGGCCAGAACCACGCCTTGGCGTGGTTAACTATCTGTTTTGACTGGATTCCGGCTTTCGCCGGAATGGCGAAAAAGGACATTTTCTGACTTTTTACGAATGCATCAAGCTTGAAACATCCCGTTCCCATATCGGAATGATAGAATTTTGAGTCGGAGGAGGAGGATGTCCATGGGACAGCATGGAAAGGTCTTGGTTACTGGGGAGGAGGCGTTTGACCTCGGCGCATACAGGTGGGACGACATCCGGTTTTCAGATCTTCTGGTCCGGACGAACCCTATCAATGCAGACCAGGCGATGGACAT
>JAUPKI010000272.1 GCA_030837545.1 Thermodesulfobacteriota bacterium | reverse complement strand
TGATTCGCCCTCATATTTGCATGGCGCATGCATGAGAGTCAAGGGTTTCCATCCACTCTGACGGTTAACGGATCGGTTACGTTCAACCGGCTCCATGGTCTCAATAAACTGGAGATTGAGGAGTTTCTAACCGAAATCACGGCCACCTGTTCCGGCTGGTGTCACTCCTACCTTAGTTGAAAGGCAACACGGATCCGAGCAAGCCAACTTCTACGTTTGGGCTGCTGGAGGGACACTGTATGTGAATATAGATCCTGTAACATCAGGTTTTGAAATGCTGATATGGGCCGATGAAACATTTTCCGTGACTCAGGACGGATTCAAACGTGAGGGTTTCCTGGTGGACTGCAATGGCCAAATGTATGATCACGATATTATCGTTTTTGCGAGCCAAACTTTTAAACTCCTGGATGATCCTGAATGGACTGTGCCGTTCCCAAACGGGTCGAAAGCCGTTGAGTTCCAATTGAAATCACACGTTTTCAGTGAGTTGTGACATGAGCCCTGACCCCAATCGGATTCAGAATGTTGCCAAAAATATCCCTTGACATTAAAACATTTGTTTTATACAAACGTTCGTATTAAATAAAAGGACAACATTATGGACGCAATGGACAACTGTACGGACTCCAAAGACCGGATATTGGACAAGGCCGAGGCCCTCTTCGCGGAAAAGGGATTCCATGCCGTCACGGTCAGGGAGATCACTCAGGCCGCCCACTGCAATCTGGCGGCCGTGAATTATCATTTCGGCAACAAGCAGAACCTCTACTTGGAGGTGTTCAGGACGCGCTGGATGCCCAGGGCCAGAAGGGTCCAAGCATGCTTCAAGGACGTCCTTTCGACCCAGGATGGGAGGTCGCTCGCCGGCATCGTCCATGCCCTGGCCGAGGCCTTTCTCAAGGGGCCTTTGACCGATGACGAGCGACTGTGTCATTCCCAGCTCATGATCCGAGAGATGGCCAAGCCGGGGCTTGCCACCGATATGCTGGTGGATGAGGTGATCAAACCCTTTTTTGGGGACTTGGTCGTTTTGTTGGGGCCCTATCTGCCCGAGAACGGAGAAAGGGAGCGCGTGATGCTTGATATTGTGAGCATCTTTGCTATGGTGATCTACTTCAATTTCGCCAGGGTCCCGGTCACGCGGGTCACGGGACAGGAATACGATGAAGTCTTCAAGGAGAGACTGGTGGAACATATCGTTCGATTTTGTCTAAAAGGGTTGGATATGGACAAGAAGGAGGGTGCATGATGAAGAGACGCCCCTTTGGCCTTCTCCTTTGGACGATGTCCGGGTGGTTGACAGGGGTCGGATGCATCCAGATGGGTCCTGATTTCAAGCGGCCGGACCTTCAGTTTGAGCAGCCGGAACGGTTTCAGTACCGGACTGGCGATGCCAAGGCCGTTGTACCCGAAGACCGATGGTGGGAGATTTTCGGGGATCCGGAGATGAATCGACTGGTGAAAAAGGTCCTTGAAAACAATCTGGATCTTCAGCAGGCGGCAGGGCGTATTCTCGAATTGCAGTACCAGGTGATTCAGACCCGGGCAGATCGATTTCCGACCCTGGGGTTTCAGGGAGGGGCTCAGCGACAACGTGAACCGGAATCCACTATTGCCCCTGGCATTTCCATCGGTGGAACCGTGAACCAGTACAGCTTTTCACTGCCGGCATCTTATGAGATGGATCTGTGGGGAAAATATGCACGGGCAGAAGAAGCCTCACGTGCGCAACTGCTTCGCGAGGAAGAAAACCGGTTGACCCTTTCCCAGAGCCTCGTGGCGGAGGCCATCACCCTGTATCTGCAGATCCAATCCCTTGAAAGACAGATACAGATCACCCTTCAGAGCCTCAAAAATTATGAGGACAGCGTTATATTTGTAGAGCGGCGTTACAAACGTGGATTGACCAGCATTTTGGATCTCAGGCAGGCCCGGCGAACCCTGAACCAGGCCAAGGGACAGATCCCTCAGCTCAGGCAGGAACTGGGGGCCGCACAGCAGGCCCTTTCCGTGCTTTTGGGTGAATACCCCAAGACCCGTGGACCCTATCCGCAGCCCGAGGACTATTACAAGAAACTGGGCCCCATACCGGCCGGTCTGCCCAGTGAACTTCTGTTGCGCAGACCGGATATTCGAGCCGCCGAGGCTCAGTTGAAGGCCTTGAATGAGCAGATCGGCGTGGCCAAGGCCAGCCGTTTTCCAAGCATCAGCCTGACGGGCAGCTACGGCTATGCCAGCGAAGACCTGTTTAATCTTTTTCAACCCGGGGCAGTCTGGAGCCTGGCTGCGGGGCTGGCCCAGCCCCTTTTTGATGCCGGTCGATTAAAGGCCAATCAACGGGCCGCCGAAGCACGATATGCCCAGGGAGTTGCGGCGTACAATAAAGCGGTTCTGAACGCTTTCAGAGATGTTGAAAAGGCCCTGTTGACCCGCAGAAAACAGGTCGAGCGCCGAGCCGACGTTCTGACGTTTTTGTTGGAAGCCCGCGCCACCCAGCGGGTGGCGGAGGCCCGTTATGTTCGCGGGCTCGTGGATTATCTGACCGTATTAAATGCACAGCAAACGCGATTTCAGGCGGAAGACCAACTGCTTCAGGTGGAACTGGCAATCCTGGCCAATCGCGTCACCCTTCACCGGGCCCTGGGCGGCGGCTGGGCAATGCTCCCCCCGGTCAAGGGCGAAGACACAGAGGGAATTGGGGCGTACACGGTCTGGTAGAGGGGCTGGGTGCCGGATACTGGGTGCTGACTGGATGATTCGGATGAATAGGATGATAGGGAGGCTCTCAACGAACCCAATCAACCCAACAGACCCCATTACACGATGTTGAGAGCGATTTTATGAGCAAGATAAAAAAGAGATGGATGCAGGCGATTCTGACCCTCACGGTAATGGCATTAGGCGCACTGGGAATGATCAAGCTCACGGAAAGCAGGCCCCAGATCCAGAAGCAACAGGTGACGGCCCCCTTGGCGGCGGTCCGGGCCATGGAAGTCCGGACCGCCGCCCCAACTGTTCTCGTCAAGGGGGAAGGCACGGTCAGACCGGTTAAACAGATCGATCTGGTGCCTCAGGTGGATGGCAAGGTCGTCCATATCGCCCCCTCCTTGATCAATGGAGGCCAGTTCAGCAAGGGGGAGGTCCTTTTGGGGATTGAACCAGAAGACTACCGTCTGGCGGTCACCCTTGCACAGGCCAAGGTGAAAAACTCCGAAAGCCTGCTCCGTCTGGCCGAGGAAGAGGCAGAGGTGGCCAAGGAGGAATGGTCTCAGCTCTTTGTAGACGATGCCATACAGGAGCAGAAGCCCACACCCCTGGTTCTCAAGCAGCCGCAACTGGCAGCAGCCAAGGCAAAACTGGATGCCGACAGGGCCGATTTGCAGAAGGCCATGCTCAACCTCGAGCGGACGAGGATCAAGGCGCCCTTTGACGGGAGGGTGGAAAAGGAAAACGTGGACTTGGGTCAGTACGTGAGACCCGGAGAAAAGCTGGCTACGATTTTTTCAACCGGCTCTGCAGAGATTGCGGTCCCCCTGGAAGACGAGAGCCTCAGGTGGTTTCACGTCCCCGGCTTCACGCAGGGCCAGGGCCCCGGGGCGCTGGCAACCATTCGGGCCCGAATCGCCGGGGTAGAGCGTTCTTGGGAAGGGCGGGTGGTCAGGGCCGAGGGGAAACTGGATGAGCAGACCCGAATGGTCCGCGTGGTGGTGTGGGTCGACCAGCCCTATGCCGCCAGACCGCCTTTGGCCATGGGCCTGTTTGTCTCTGTTGAGATCCGGGGCCATGAGATCCCTGATCTGGCCATTATCCCCCGCAGCGCCCTTCGGGAGGGGCGCGTGGTCTGGGTGGTGGACCCGGATGGACGGCTCCGCTATCGCAAGGTCGAGGTGGCCCGGATCGATGGCGAGCAGGTCCAGATCAGCTCAGGACTCCATACCGGGGACCAGGTAGTGGTATCCCATCTCAAGACGGTCACCGATGGCATGGAGGTACGACGGATCCCCTCGAAGGAGGGAGACCCATCATGAAAGGGGTTCTTGCCTGGTTCGCCGAAAATCATGTGGCCGCCAATCTCCTCATGATCTTTTTCATCGTGGCTGGCGTGGTCACAGGCCTGACCATGAAGATCGAGGTCTTCCCCGAGTTCTCCCTGGATCGTATTGTCGTGACCACCGAGTATATGGGGGCCTCTCCAGCGGAGGTAGAGGAGGCCATCATCCGCCGGATCGAAGAACGGGTGGCGGGTCTGGCCGGCATCAAGCGGATCGACTCCACTGCAAGGGAGGGTTCAGGCACCGTGACCATCGAGGTCATGGATGGCTGGGACCTCAAAAAGCTTCTGGACGAGGTCAAGGCAGAGGTGGACAGCATTACCACCTTCCCCAATGAGGCTGAAAAGCCGATCGTGAGGGAAGTGACCCAGCGGAGCCAGGTCATCAGCCTTGCGGTTTACGGGGATGCCCCTGAAACGACCATCAAGAACCTTGCAGAGGAGATCAAGAACGAGATCACCAATCTGCCAGGAATTACGCAGGCAGATCTTTTCGGCGTGAGAACCGGCGAGATCCATATCGAGATATCGGAAGAAACCCTGCGACGACACGGGTTGACGCTGGGCCAGGTGGCAGAGGCCGTGAAGAGGGGAAGCCTGGATCTCCCGGCAGGCCGCGTCAAGACCGGGGCCGGCGAGATCCTCATCCGAACCAAGGGGAGGCGCTACTATGCGGCGGAATACCGGGATCTTCCCGTTATCACCCAGGCAGACGGCACCAAGGTAACCCTGGGACAGATCGCTGATCTGAGCGATGGATTCGAGGATGTGGACCTCTTTGCAAGGTTTCAGGGCAAGCCGTCCGCGGTCATCCAGGTCTACCGGGTGGCTGACCAGAGCGCCCTTGCTGTGGCAGAGACCGTCAAGAAGTATGCCGAACAGATCCGGCCTTCCCTGCCGGCAGGGGTCGATATCGGCATCTATCAGGACATGTCCATCATGCTCAAGAGCCGTATCGAACTCCTCCTGACAAACATGGCCTTCGGTCTGGTATTGGTAAGTGTCCTTCTCTGGATGTTTCTGGATATCCGCCTGGCCTTCTGGATCACCTGGGGCATTCCCATCTCCTTTCTTTCCGCCCTGTGGATGCTTCCACAGTTCGACATCTCCATCAACATGATATCCCTGTTTGCCTTTATCACGGTGCTTGGCATCGTGGTGGATGACGCCATCGTCATAGGAGAGAATATCTTTCGCAGAAATGAAGAGGGTGAGGGACCGCTCCAGAGCGCCGTAAACGGCGCGGTGGAGGTGGGAGGGCCCGTGATCTTTTCGGTCCTGACCACCGTGGTGGCGTTCTGGCCTCTCCTCCTGGGGAGCGGCACCATGGGCAAGGTGATGCATAATCTCCCCATCGTCGTCATCCTGGTCCTGATGGGATCTCTTACGGAAGCCCTGCTGATCCTGCCGGCACACCTCAACCGGAGCAGGGAGCGGGCTATCAGCGGACGCGCAAAACGCAAAAGAGAGAAACTGGCGTCCAGGGGCCTCAACTGGGTCATCCGCAAGCCCTATGCAAAGCTGGTGGGTTTATGTGTGAAATGGAGGTACGTCACCGTTGCCCTGGGGATCGCCTTGCTCATCGTTTCGGTGGGCGTGTGGGAGGGCGGCTGGATCAAGTTTACGTTTTTTCCAAAGGTGGAAAGCGACGTACTGGTCTGCACCCTCACCATGCCCGCAGGGACCCCTGTCTCGCAGACCGTCGCGGTGGTCAACCGCCTCGAAGAGGATGTCCGGGGGACCCTGGCCGAGATGGACAAAAAGCGGCCCAGGGGCGCCCCTCCGCTTTTCGAATACAGTGTCTCACTGGTGGGGGTCCACACGGGCGGACATGGCCCCAGCGCAGGGTCTCCCGAGCTGGGGGGGAACCTCGCACAGATCTTTGTGCAACTGCTGGAAGGGGAAAAGCGGGACGTGAGCGCCATGAAACTGGTCAGGATGTGGCGGGAAAGGGCAGGGGTGATCCCTGAGGCGGAATCCGTCACCTTCCAGAGCGAACTCTTCAGCGCCGGAAATCCGGTAGAGGTCCATCTGTCGCTGGACGACCATGACCTTCTTCTGGCCGCGGCCGAAGATCTTAAGGCAGAGCTATCCAACTATCCCGGAACGTTTGACATCAGCGACAGCTTCCTCCCCGGCAAGGAAGAGATGCAGCTCAAACTCAAGCCCGCAGCCCGCAGTCTCGGACTGACCCTCAACGACCTTGCCCAGCAGGTGCGGCATGCCTTTTACGGGGCCGAGGCCCTGCGGCTTCAGCGGGACCAGGATGAGGTAAAGGTCCTGGTGCGGTATCCCGAGGAGGAACGGCGGTCCCTGGGCCATGTGAAAGAGATGCGCATACGGACTGCGGGCGGCAAGGAAGTGCCCTTCAGCCAGGTGGCCGAGGTGAACATGGAACATGGCTATGCCTCCATCCAGCGGGCCCAGCGTCTTCGCGTGGTCAAGGTTACTGCGGATGTGGATGAGTCCATTGCCAACGCCAACGAGTTGAGGGGCGACGTGGAGACCCGGCTGCTTCCCCAACTCAAGAACAGATACCCCGGCCTGAGATACACCATCGAGGGGGAGGGTAAAGAACAGATGGAAGCCATGTCGGATGTGATCCAGGGGTTTGCCGTGGCCCTCTTCTGCATCTACGCCCTCCTGGCGATCCCCTTCAAATCCTTTTCACAACCCTTTATCGTCATGGCGGCCATCCCGTTCGGCATTGTGGGGGCCATTGCGGGGCATTTCATCATGGGGCTCAATCTCAGCCTGTTGAGCCTGTTCGGGATGGTGGGACTGGCAGGGGTGGTGGTCAACGACTCCCTCGTTCTGATACACGCCACCAACCGGCTTAGGAAGGAAGGGGCCGGCGCGCGGGATGCAGTGACCCGGGCCGCGGCCCTTCGCTTCCGGGCGATTATCCTCACCTCGCTGACCACCTTTGCGGGACTGATGCCCATGATCCTGGAAAAGAGCCTTCAGGCCCAGTTCCTGATCCCCATGGCCGTCAGCCTTGGTTTCGGTGTCCTCTTTGCCACAGGGATCACCCTCCTCCTGGTCCCCTGCGGCTACGTGATTCTCGATGATG
>JAUPKI010000031.1 GCA_030837545.1 Thermodesulfobacteriota bacterium | reverse complement strand
ATCATACGGCGAGAAGGTGACGATCCGCATCCTGGATCCCGGAACAGCGGCCTTGAACCCCGAGGACCTCGGTTTTTCAGAAAGGGACCTGAAGAACGTTCTGGATGCCATGCACAGGCCCCAGGGGATCATCCTGGTGACCGGGCCTACCGGGAGCGGAAAATCGTCAACGCTCTATGCCTGTCTCAACAGGCTTAAATCCCCGGAAGTCAATATTGTGACCGTGGAAGACCCGGTCGAATATGATGTGGCGGGGATCAATCAGGTTCAGATTAATCCGGCAGCGGGGATCACCTTTGCCGAAGGACTGAGATCCATTCTCAGACAGGATCCGGATATCGTCATGGTGGGGGAGATCCGAGACAGCGAGACCGCAGTAATTGCCTTTCAGGCCGCGCAGACAGGTCATCTGGTCCTTTCAACGCTCCATACGAATGATGCCCCTTCGGCTGTCGTCAGGTTAATGGATCTGGGGATTGATCCCTTCTTGATTTCCGCGTCCCTGATCGCTGTGATTGGACAACGGCTCGTCAGAAGGTTATGCCAGGAATGCAAGAACCCTGAAGCCCTCCCTGCAGAGCAGATGGCGGCCATTCGACCCTACTTGGGTCAGGACCCATCGAGTACGTTCTGGAAAGGAATCGGATGCGAAACGTGCCAGTTCAACGGATATTCAGGGCGCGTGGGCCTGTTCGAGGTCTTGATGATAACGCCTTCTCTCCGGAAAAAAATCTCTACCCATCTCTCATCTGTGGAGTTGAAGGAGGCGGCAGAGGCTGAAGGGTTCCGGACCCTGACGATGGACGGAATAACAAAGGCCATGCAGGGACTCACGACCATTGATGAGGTGTTCCGTGCGGCCCCCCCTGAGGCAAAGGGATCTGTGAGCGCGCCTGCCCATGAAACTGCTGTCCAGGAAGACAGCGCGTCTGAAGAACCCTACTTTCCGGAACCCACGTCTGCCGTGAGGAGCGCCAGCCCCAAGCGTATCCTTGTTGTGGACGACAGCGCCGTGATCCGCAAACTGGTTACCCATTACCTGGAGGCGGAAGGATATCTCGTCGTTGAAGCAGAAAACGGGTTGGACGGGCTTAAGATGGTCTCCACGGAAAAGCCTGATCTCGTTATCTCGGATTTCCTGATGCCGAAAATGGACGGCCTCACCTTTGTCAAGAAACTTAAATCCCAGTTGGCCACGCGATTTATCCCGGTTATCATGCTAACGGCAAAAGATGAAGTGGAATCTGAAGTAGAGGTCATCGGCGCGGGAGCAGATGACTATCTTACAAAACCGGTTGTTCCAAAAAGATTGATGGTGAGAGTAAACAGACTCCTGAACAAATAGAGTAAGCGTTCACGGGTTCAAAGGTTCAAGGGGGTCACGCCTGATTCCCCTGCGCCTGTTCCCCCTTTTCAGCGGGGAACGCTAAACCCGGAACCTCTGAACCTCAACTCACTTGTCCAACTCCGCACGAATGGCCGGGCCGATCTTGTCGGACAAAAACGGCTTTTTCACATAGGCGCCTGCCCCTAACCGCTGGGCCTCTCTGACCCGTTGTGTCTCGGAGAAGCCGCTGGCGATGACGGCCTTCTGGCCGGGACGGAACCGGATGATCCGTCGATAGGTCTCGAGCCCGTCTATTCCGGGGTCCATGATCATATCCAAGATGACCAGATCGACCGGGTTGGTTTTCAGATACTCAACAGCCTCTTCGCCGCTGGACACAGTCCTCACGGAATACCCCAGTGCCTTCAGCATTTCCGATGCGATCTCCCGCTGCTGCTCCACGTCGTCCACGATCAGGATGGATTCCCCCCGACCCCTGTAACTTTCAACAGAAAGCGGAGGTTCATCTTTTCCCTTTACCTCGCGGGTTGCAGGGAAGTAGAGGGTGAAGGTCGTCCCTTCTCCTTCCCTGCTTTCAACGTCGATATACCCGTGATGGTCCTTTACCGTGCCCCAGACAACGGACATGCCCAGACCCGTTCCACTCCGCCCCATCTTTTTCTTGGTATAGAAGGGTTCAAATATCTTCGTGATGTCTTCCGGGGAGATGCCCACGCCCGGGTCTGTCACCGTCAACACCACGTAATCGCCCTCCAGTACATCCTCATACCCCCTGACGGGCCGGTCAATGTACCGGTTTTCCGTGGATACGACAATGGTCCCCCCCTGGCGAACGGCCTCGGCAGCATTGGAGATCAGGTTCATCACAGTCTTGGAGAGATGGACCGGAGACCCTGAGATATCCAAAAGCCCCCTTTCAAAACGGGTTTCTACATCAACGCCGGGATGAAATGACCGCAGCTTTTCATATTCGGGGCTCTTCAGATACTGGGTGATAACCTCATTCAGATTCACCACTTCACTGACGGCCACCCCCCGCCTTGCCAGGGTCAACAGGTCCTGGACCACCGCGGCGGCCTTCTCCCCTGATCGCTGGATCGTCAGCAGCGGCTTTCTCAGGGGGCTGTCAGCCGGGATCTGCATCAACAGCAGTTCGGGGTAACTGACCAGGCCGGAAAGGATATTGTTGAGATCATGGGCCACCCCGCCGGCAAGGGTGCCGATGGCCTCCATCTTTTGGGCGCGCTGAAGCTGGGCCTGGAGACGTTTGGCCTCTGAGATGTCATTCACCGTCACAATCTGTCCTTTGGAAAAATCACCGGCATCCAGTGAACATGCCCGGATCAGACAATCAAAGACGGTCCCATCCTTGCGAACCCACTGCGTCTCAACCTGACCGCTCCCTGAAATGGCGATGCCCGCATAGAGCTCCCGGCCTACCCGCTCATATTCTTCTTCATCAGGATAAAGGGACCTTGCGCTCTGCCCCCATAACTCCCCCTGGTCATAACCCGCCAGACGATACATGGTTTCATTGGCCCAGTTGAGCGTTCTGTCAATGACCAGGCCGATCCCCACCGGAGATGCCAGAAAGATGGCCCTCATCTTCTGTTCGCTCTCCTGCAGGGCCTGTTCGGCCTGTTTGCGCTCGTGGATGTCCTTGACCCAGACCTGTATGCCCGGCTCCTCGTCAAACTCGATGACCCGGACCGCTATCTCCCCGTAAAACCACGAACCGTCCCTGCGGCCCAACTTGACTTCGTAGTGTGAAGGCACCTTTTCACCGCGCATACGGGCCTCCGCCCGTTTACGGGTAATTTCTTGAAACTCCGGATGGTATACCTGCCAGTGATCCTGGCCCAAGAGCTCGCCATCCTCGTAACCCAGCATCTGGTGCAGCCGGCCGTTGGCAAATATGATCTTAGGTCCCTTCTGAACAAAAACGCCGTCAAAGCTCTCCTCCACCAGGACCCGATATCTTTCCTCACTCTCCCCCAAGGCCTTTATGAACCCAATCTTTTGGGTCACATCCCTGGCCGCCCCCGACATCCCGATGACCCGTCCAGTGTCATCCTTGATGGGTGATTCATCGATTTCCAGGAGCACAGCACGTCCATCTTTTCTCTTTAATTCAATAAGATACGTTTCCTGCTTGTCGCCCGTGCGAAGCGCCCGTTCCGTGATGTCGATCCCCTTCAGATTGATGGGATTGTCTGTTGCCAGATCAGTCCATTTCACCAGCATCTCTTCCGGCGAATATCCGAGGATTACTGATGAACCCGGGCTCGCATAGGTCAGGCGGTTCTGTGTATCGTGGATGTAAAACAGCTCATTGCTGTGTTCGATGATGGTCCGCAGTCTCGCCTCGCTCTCTTTCAGAGACGCCTCGACCCTTTTGCGTCTTGCAATCTCGGCATGGGCCAGATTGTTCAGGAAGAATATGGCGGCCCCGATCAGGATGCACAATCCAATGATCAGATACCCTACGGTTTTCAAAAGGGGATTGGCAATGAGGGACGATATCGCATCGAGATCGCTGAGATGGACGATCTTCCATCCCGGAAGGTCTTTGATAGGCTCTTCGATCATCAGAAAACGGTCCCCCGAGGCATCGGCGACATGGGTGCTGTCCAGTCTCCTGAATCCGCTCCAGGCCCACGGCCCCTTGCCGAACTGCCGTGTTTCAGCGATCTTCAACTGTTGGATGTCATCGGTTTTCCATAAGGTGTTCAGTAGAAGTTCCTCTGGATCTGAGACAAAGATGACCCCGATCGGGTCTACAATGAACAGCATGCCCTTCTGCACGTCGTGGGCAGGACGGCTTTTGTGCAACAGCCGTTGCGCAATATGTTCAGCAGATCCCTTGATGACCGCAACCCCAATGGGGAGATGCGGGTCCTGGCCGAACACCGGGCGGCTGAAGTAGATCCCCCGCCTCGCGGAAGTCACTCCCAGGGCCAGATAAACCCCGCTTTTGCCGCTCATGGCCTCCTGGAAATAGGGCCTGAAGGAATAGTCCTTCCCCACGAAGCTGTCCGCCTCAAATCGGTTGCTTGAGGCAATAGTCCGACCGCTTTGGTCCATCAGATAGCATACTTCCGCCCGGGCGCCCTTCTGAAACTGGTCCAGAATTCCGTTGGCGCCGCCCAGTGTCTCATCATCGGGATCGGTCAGGGCCATTCGGATCTCCCAGAGGCTTGAAAGGACATCCGCAAGTCGTGTGTAATCCGAGATATGCTGGGATATCAGATTATGGGTCGTCTGGGCATGGCCAATGGCTGCCTGTTCAGCCGCATCAAAAAAGGCGGAGCGCAGGGAGCTGTAATAGAAATATCCGCCGGCAACGGCAGAAAGAAATGCCAGCAGGGAAAGGACAAATAAGATGAATCGAAGCCTCATCGCCTTGGGTCCTCCGGGGGCCGCAGGGTGACTGAAGAACCCCGCTGCAAGCAGCGGGGAATCCGCTCGCTGTGAATTTTCAAATCATGAGAAGGCCCCGGTTGATGAAATGCTACCCCATTCGTTTAAGTCTTGTTGAGGATTTTATTCGATTTGAGAACAGTTTGGTACAGGTCGGGCAGTAGAGGGGGTGATCTTTCGCCGCCGTGTGTTGGGTTGTCTTCATCTCTACATGCTTAAGAAATTTCTGCGTGGCGAAATACCTGCCGCACGCATGACACCGTTCGAGAACATGCACCCCGATGATCTCGTCGCGGATGGTTATGGTCCGGGTGCCGTCCCTGTCCATGATCTGGATGGCCCCCGTCGGGCAGATATTGGCACAGGTGCCGCACCCAATACAGCGTCCCTTTTCAGACACCACAAAGCTCACGCCATCCCGCGTTTCCATCTTGAGCGCCCCGGCTTCAACGATTTCTTTGCAGACGCGGATGCAGAGGCGACATCTGACGCAGCCGTCAGCCACAGGCCCCGGATCCACGCCATATTCTTCTGCCAGATGTCGAATGAACCGGGACTGGGGGGCCATGACCAAGAGATTCCGAAAGGCCGACTGTCGAGCTGTTTTCACAAGGTCGCTCTCGGTCGTCACCTTAAGACCTTCCTTGACCCTCAGGATGCAGGAAAGGAGAACCCTCGGTTTTCCAGTACGTCCGCGGACCTCAACGCCGCACAGTTTACAGGCGCCGATAGGCTTGAGGGCGTCATGATAACAGAGTGTGGGGATCTTTATCCCCTTTGACCGAACCGCCTGCAGAACGGACATTCCCCCATCGGCCTCAACCTCATTGCCATCGATTGTCATCCTGGGCATTACTTCTATCCTCTGTTGTGCGAAGACTTAATCGCGACCTGCCTCGTGAAGATCGTTCACATATTCCTCCAGGTAGTGGAGTTCAGTGGACAGGGTTCCCACCTGATGGTGAGCCAGATCACAGATACTCATCAGCGAAACGATCTTTCCTCCTTCGATCACCGGTATATGCCGAATCCCTGTCTGGATCATGAGCGACAGCGTGGCGTCAATGTCGTCCTCGGGCCTTGCCACAATCAACTTGTTGGTCATGGCGCTCCTCATTTCGATCTCTCCAAAAGGCCGCTTTCCGGACCTGACATAGCTGAGCAAGACATCCCTCTCCGTAAAGATTCCGACCGGACGGTTGTCTTCCATGACAATGACCGCAGAGATGTCTTTTTCTGTCATCAAGCGCATGGCGTCCTCCACGGAGAGATGACTGTCGATGACGACGGCGGGTCCGCAGTCTTTGTCCAACATATCCTGAATCGGCATGGGTCCTCCTCCAGTGTGGGGGGAAAATTGCTTTTCGATGCAACCGTCAGTCTGTCAAGGCACGGAGGCAATCCTGGGGAAAGCGGTGTGTCCCTTCCTTGTCGAGGGTCACCTCAATGAGGGCATCCGGGTCATTCTTGACCGTGTCGGGGTCGGTCACCACACCGTGCAATCCCACATATCGATCCATATACCCCTGCCAGCTCTCATCCTCAGAGCGTCTGTACACCTCAACCTTCTGACCCTTTCGAAACGTCATGACTCCCTCGCTTATCTTTCCGCTAAACCAGTATCTTGGGCGGTCCCGCTTCCAGTTGGTTTTCAACGGCGGATTTCCTGGCGCATTCCAGGCAGAGGACCCTGTCTGTCACGTGCTGATTGATTCCCTTGATCCGCTTCCTAATAAAATCATGATACCTCGCCGGGCCGATCACCCGGCCGCACATCTCGCAGGTTTCCACCTTCAGGCGGTTGAGGACAGTCCCGCACAGGCTCAGGACCCTCTCGTCGCCCCAGTCCTCCATTCGAATGGCCCCGGTGGGGCAGTTGGCTGCACAGGCGCCGCACAAGATGCACCGCTCGGCGGTCATCCTGAAGTCGGTTGGACCGGGATGATCGAAATTCAGGTATCCCATACGCAGGGCGTCGACCCCCATCTTGTCGCGGCATATCTCTACGCACCGACCGCACCGAATACAGACATCGCACCTCAAACACCGTCGGGCCTCTTCCCTGACGGCGTTTTCCGGGTACCCGAGTTCCACCTGCTGAAAGGTCACCCGTCTTCTTTCATCATTGAGCATGGGCATATTCGGCCGCTGTAGGCTCATCTTGGTGGAGGCAGGAATCTGTGTGAAAGCCATGCGGCCCCGGCGTACCGGGACGGGGGGCATGTTGGGTTGGGGAATGCCGCATAGATACCGGTCGATGGCCCCGGCCGCCCGTTTTCCCCCTCCAATGGCCTCCACCACGGTGGCAGGGCCTGAAACCGCATCCCCCGCCGCAAAAACACCCTCGACGGAGGTCTCCATGCTCGCGATGTTGACGCCCACCGTATGTCGCCTGGACCATTTCAGGGTTTCAAGATCGGTCAACCCGGAATAATCCACGGTCTGGCCGATGGCCGGTATAACCGCATCCACATCCAGGAGGTAGTCGCTTCTCTCCACAGGGACAGGTCGGCGCCGGCCGCTGTCGTCGGGAGGGCCCAATTCGGTTCTCATGCACTTCAGAGAGGTGAGCGCGCAGTCGGCGCCCAAGATCTCAATCGGAATCGTCAGGAATGAAAACCGAATTCCCTCTTCCTCGGCCTGTTCAACCTCCTCCTCATTGGCGGGCATCTCCGACCGGGTCCTTCGGTAGATCACCGACACCTCATGGCATCCCAGTCGGACGCAGGTCCGCGCAGCATCCATGGCCACGTTTCCCCCGCCGATGATCGCCACCCGCTTGCCGGGCATATGCCTGTCGCCCAGGGCGACCCGTCGCAGGAAAGCGATGGCATCAACGACCTGAGGATATCTGTCTTCTCCGGGAATGCCGACGGTTAAAGATGCGTGTGCCCCCACGGCAATGAGAAAGGCCTCGAACCCCTCCTCCCTGAGTTGATTAAAGGTGACGTCCTTCCCCACACGGGTGTTGAAACGGAATAGAACGCCCAGATCCTCGATCATGGCGACTTCCTGATCAATCACCTCTCTGGGAAGGCGGTACCTGGGAATCCCCACCATCATCATGCCCCCGGCCATGGGAAGGGCGTCAATGACGGTAACCCGGTACCCCTTGAGGGCAAGATAATAGGCGGCCGTCAGCCCGGCCGGACCGGCGCCCACAATCGCCACCTTTCGGCCATTGTCGGCCGATGGTTCAGGGTTCCGGTACAGACGGTCCGACATGGCCCTTTCCGCGGCAAACCCTTTGAGATATTTGATGGAAACCGGCGTGTCGATCCGCCCTCTGACACACATGAATTCGCATGGGTTGGTGCATACCAGTCCGCACACCCAGGGGAAGGGATTGTCCTTTCGAATCAGCTCAATGGCCTCTTCGTCGCGGCCCTCCCCCACCAGGGTCACATAACTGGGGACATCAATGCCGGCCGGGCAGGACATCTGGCAGGGCGCAGGGGCCAGCCTGACGCAGTCCGCGTCCGGACATGTCCGTGTTTCGAGGTGGCTCAGGAAGACCTCCCTCTGTTCCCCAAACACGGATTGCAGCCATTTCCCGGTTTCCTGACAGGCCCGGTGCGGAATCTCCGCACAAAGTCGTTGTGCGAGGGACTCCATGGCTGGAAGGTGCTCGGGGCCCCCCCTTCCGGAAGAGATGTCCTGCATCAGCCTCAATATATCTTGAGCCAGTTGCCTCCCCCTGGCATGCTTCAGACGCCCTTCAGCAATGGCATCAGACAGCCGCTTTACGGCATCGGCAACAGGGCATATCCTGTCGGACATATCCAATTTCATCCTGACGCGGGCTGCGCCCGCAACCCAAAATTTTCACACAAAGCCACTGAGACACAAAGATTTCTTGTAAGGGTTCACAGGTTCCTGGTTCAACGTTCAAGGTTGATGCATTCGTAAAAAGTCGTCACCCCGGTGAAAACCGGGGTCCAGAGCGATGTTAACTATATGATTTTACTGGATTCCGGCTTTCGCCGGAATGACGAAAAAGGACATTTTCTGACTTTTTACGAGTCCGTCAAGGTTAGGAGCAACACCACGATTATATGTGCGAATCACAAGCGAGCGAAATCTGTTTTGTTAACAACGGTGGGTTCGGTCGCCTATTTCCTGGTTTGAAGTAACGAGTCCGGGGCCGCTTCTGGCGTCCACACATCCAAAATGGGGATCAGGGGGCCAAAATTGAAACCTTGAATCCCGCTACAGCGGGAAACCTTTGAACCCGTGAACGGTTACGATTTCTTGTTTGCAGGCTATTAACGAATAACGAACCAACCAAGCCCTCTTCGCGTCCTTCGCGGTTCAACAAGATTTCTCCGCAAATTGTCCCGCAAGGCGGGATTACAAACAAAGACGCGAAGTCCGGATCGATGGTGGAAGAGGCACAAACTACCCCAGAGAGGTCATGGCCTTTGCATAGCGTTCCCGTTTGGTCCTTGGGGCCTTTTCGGCCGGTGCGAACTGAAGGCACTTGGTCGTGCATACCGTGACGCAGGCGGGTTCAAGGCCCTTGTCAAGACGGTCCATACAGAAATCGCATTTGACTGCCTTGCCGGTTTCAGGATTCCACTGGGGCGCCCCCCAGGGGCAGGCGGACATGCAGGTCTTGCACCCGACACACAGCAACGGGTCCACGAATACGATGCCGTCTTCCGCCCTCCTCTGCATGGCCCCGGTGGGGCATGCGGCCACACACCAGGGATCCTCACAGTGGAAACAGGGCATAAAGGTATATCCTGCCCTGGGAAGCCCCCCGACGAAAATCGGCCCAACGGTAATGATCTCACACAGCTTCGGACCGACCGGCAAGTCCTTATTGCTCTTGCAGGCCACCTCGCAAGTGTGGCACCCGATGCACTTCTTGGTATCCTGGAACAAATAGTACTTGCTCATCATCTTCCTCCCAATTTGCCGGCCGCTGTTCCTTCGTACTTGGTCACGGTCACAAACGTTTCATGCAGGCCCGGACTCCCGCCGATCATATCCGAGATATTTTCCATCAGAACCGCGTCGCTGACCCCTTTATTGAAAGACCTTGTGGCCGATTGAGCTTCGTGCCCGTACCCGTGCAGCATGAAGACCGCCTCAGGGTGAATCAGATCGGTCACAAATGCACGCATCTCTCCCGAGCCCCGGCTGGACGATATCGTCACCATGTCTCCATCCTTTATCCCGAGCCTCTCCGCCTCTTTGGCATTCATCCAGAGCATATTTTCAGGGGCAATCTCATTCAGGTAGGGGTTGTTCTGTGTGGAAACATGCGTATGTAGAGCGCAGCGTCCTGTGATCAATCGGAATTGGTTCTTGGGCGGCGAGGCCATCGATTGATATTCAGGAAAGGACGGAAACCCCGCATTTTCCAGAAGCGACGAGACCAGTTCGATCTTGCCTGAAGGCGTCTTGAATTGGATGGCTACGTTCCTGTCCCACAAGATCTGTTTGTCCGTGTAGGCGACAAATCCCTTGGGCCGAAAGTCTTCCAGATAAAATCCGGTGCCTTCCAGTTGCCATCGGACCAGGTCCTCCATGGTCTTATAGGGGAAATACCCTCCTGTCCCCAGCCGTTCAGCGATCTGCTTCAGGATGATGGCGCCGGGCCGGGTGTCGTAACGGGGCGTCACGCACTGCTGTCTCAGAAACATCTGGGGTTTGAGACCATTTGCCTGTTGAACGGAATCCGTACGCTCTAAGTAGCTGGATTCGGGAAGGATGACGTCGGAGTACCAGGCAACATCGCTGTAATTGACGTCGATGGTCACGATAAGATCCAACTTGTCCAGGGCCTTTTTGGTCATGTTGCTGTCCGGTATGGACATGATCGGATCAAAGCGGTAGGCGATGAGGGCCTTGATCGGATAGGGGTCATCGTCAAGGATGGCCCTGGGGAGCATCTGCCCGACGCCATGACTCGGATCAGGGAGGGGGAAATCAGGGGTCCCTACCTTGTCAAACCGCGGCCCACGGATCTCCGGGAATGTCTGCTCCGTCAGTTTTCGCGCCTGCTTTCCGCCCACTTCCCCCGGGCCTTTCTTGAAGAAAATGCCGCCCTTCGCCTCGATGCTTCCCATGAGGGCGTTCAGTATCAGGATGGACCTCCGCTGATATATTTCATTGGCATGATTGGCGCCCCGGTATCCGAAGTGAAAGATCACCGCAGGTTTATCCTCGGCCACTTCCCTGGCCAGAGACTCGATCTCAGGGGCAGCGATGCCTGTTTCCTGCTGAGCCCACTGGGGCGTGTACGGCTGAACGAAGTCTTGAAGCTGCGCCAGTCCCGAGACCCAGCGATTCACATACTCCGCATCGTACAGCCTGTCTCTGAGAATGACATGAATCAGCGCATAGTTGAGGGCAAGGTCTGTCCCCGGCCGAATCATCCAGTAACGGTCCGCCTTGGTGGCGGTGACGCTGACCCTCGGATCGATATAGGTCAGTTTTGCGCCCTTGTCCAGGGCTTCGGTCAAGGCCCTCACGCCCTTCACTTCAATGGCCTCGAAAAAGTTGCGGCCATACAGGACCATGTGCCGGGTATTTTTGTAGTCCATGCCCATCTGGGCATCGGTATATCCGAAAAGAGAACGCCCCGCCGTATTGACCGACCCCTTGCAGAGGGCATCGTGGGTGAAATGGTTGGGGGACCCGATGGCCTTGAGGAAGGTCTTGCTCACATGGGTGGCGAGCTGGGTCCGCTCCCCGAGCACAACGCTGTGTCCTCCGTATTCGTCAATGATGTTTCGAAGTTTTCCGGCCACCCTATCGAGGGCCTCTTCCCACGTGGCCTTTTTCCATTGCCCCGATCCACGGGGACCCGTCCGGATCATGGGCGACTGAACCCTCTCATGATCGTTCAGGAGGGCGATGCCGGCCGCCCCGCGCGGGCAGAGGCTCCCCTCCATGCCTGCCACATGGGGATTGCCCTCGATCCACTTGACCTGGTCATCCTTTGTCGTCACCTTGATGGGACAGCGCACCGAACACATAAAACAGAGGGTGTACACTTCCGATTCCATATATGCTCTCCTCGATTCGAAACTCCGCTTTTTTGCTTCTCAGATCTGCGCCCTCCATATATCCGCCACAGCTTCTACTTACAGCAGAGAGCAGCAGACCTGAAAAGGCCTTCCCCATTATCCAATGCCTGGATGAAACAATACGATTGTAAGAAACTTCTTGCGGGTGAGAATGCTTACCACTATTCAATGGTGGTGTCAAGTCTCGCACAGAAACTCTGCGCAACCTGACGAACAACGAGAAGTGCAATCGGGCGGGTTGAAATCTTCAGCAGGATGTCGAATTCCTTTACCTTTTGACCTGCTGTCTCATATAGTTGGTGAGCGCTTCCTGAAGGGTCTCTCCGGCAAGGTGGGCACAGTGTTCATCCTCCTTGGGCAGACCGCCGAGCCTATTTAGGATGGCCTCGCCGGTCACATCCAGGAGTTCATCCGGCGTCTTTCCCCGGGCCATCTCGGCGGCAAACGACCCGCACACCGCGCTCGACCCGCAGCCGTCCGTCTGAAACGAGGCCTCGGCTACTTTTCCGTCTTCAAATCTCAAAAAGATCTCCATGGTGTCCCGACACGGCCCCGTGACCCGGGCATATGCATCGGGGTGATCGATCTTCCCCATATAGAGCGGATGAAGCCACCGCTCGAATGCCGCAGCCCCATAAGCCGCCTGGGTCTCTTCAAAGATCTGCGCCTGCAGATTGCGGGCAAAATCGTCAAAATCGTCACTCACTGCGGTTCCCTTATTTCAATAGATCGTTGATATATTCTGCGCATGTCGCCCTTCATATGATACTGCATGCTGGATACTGATTGCTCGTTCTTGCAAGTTTGAATTTACGAGTTTGGAGTGCCTAAAGTTAGAAAATTCCGATTTAAACTCCTAACTCTACAGTCCAAAGTTCTCTTAAGGTGTTGATATTATTAGATCCAAAAATTCAACGACGTCATTCCGGCGAAAGCCGGAATCCAGTATGTTTTCATTAGGTTAAATGTTCTGGATGCCGGATCAAGTCCGGCATGACGTGAGAACTTTGGACTCTCAAGCTCCTAACTCCACACTCCTAACTCCACACTTTAGTCACTTTAGCTCACTTTAGTCACTTCCAATCGTTTCCGCCTGATCTGAACTGGCTCCCGCCCACACGACACCCTCCTATGACGACATCCGGGCATCAGGTACCTTGAATGGGAAAGGGTCCCCTCCATGTAGGCACTCATTACCTCGCTGACAGGGCCGCAGACCCACGGGATCACATGGATCCCTGTTGCGGTGAGAACCCCCTGGAAGTGGCGTGAAATCGCCCCACAGATCAGGACCTCGACCCCCAAGACCTGAATGCGTGAACATTTTCGAGAACAGGTCTGTTCGTCCAGAAACACCTCAAAGCGGGATGCCTCGCCGGTCTCCTCTACATCGAGGATCAGCAATCTGGAGGCCGTATCAAAGACCGGAGATACCCTCCCTTCCCAGACCGAAACAGCTATCTTCATGGAGAACCTTTCATGGAGAACTTTTACTCTGCTATGTTTCCTTCGAGTCCTGGATCCGAGATTGGAGCCCTGACACCTGGGCCTGCAACTCCTTTATTTGGTCTTTGAGAAATTGGACCTCCTGATCGCGCGACACAGAGGCGGATGCACTCGGATGGGCGGACGCCGAATACCCGCCCATACCTCCGCCACGCCCCATTCCCTGGCCTCCTCCCTTTCTGCAGCCCATACCGCCCATTCCTCCCCCGCCGCCCCTACCGGTCCCAACGGATGAAGACGCAGGCAGGCCCTGGCCGCCGCCCATTCCGTAATGGTCGGCCACGTTGGGCTCCGTTGTGGTCGTGAGCCTTCCAGCCTTGAAGTCCTCGACCGCACGCCTGACGCTCCCGGACTGGCCGACAATCACCTCCACGCCAGCCGCGGCAAGGGTCCTTACCGCATTGGGCCCACAGTTCCCGGTAATAACGACCTTGGCGCCCTTCGACGCCACCAACTGGGCCGACTGGATGCCTGCGCCCCCGCCGAGGGCCAGATTTCCGTTATCCAAGGCCTCATAGACCATGGTGTCGGTATCCACGATAATGAAGTACGCACATCTTCCGAAACGGGGATCAATCTCTGAATCCAAATCCTTCCCGGTTGAACTGACAACGATTTTCATCCACATGTCCTCCTACAGACAACATATTGGGTTTCATCGCAGGTCAAAACGGGACCCAATGCCCCCTGTCCCGCGAATCCTCTTGGCAAGGCATAATGACATCATCAGCATCTTTCATGCCAGATGACGTTATCCTGATACGAATGGCTAACCGATTGCCCTGTCCTATAAATCAGCGCCAAACACTCATGGCGAAGGATTCGTCACCCCCGCACATGAAAATTCCCTACTCTGTGTGAGCGGCGTCCTCGCCGCGAGGGTCGAGGCTGAAAGCCTCTCCCACAGAATAAGGAACCGCATACCTATGTTCGCGGTTCAGGGGTATTTTCACGGCAAAAAACCAAAAGCAATGAGGAACCGCCCGGTTCCCGTTTCAGTATCGCAGACGCGACAGGGCCGATGGATTGCAAAAGCGCAAGCATGATGTGTCAAGGAAGTGGTCGAAGGGTTCATATCCACCGCCATGCCGATCATGGTGGTGGACCGATTGCAGAAGGGATCTGCCCAGCGGAGCCGAGGTCGGGTGGTTGTGAGGAGCGATTCACGCCCTGCCGCAGCAGCTCCCTGGGCCGGCACATGTGGATGGAGGACCTGCGCTGCCGCAGCATCGATCCGCCGGATTCTCGGGAAATCTCCCTTCGGCACTGACGGCGGCATGTGCGGACATCAGCCTCTTGAGGTTCCGGCCCCCGCAATTCCCGCAGACTACCAGATCCATCTCATTGCTGGCCATGAGGATCTCGGTATTGTGTCCGCAATCCATGCATTCAAACTCATAAATGGGCATATCTCCTCCTCTTTACCACTGTCCTTCCACATTGGCCGCATCGGCCAGCGGCAATTTTCCATCCAGGTATGCCTGAACCGCCTCCCTCACCGTTCCTTTGGCGTCGTTGGCCACCTTGATCCTGGCTGCATTCATGGCCTTGAAGGCATTGGGACCGCAAAAGCCTGTGAGCAGGACATCGGCCCCCTTTTCGCTTACCATCCTGGCCGCCTGGATGCCGGCCCCCTTCAGTGCGTTCACATTTTCCGCATTGTCCAGGGCCTCGAATTCAAACGTCTCTGAATCCACAATGACAATATAGGCGGCCCTTCCAAATCGGGGATCCACCTCAGAACCGATGTCGGCTCCTGTTGACGTTACAGCAATCTTCATAGCGTTCCTTTCTATTTTTCTCCTGTGGCTGTCCTGTCCGACTGGCGGCCATGGTATTCCTCCAGGGTTTTCTGGAGGGTTTTAATCGCCAGCCGGGCGCAATGGACCTTTTGATCAGGCATCTTTTCCAGTTCCCGATAGAGTGCATCCAGATCAATAGCAGCGGCCTCTTGCAGGCTCTTTCCTTTTGCGAGACCAATCAGGGCGCACCCAGAGGCCACGGCACCTGGGCAGCCGAGCACCTGGATCTTGGCATCATGTATCTTATCGCCATCTACTTTGAGAGAGATCTTCATGGTGTCCCCGCAGGGTCCCGTGAGATCCGTTACCTGGTCCGCATCCTCGATAACACCGAAATTCTCCTTTGACTGAAAGTATTGAATCGCCTTATCGGCATAGCCCGATTCAGAGAGCATCTGATACACATCGTCGACCGGTTTCCCTTTATCCATCAACATAACCCTCTTATTTGCATCAATGATCATTATCGAGATTAATGAACAGCGCCGCCCCCCCCTCCACAGACCTGGTCGTCACTGATCATGGGGAGCCTTCCATTGATTAAATCCTCGACCACCGTTCGGATCTGCGGCCTGACCGCGTCATGATACACATCCACCCCAACCTGTTTGAATCCCATCAGAGGCCGCATGCCGATCCCTCCAACGATCAAGGCCTTGACATGGTGGCTTGCCAACAGATTGACGGGAACCATACAGCCCCCCTGAACATGACTATGGTTAGGAATGGTCGTCACCTGCTTGATCTGCCCATCCTCAACATCCACAAACGTAAACACGTCGCAGTGCCCAAAATGTCCCGACCGCTCACCGTCGAGACCGCCTGGCGCCATACTGGGTATGGCAATTCTTCCGTTTTGCATATGAAATAGACCTCCTCATGTTGAATAATTCACGACCAGATCGGCGTTTCCGCTTTGTAAATAGGCTAAATTAGGAATTGTTTGATCCTCTGTAAAGCATCTTTTGTGCCAGGCTATACAAAGATAGGCCGCTGAGAATAACCTATTGATTTAACGTATTGATTATGAGATCACATCGTCAGCATGGGATTAAACGGCAGCCCCCCTTTTCATCATCGCAATGGCAACGCCCCTGAAACTGCAGAATTGCAGGGTAGCGGGTAGTGGATACTGGGTGGGGGCGAACGGGTTTGTTGGGTTCGTTGATAGTTTGTTGGGGTTGTTGGGTTCAGGAGAAAGGATGCATAGCATCCCTCACGCCTTGCCCCTTACACCTCGATATTCAACCGCTTCATCTTCCGCCAGAGGGTGGTGGTATGGATCCCCATTTCATCAGCGGTGGCCGAACGGTGCCAATTGTTTCTTCGGAGCGCCTCAACCACGAAATTCCGCTCCATTTCAGTCCAGGAGGCCTTTTTACGGGGCTCTGGTCTTGTGGACGTCACGGCCGTACAGTCCACATCGTTTTTGAATTGGTCTGGGAGATGCTCGATCCCGATAAGAAGATCCTTGCAGACCACCGTCGCATATTCGATAATGTTTTCCAGTTCGCGAATATTTCCTGGAAAATCGTAAGTCATCAGGAGGGGAAGCACATCCGGCGAAAAACCCTGGATTTCCTTGCCGCTCAATCGGCTGAACTTGCGGATAAAATGGTCTACGAGGAGCGGTATGTCTTCCTTGCGCTCTCTCAAGGGGGGCAGGACCAGCTTGACCACATTGATGCGATAATACAAGTCCTGTCTGAAGGTCCCCTGGCTCACCAGGTTTTCCAGATCCCGATGGGTTGCCGCAACGATCCTAACATCCGCTTTCTCGGATTTGGTGCTGCCGAGAGGTACATACACCTTGTCCTGCAAGACCCTGAGCAGGCGAATCTGAAGCGCTGGGGAGATGTCCCCGATCTCGTCCAAAAAGACCGTCCCCCCCTCTGCCAGGGCCAGACGGCCGGGCTTGTCCTTTTTGGCGTCGGTGAAGGCCCCGGCCTTGTATCCGAAGAGTTCCGATTCGAGCAGGTTATCCGGCAGGGCCCCGCAATTGATCGTGACCATGGGGCCGTCCCTTCTCGTGCTGAGAGAATGAATGGCCTTGGCAAAAAGCTCCTTTCCCGTACCGCTCTCACCCACCAGAAGGACGGTTGCATTGCTCTCAGAGACCTGCTCCATTAGGCTGAAAAGACGCTGCATCTCACTGTTCTTGCTGATGATGTCAAGAAACGAATGCCGTCCGGCCAGTTCTTTTCTCAGTTCCTCCACCACGCTCAGGTCCCTGAAGGTCTCCACCCCTCCAACGACCTGGCCCGAATCATTTTTCAGAAGCGCCGTTGAAATGCTGATCGGGATCAGATCCCCTTCGGAATTGATGATAAAGATGGACTGGTTGACGATCGGCTTACCCGTCTTCATGGTATGCCGAAGCGCACAGCGGTTTTCGCAGATACTTGCCCTGAACACATCCCAGCAATGTCGGTCAATCGCCTCGGACCGCTTGATCCCGGTGATCTTCTCGGCGGCGCGATTAAAAGAGGTAATCTTCCAATCGGCGTCTACCGTAAAAACGCCTTCAGCAATGCTGTCGAGAATAATATGGGTGCGTTCCTCTTCTGTCCCTACCATCAAGCATTCCCTTCCATTTGATGCATACCCCTTTTCCTGCGCGTATCCATGCCAAGACCATTCTTGTGTATCGAACTCTGATTTTCCCAGGATGGGCGAAGATATCCCGTTCTGCCAGATGTCAGAATCATAACGATTTT
>JAUPKI010000030.1 GCA_030837545.1 Thermodesulfobacteriota bacterium | reverse complement strand
TATCTGCTTGCCGTTTCTGGTGAACATCCCGGCCCCATCTCCTGTTGAGACAATCTGCAGGGGCCATTGTGAGTGGAGTCACATGTCGATTGCGTATCCGGTGATCAACGTATCTGTCACGACGGTTTTCGCCCTGGAGCCCTACCGGGTGAGCATCGGATCTGTCTGGACAACCGGCAATCTCCTCTTTCGGGCCCAGTCCTGCGGCCGAGACCTTCTCGCCTGCATGGGACAATGGGCGCGTGGCTTCGATGCCGCTGACCGCGGCTATGTCCTGTACCCTGCGGACCACCCCAAAGTGGTCGGTCTGGTGATCCAGCCCCTGGACAGCCGCTACTGCTTCGAGGTGTTTCCTGCCAAGCCTGATATGCCGGCAAGAATGGGCATCACAAAAACCCAACTAACGATCCAGCGGCCCTGACTAACACCGACGGCGCCAACGTGCCGCTCTACCCCTCACCTCCCCAATTCCTCAATTCCTCAATTCCTGAATCCTTCAATCCCTATTTTTTAATTGATATCCTCAATCCGTATGGTAAAAACCGAGCCCTTCCCGAGCGACGATTCGACCGAGATATCCCCTTCGTGCTCGGTGACCAGTTTGTCTGTCACGCACAGACCCAATCCCGTCCCGTGGCCCTCTTTGGTGCTGAAAAACCGGGAGAAGAGCCTGCCAAGCGTCTCCTCCGTCATCCCCACCCCGTTGTCGGCGACGATAAACCGGAGTCCTCCCTCGTCCCGTTTGACCTGGACCTCCACCTCAGGGGTTTCTCCGGTCGCATACAATTTTTCCCTGCATGCGTCCACGCCGTTGGAGATGAGGTTCAGGAGGGCGCGGCCAATGGTCTCAGGATCTAATCTCACCAAAGGCCCCTCCTCCCCGCTGCAAGAGATGCGGATCCCTTCCTGTTGCGCAGCAGTTGAAACCAGGGCGACGGTCTCCAGCGCTAACTTGAGAGGATCCGTGGGGATGCGCTCGGGTCTTCGGTCGCGGCAATAGCTGAGCATATCCAGACTGAGCCTGCTGATCCGTTCGATCCCCTTCTGGACTGTCCCCCATCCCTCTTTTAGTAACTTGTCGTCGTTCCGTTTCAAGCCCACGTTCAGCATGTAAGAACCGCCTTTGAGCCCGTTGAGGACGTTCTTCATGCAGTGGGTGATCCCTGCCACGGTCTCCCCCACCGCGGCAAGACGTTCCTGCTCCATAAGCTGCTGACGCAGCCGGTTTTCCTCCGTGACATCCTTGCTGATGCCCACCGTACCCAGTACATGGCCTTCGCTGTCTCTCAACTGGGACAGGGAAAGGCTGATCTCCACCTCGCTGCCGGCCTTCGACACCAGCGTCGCGGGGAAGTTGTTGACTGCGCCGCGAGCTTTTACCTCGGCCATCAGCTTTTCGCGGTCGTCCGGCGCCTTCCACAGTCGGTTGATGTCAGCGCCGATAATCTCATCCCCTGTGTAGCCCAGCATCCGTTCACCTGCAGGATTGAAGGTGACAATACGGCCCTGAAGGTCCGTGGTAATGATCATGTCCGAGGAATTGGCCAGGATGTTTTCCAGATATTCTTTGTGCTGTCGCACCGCCTCCTGGAGTTTGACCTCCTCGGTCATGTCCCTCGCCATAACAGCGAATGACGTCATCTCGCCCTGATCGTTCACGATAGGGAAGCGGACCGTGTGGAAGTGGAAAGTCTGTCCATTGACGGTCATCTTCTCATTAAAAAAGAGGGTCCGTTTCTGATCAAGGACCTCTTGGTCGTGGACCGCCATGGCCTTAGCCAGCGGGGCCTTGAATATCTCCGCATCGGTCTTGCCGGTCACCGCTTCCCGAGGCATCCCGACGTAGTGCACCGTGGCGGGGTTGGCATACAGATAGCGGCCTTCGAGGTCCTTGATACAGATAATATCCTGGGCCGATTCCAGGAACTGCCGGAGTTTCTGCTCCCCCTCCCGCTGCACCTGCTGCTTTTCTGTCTCAATCTGGACCAGGTCCCACAACAGGCGGGCCCCCCGGTGGTCGATCGAGCTGATATCCAGGGGCTTGGTACGGATGATCTCTGCCCGCACCTCGGTGGATCCAGTCAGTTCGATGAGGAGATTCAACCCGGGGATTTCATACAATTCTTTGAAATCGTTGGTGGTAAAGATCCCCATCTTTTTGGCCCGGGAGATGCCTGGGGCCGTAGGGATTCGATCGGCAACGCCCACAATCTCCATGTTTAACCGGCTGAGCCGTTCCTGGCTCAACAGGATCAGGAGATCGTCACAGGCCTTCCCGCCGCCGATAATGGCAGCCTTGAGCGGCACCTGGGATTGGGCCCCTCTTCGAATCAATGGAAAACCCTCTCTCACCAGGCCTGCCCCCCGGTTCATTCCATCTGCATCCATATTGTCTCTGCCCTTCTTACGCGATAAGACCGTCGCCCTGGCGAAAGCGCAAAAATCCTGGATTCCGGCGCCTGTGCCGTACGTGATCCGGGGTCCACCGGAATGGGTTAAAGAACCTTCCCAACGGCCTCTAATGAGTTGACGACTTTTTTTGTCTACTTTATCCAAAACAAGGAGGGATGTCACCCGGAAATTTCAACCGATGATCCGGCAGGTCTTTTGAGATCCTACAATCCGCTTCCCTTCAGGCCATGGCGTTCAGGCGCAAGCCTTTTATAACGCCTTGGCAGGCAAGCCCATTTTCATCCGCGGGAGCAACGAAGTCATCGTCATGTGCATTTATGTTTGCCTTAAATCATGACTCTTATCTACGGTACCGAAACGCCCGGTCCCGGACCCTCGCCCTGTGCAGCCTTGCGCACGGCCTTCATGATATCTTCTCTGGCAATGATGCCGACAACGCAATCGTCTTCTGTAACGGGGAAGCTCTTGAATTTCGTTTCGATCATATATTGAGCAACCCTTGTAAGAGGGGTTTCCGGAGATACAACAAGGGGATCCCCCGTCAGCACGGTCCGGATCTTCTGGGCCATGATATCATCATATCGCGGCATTTTGCTCTTTTCCGTGAAGGCAAAGGCCTTCAGGAAATCCAGTTTGGTCATCATGCCGACAAGCCTGTTTTTCTCGTCAACAACAGGAATTCCGTTAAAATCATGCCTCTCAAAAATCTCCTCCACCTCTGAGAGCGTCACGTCCTTATGCACCACGACAGGATGCGGCGTCATGACGTCTCTTACCCGAAAATAGATGAATTCATACATGGCCGTTTCTCCTCGGCAGATGAAAAGAGATTGTGGCCATTCATGCGCATCCAGCAGCCATGAACCGCTTTCACGACAAATGGTTACATGCCATCGCCGAACTTTGCCTTGAAGGCCTGAAGAACGATTTCCGCAGCCCGTTTCGGCTGGGTGACATAGCCAAAATTGATAATTATATCAAATTCATAAGGGGATGCGTCTTTCTTGCCATACACACTTTTAAAGAAGTCCCCCTGTTCTTTGTCAACCCGGGCTAACGCGCTCTCGGCCTCTGTTTCCGGCATATTCAACATCTTGGCCAACCGGCTGATGCGATGCCCTTTAGAGGAGATGCATCTCACTGCCAGGGCCCGGTCGCGGGGCAGGAGCAGATGGGACTGAGGGAAATTCAGGGTGTGAGAGGAGTGGAAGAAATCAAAGACGAACTCAGCGAAACACAACAGATGATCCTTACTTCTTTGGGAATGACTCAGGATCAGTACTCGATTTCGGCCCGCAGGTCCGCAAAATAAAATCACAAAAAGTAATTATCCCCCGGCAAAGTCGGGGGTTTGCCCAAAAGGAAAGTCACTCCATCACTCCACCACATTACTCCACCACATTACTCCACCAACTGCTCCGCCACAATTTCAGCGATGTCACGTACCTTGGCCTTTTCCACGGCATTGAAAAAGATAAGCCCATCCTCGAAGTGGGTCATGCAGAAGGGGCATGCGGTTGCGATGTATTCCGGGCCCTTGTCAAGGGCCTGTTCCGTTCGGATCGCATACACCCGCTGGCCCCGGATCCTTTCCATCCACATCCGCCCCCCGCCCGCCCCGCAGCAGAAGGAGAATTTATGATTCCGATCCATCTCCACCAACTTTACTTTGGGCATGGATCGAAGGATCTCCCGAGGCGCTTCGTAGATCTGATTGTATCGTCCCAGAAAACAGGAATCATGGTAGGTAATGGTCTTATCAAGATCCCCTTTGAGCTTCAGCCTCCCTGCGTTGATCAGATCCCGGATGAGTTGTGTGTGATGCACCACCTCATAAGCGCCGCCGAATTCCGGGTATTCCTTTTTCAAGGTATTATACCCGTGAGGGCAGGTAACGAGGATCTTGCCAAATCTGTATTTCTTGAACGTTTCGATGTTTTCCCGGGCCATCATCTGATAGAGGTATTCATTCCCGATCCTGCGGGCCGAATCACCGCAGCAGCCCTCCTCCTTGCCCAGAACCCCGAAATTAATCCCTGCCGCCTTGAGGATCTTGACCATGGACTTGGCGACTTTTTGATTGCGGACGTCATAGGACGCGGAACAGCCCACATAGTAAAGGACCTCCACTTCCCCGTTACCCTCGGACAGTATGGGAACATTCAGATCCTTTACCCAGTCGCCGCGCAGTCCCCTCCCCAGATTCCACGGATTGCTGTTCCGTTCCATGCCCCGAAAGGCGGTCTGCACCACAGCCGGGAAGTTGCTTTCCATAAGAACCAGGTACCGCCGCATATCCACAATCTTGGGGACATGCTCCACCCCTACCGGGCACACCTCCATACAGGCCATGCAGTTGGTGCAGTCCCACACGATCCCTTCGGGGAGCACATCGGTGATCACGCAGACACCTTCTTCCTTCTCAGCCCCCGCTGTTTTCTGCTTCTCCAGCAATTCCCTTCCCGTGGTAAAGAGATGATTTCTGAGATCCACGATAAAAGACTTGGGTGTAAGGGGTTTTTCGCTGATGGCAGCCGGACAGTTGGCCGTGCACTGACCGCATTCTGTGCAGGCATAGAGATCGAGAAGGTGTTTCCACGAAAAATCCGTAATCTCTGCGGCCCCAAACATCTCGGCCTCTTCCATATCCGTAATGGGTCGTAGGGCCCCTTTTGGCGCGGTGGAGTGGAAATAGAGGTTGAAATGGGATGCCAGGATATGGAGGTGTTTGGAATAAAGGAGATATACCCCAAATCCGAATATGATGACCATGTGGACGAACCAGAAAATATAAAAAAGCGTGCCTGCGTAAGGCTTGAGCCCTATCTGAGCAAACACACTGGAAAAGGCAGCACCCACAAATGCCCATTCAGCAAACGGCTGATCCTCAGCCAGCAATCTGAACCCCTCGACCGAGAAGCCGATGATCATGAGGGAACTGATCAGGATGATGATAATGGCCGCACCTTTGGACATGATCGGTTCCAGTCTGGCAGGCCGAATGACATACCGCCGGACTGCCGCCCAGCCAAGTGCGAAGAGGACGATCAGCCCTGCTGCATCGAGCAGGAAAAAGAAGAGATTGTTGAATCCTTCCCCAAACAGGGCAGGAGACAACCTGTGGTAAAACCCCTCTGCAATATGAAAACCATAACTGATGACAAACAGGCAGAAACCGTAAAAGATGAGCATGTGTCCCAGGCCGGAGCGATCCTTCGAGGTCACATTCTTTAGGACGCACCGCTGGGTCAGGACCTGGCCCATGGCGTATCGCAGTCTCTCCCATGGCCGGTCAAACCTGTCTTCCTCTTTTCCAAGTTTGAGAAGACATACCAGGAACCGAGCCCTCTGGACAAAAATATAGGACGTTATTGCGATGATTAACAGCAGTACGATCTTGCCGCTTATGGGTAGCATAGGGTGGCCCTCCTCATTGTTTAAGGTTCCTGCTTCGATGAAGCAGGTCGATACCGAGGATTTCCGCTGCGTCGAACTGTCACATCCGCAGCTGCGCCACCCGTCAGAACGCTATCTGATCCACCTTGATGCCCGCACGTCTCAGCCGCTCGCAGTCCCTTTCCAACCGTTTGTTCGCCACCTCCTTCTGTTCCTCCTGGTACTTCTTGGAGTCATCATAAGATCCCGTAGCATAGATTTTTTGAACGGTTGTCTTGTCCCAGCCCGTGGTGAAGACAAACGCGGCCACCAGCCCAAACCCCTTTCTCTCGCCGTCTTCCTGTTTTACTATAATAGAGGGACGTTTGAGCGCAACCTCGACCGTAATGGGTATGCCGGTCTGGGCAAAGTGAATGAAATTCTGCAATCTCATGGCCGGGCTCTTAACGGATGCATCCCCTTTCAGGCCGATGAAGGAGTTCTGGAAAGTAAACAGGTCATGTTCTATGGCAATCCCTGCATCCCTGAGTCGGTCGTAATCCATCTGCAACCTGTTGTTGGCGGTTAAAAGGCAGTTAAGGGCATATTGAGCATCGTCGTCAGCAAAGGAATAATCCTTCTTGAACGCGAAGGGTTTGCCGTCAACCGTGCCGCTGTAAGCCATGGACAGGATCACCGAATCCACCTGCCGGCCTTCCTGCTCAAGCCGAACCACCTTTCGCTCCGGCTTTCCCTCCAACGCAACCTTTTTCCCGGAGGCCGCGGCTTCAATCAATGCCTCTAACATTTTTACTTCTTCTGATATGTTGTTTGCCATGATCGTTTCTCCTTTTCATCCGTGTGTGTTGAGTCCCCAGATCCATGCCTGTACAGGCCGTGATCACCTGAATCTCTTTTCTGTCCAACCTCTTTGATTTTCAAAGATTGCAACTGTTGTGCCAACATCAAGAGATCTGGATCAGGTAGTTTAACCCATTATAAATACATTCAAATTCTTGTTTCATGAGCCTCCCTTGCGATACAAATGCAATACAGATCCACGGGGGATGTGTCCACTATCTTTACACGTTGTAATCGGAATGTGTCAGATAGAAAAAGGTCTCCTTTATCCGGGCGCTCAAGAACGCTCCTGTGTCGTGTGTCGCCCTTGTTTACAGTCTGGAAAAAAATGGTGACAGGTTTGGCCGTTTCATTTCGCGTACCCTGTGCCACATCTGGCGGCGGTTATTTTCTGAAGTGCCGAAAATGAACCGCACTCATCCTTTAGGAGATGCGGATAAAGATATAATATGCTGTTCTCATTAATAATTCCCGATGCCTTGATCTGAACCTCAAGACGCTTCCCCATGGGTTCCCTTATCCGGCCTGGATCCGACCCCTCATCAATCTACTCTGTGGCACGGAAATTGTAGTTTTTGATGGAAATCAAGGAACGGTCCATGTGTGTTTGATGAATACCCTTCAGCTCAAGAAGGGCTTGGAGTGTTTTTGTTGGGGTCACATGGTCTTTATGTCGTCGAAGATATGGGCCATGAATCTCTCAATGAAATGGACAACGACGAGCGGCGTGTCGCCGTGCAGATCAAGGAGGTATGGAACTATGGAAGACAAGACGGGTCGTGTTGAATCGGTGTATATGGAGAAGAGGGTCTTTGAACCAGCCAAAGAATTTGTCAAAAATGCCCACATTAAGAGCATGGATGAATACAAAAAAATGTGGGAACGTTCGATCAATGACCCTGATGCTTTCTGGGGCGAAATGGCTGAAGAGTATATTGACTGGTTCAAAAAATGGGATGGGCCGGTTGAGGAGTACAGTTTCAAAGACAATATTTACCTGCGCTACTTTGCTGGCGGAAAGCTGAATGTCACATATAACTGCCTGGATCGTCACCTGAAAACGTGGCGAAAAAACAAAGCGGCCCTCATCTGGCAGGGAGAACCTTTGGAGGAAGCAGTCACGTATACGTACCAGAAGCTTCACCGCGAGGTCTGTAAATTTGCCAATGTCCTTAAGGGCTTTGGCGTCAAGAAAGGTGACCGGGTAGCCATTTATCTCCCGATGCTCATGGAACTCCCGGTGGCAATGCTTGCTTGCGCAAGGATCGGCGCTATTCACAGCATCGTATTCGGGGGTTTCAGCGCGGAAGCCTTGAGGGATAGGATTGTGGACTGCCAAGCAGAGACCCTCATTACCTGCAACTGGGGATACCGGTCCGGGAAAGTCCTTTCGAGTAAAGGCAGTGCTGATGCTGCCATGGAACAATGTCCGAGCATCAAGAGATGTATCGTGGTGGAGCGGCTGAAAAGAGACACAGAGATGAAGGAAGGCCGCGACTACTGGTATCATGAATTAATGAAGGACGCCTCGCCCAATTGTGAGCCTGAATGGATGGACGCGGAAGATCCCCTATTTATTCTTTACACCAGCGGCAGCACCGGAAAGCCGAAAGGGGTGCTTCACACGACGGCAGGGTATCTGCTTTACACCATGGTGACCTTGAAGTACTGCTTTGATATCAAAGATGACGACGTTTGGTGGTGCACGGCTGACATCGGCTGGGTGACGGGTCACAGCTACATCACTTATGGGCCTCTGGGTCTGGGTGGAACCTCCATTGTTTTTGAGAGCGTGCCCAACTTCCCGAAGCCTGACCGCTTCTGGGAGGTTGTGGAAAGATATGGAGTAAACGTGTTTTATACCGCGCCAACAGCTATCCGGGCAATCATGAAAAGCGGTGATGAGTGGCCGAAGAAAAGGGATCTGAGCAGTCTGCGGCTGCTCGGTAGCGTTGGAGAGCCAATCAATCCCGAGGCCTGGATGTGGTACTACACCGTGATCGGAAAGGAACGCTGCCCTATTGTAGATACGTGGTGGCAGACAGAAACGGGCGGCTTCCTGATCACCCCTATCCCCGGCGCTTTTCGAATGAAGCCCGGCTCAGCATCCCTGCCTTTCTTTGGCGTGGATCCGGTAGTTCTGCGGCAGGACGAATCAGAAGCGAGTGTGAACGAAGGCGGATATCTTTGCATCAAAAAGCCATGGCCCGGTTTTATGCGAACGGTTTATGGTGATCCGGGTCGATTCAAAGAGCAATATTTTATACAGCATCCCGGTTATTATTTCTCAGGAGACGGCGCCAGAAAAGACGAGGATGGCTTCTATTGGCTCATGGGCCGGGTGGATGATGTGATCAATGTCTCCGGGCACCGCCTGGGCACGGCCGAAGTGGAGAGCGCCCTGGTGTCCCATGAGGCCGTGGCAGAGTCTGCGGTGGTGGGGTTCCCCCACGACATAAAGGGGCAGGGGATCTATGCGTTTGTAACCCTCAAGGAGGGATTTGAGCCGACGGATGCGCTCAAGAAGGAACTTATTCAGCATGTGAGAAAGGAGATCGGCCCCATTGCCTCTCCGGACAAACTCCATTTCACACAGGCCCTTCCCAAGACGCGGAGCGGCAAGATCATGAGGAGGATCCTGAGAAAAATTGCCGAAGGCCAGATTGATCAGCTTGGAGACACCTCCACTCTGGCTGAACCGGATGTGGTGGACAGGCTGGTGCAGGGGAGGCAATAATCCTTTTCTCAGCGGGGCGCCCTCCATTGCCTTGTGGGGGGCGCCTTTTTCCATGCGCCTATCGCGTCTTCAATGACCGGGTAGGGCATAGGAGGTTATCATGACACACTCTGCTGTCAAGCACAGGGGCTGGGCCGTTACGTTCAGTGGGATAGGGATCAATCTGGCCCTTGGCATTCTATATACGTGGAGCATTTTCAAGGACGCCATCAGGGAGTCCATCGAGGCCGGGGGGCCGGGGAGCTTTGACTGGGACCCTGCCGCCCTGAACGACCCGTACGCGGCCTGCTGCATTGTCTTCGCCTTTGCCATGATCCTGGCCGGTAAGTGCCAGGACAGGTTTGGTCCCAGAATAACGGCCTTTATCGGCGGCATTCTGGTAAGCCTGGGTCTTATCTGGATTTCACAAACAACAGGCTATGTGGCCTGGGTCCTCGGCTTCGGGGTGCTGGCCGGGGCAGGCATCGGTTTTGGCTATTCCGCGGCTACACCACCTGCCCTGAAGTGGTTTCCTCCAGCAAAAACAGGATTGATTGCAGGCCTGGTGGTCTCCGGCTTTGGCCTGGCATCGGTCTATATCGCCCCCCTTTCACAGTATCTGGTGGGGATCTGGGGATTGCAGAAGGCCATGCTCTTTTTTGCCATCGCATTCCTGATCGTTGTGTGCGGCCTTTCCATGCTCCTTGTGAATCCGCCTGAGGGGTATGTGGCGGGGCAAACAGCGCCATCGGCCAGTAAAGAGGAAAAGGACTTGCGATTGACGCCCCCCATGGCCGGGTGGCTCCAGGAATCTGTTTCCGCCCTTCATGCGTCAAAAGCTATCAAGATGAAACGGGATATCGGTCCGGCAGAGATACTGAAAAAGACCGATTTCTACATTCTGTGGTTTATCTATTTTATCGGGGCTGGGGCAGGATTGATGGTTATCGGGAGTGTTGCCGGCATGGCGAAGAGCAGCATGGGAGATCTTGCCTTTCTGGCGGTTGCGATCCTGGCGGTCGGAAATGCCGGCGGGCGCATCATTGCCGGGGTCCTTTCAGACCGGATCGGTCGCAGCTATACGCTGATTATCATGCTTCTTTTCCAGGCCTTGCTGATGTTTTCGGCCATTCCTGTCTTCAGCTCGGATAAAACAAGCGCCATCCTTCTGGTTTCGATGGCCACATGTATGGGATTCAACTATGGGACCAACCTCTCCCTTTTCCCTTCCTACACCAAGGACCTCTGGGGGCTGAAGAACTTCGGCATCAATTACGGTATTGTCTTTACGGCCTGGGGGGTGGGCGGATTCGTCATGGGGAGGGTGTCTCAGATGTTGAAGGCGAGTACCGGCACATTCAGTTCTTCGTTTGCTGCGGCAGGCATCCTTCTTCTGATGGGCGCTGCCCTTACCCTTGTGTTGAGGGCCAGCCTGGCGCGGCAGGGTCTTACCCAGAAGCGGAGGACGTAACGATCTCGAATGAAACTGCCGTGAATTGCCGACTTGCGATTGCCGATTGAAAAATTCTGAAGCCTGAAACCTCCTGTAAAAGAGCTCTGCATCGATCCGGCAGGCTCTTATCCAAAGGCGGCGCCCGTGTGAAGGGATGACTCGTGAAACATGAAGAGACCATGACCGTTCCGGCTGTGAATGAAAAGGGCTTGAGGGATCCGAGGCAAGAGTCCCAGGATGAATTGGTTCGGGCGCTCTTTGACTTCAATACCGAAAAGAAGCGCCTGAAAACGGTCTTGAACTGTATGACCAGCGGGGTCATGATGACCAATCAGAACCAGGAGGTAGTCCTCCACAACCTGGCATTCATACGGCTCATGGAGATCCATGAAGAGATCCAAACGCCTTTCCCGGTGGACCGGATCATACAGGATGAATCCCTGCTCAACACACTCCGGAAGATTCAAAGCGGTGCATGCGCCATGGATGAATCCATGTCACAGGAAATCCGGACCGGGACAAGGGTCATGCGGGCTGTGTCGGCCCCTGCCCTGGGTCCGGACAGAAACGTATTCTGGAGAATTACAGGCGCCGTCACCGTGTTTGAAGATATCAC
>JAUPKI010000271.1 GCA_030837545.1 Thermodesulfobacteriota bacterium | reverse complement strand
GTCCCCATTCTGTCCAAGGCAGCCTGTCCGATTTGGATCATACTGCCATGCGCTTCCCAATGGCCTTCGCCGCAAGCGTGCCGCTGGCTGAGGCCTGAAGCAGGCCACGGGTGATGCCCGCGCCGTCGCCGATGACAAAGAGGTTGTTGATAGCTGTCTCCATTTCAGGGGTCACGTCAGTCCTGTTGGAATAGAACTTCACTTCTACACCATACAGGAGGGTATGCCTCGAATAGACCGCGGGTGCAATCCTGTCAAGGGCCTGGAGCATTTCAATAATGCTCAGGAGATGGCGGTAGGGAAAAACAAAGCTCAAATCACCCGGGGTGGCATCGCTCAGGGTCGGTTTGGTGAGGCACCGCTCAATACGTTTCGGAGTGCTGCGTCTCCCTGCCAGCAGATCGCCCAGCCGCTGGATAATGACACCCCCGCCCAGCAGGTTTGCAAGCCCGGCTATATCCCGCCCATAGGCAATGGGGTCATCGAACGGCTCTGTAAAGAAGCTGCTCACCAGGATTGCAAAGTTCGTGTTCTCACTTCTTTTTTCAGCATAGCTGTGCCCGTTTACCGAGATGATGCCGTTGGTCTCTTCCGTTACGACCTCACCGTACGGATTCATGCAGAAGGTCCGGACCTTTTCATCAAAGGTTTTCGAATAGTGGATCAGCTTGGATTCATATGTGGCGTCAGTAATCGCCTTGAGCACCAGGGCCGGGAGTTCCACGCGCACGCCTATGTCCACGGACGTGGAACGGGTCCTCAGGCCCAGGGCGCCCGCCTGTTCTTTCATCCAGCGCGCCCCTGATCTGCCCGGTGCGACTACGACAAACCTTGCATGGATACATCGACCGTCGGCCAGTCGTACCCCCTGAACCCGGCCCTGGTCGACAAGGATGTCCCTGACCTCGGTTTCCGTGTGTATCTCGATTCGCTCGGCCAGGGATGCTCGAAACCGCTCCAGCACAATCCGGCAATTTTCGGTGCCGATATGGCGGATGCGGTTGGGTATCAGTTCAAGATCCGCCAGTTTTGCCTGATCGGCCAGGGCCTCCACCTGCACCCAGTCCCCGCCAAAAATACGGTCCGGGGCGCCGTGCGCCACATACATCTCGTCTGTCCGCTCCAGCAACGCATGGAGGTCTTTCGGGCCGATGTAATCGCCTAAGGCCCCTCCAACCTCAATGGAAAGGGTCAGTTTTCCGTCGCTGAAGGCGCCGGCGCCTCCCCATCCGCAGAGCCGATCCTCCACACTGTGGTGTCTGCGCAGGCTGAGATCTTTTCCCTTCTCAAGTAGCAGGACATGCGGAACACCCATGTCGGCAAGGGTCAGCGCCGCAAAAATGCCTGCCGGGCCCGCCCCAACGATAATGACGTCATAATCCATTTGCGCCCTCCAGGGTCTGCAAGAAGAAGGTCTCATGGCCCCTCCGAGACCAGGGGCCTGTGGGACGTGAGATTGTCGCGTTGCGATCAACTGAAAACGGTCTAAAGAAAGAGGTTAATTTCAGAGCAGAACCCACAAAACATTCGGTTGAACACCATACCATATAAAACGTATCTGAGTAAAATGGTCAACATCAATTGATTCATTCATTCCATCTTTGTGAGTCGTTAGACGCAGGAAGGATGATGTCGGCCTGACCGACCCCGTGCGCTCACTCAGCCCGCCCAATGATGAAGGGCCTGCGGCATCCTTGACATGCGGACCGGAATCCCCAATTTTCATCATCGAGGGGGACGCATGCATAAAATCATTCCCGTCCCTCTTACCTCACACATTTATCTTGACAGCCGAGACCGGTTTTCCCATACTCACATCAAGAAAAGTGAGTTTTTCTATAGTGTTATCGCTTAACGGAGACAGTGGCAAAATCCTTTGGAGCAAGAAATGAAAACGCATGACAAATTGATCGTGTCGAATCCGAACGTGATGATGGGGAAACCGATCATAGCTGGAACGCGGATTACTGTGGAACTTGTTCTCGAAGAGCTGGCGGCTGGTGAGAAAATTCAACAGATAACCGAAGCTCACCCCTGACTTACGCCGGAAGCCATACAGGCAGCAAAGTCAGTAAGGGTTCACAAGTTCCGGGTTTCCCGCTTTAGCGGGATTCAGGGTTAGTGACGTGGACGCAATCGAAGCCTCGAAGACCTTGCAATATATGCTGTCTGTCGTTAATGGCTTGAAATGGGCAACCGGCTTTCGAGAGTCGAATGGTCTGCTCGGCGGTTCTCATTGCACATAACGCGGTTAAAGTGTAACATCTCAATAATCAGGGGCAACCCCCCTGGATTCCGGCGAAGGCCGGAATCCAGTCCCGCTACAGCGGGATTCGGGAGGAAGCAGTCACCCCGATTTACTGAGAAGATACGTTAAAGTGGCATCCGAGGGTATCGATTCAACCTTGAAACGCTGAACCTTTGAACCCCTGAACTGTTGCGTTTAATGAGATAGGGGAGTCGCCCATGTTCAGCCGTCTCTTGAAGGAGGAGTTTCATGGGAATCCTGTTCACTCCGTTTAGGATTGGCGGGCTCACCACAAAAAACCGTTTCGTGCGCTCGGCTACTTATGACGGGGGGGCGGAACCTGGCGGTTTCGTTTCGGAGTGGCAGATTGACCTGTACACTGCCTTGGCCAGAGGGGAGGTCGGGCTGATTGTCAGCGGCATTTTCAATGTGGATTCCGAGGGAAAGATCTCCCCGTCTCAAAACTCCATCCACCGGGATCATTACATCGAGGCCTTGTCACGGCTGACCCAGGCGGTTCACAAACAGGGTTCCAAATTGGCTGTTCAGCTCTTTCACGCCGGCAGGGAGGCCTTTCGCCGCCAGGAGGCCCTGGGCCGGCATGCACTGGGTCCCTCGGATCTGGAGCACGGTCAGGATCCTTATTTCGAAGGCGCCTGCAGGGCCATGACAGATGAGGAAATTGAAGCCGTCATCGAGGCCTTCGGAAAGGCTGCGGCGCGGGCCAAAAGGGCCGGCGCTGACGCGGTGCAGGTGCATGGCGCTCACGCCTACCTGCTTTCCCAGTTTCTTTCGCCGCAAAGCAACAAGAGAAAAGATAACTGGGGCGGTTCTTTTGAAAATCGTCTTCGGCTTCACAAAAGGATTTATGAGTCGGTGCGCAAGGGAGTGGGACAGAAATACCCGGTGATGATCAAGCTGGGGGTGGCGGACGGGTTTGCCGGCGGGCTTGAACTTGAGGAAGGACTGCAAGCTGCGGTGCAACTCGCCGACCTGGGCTACGATGCCATTGAGGTCAGTCAGGGTCTCAGAGGCCATGACTACACAGAAGCTGAATGCCGCCCGAAAATCGTCAGGCGGGTGGATGAGGCCTACTTCCGCGAATGGTGCCGTCAAGTCAAGGAAAAGGTCAAGGTGCCGGTAATCATGGTAGGCGGGCTGCGAAGTCGATATCTGATGGAGGAGGTCTTAAGCACGGGGCACGCCGACCTCCTGGCCCTGTGCCGGCCGTTGATCCGGGAGCCGGACCTTATTGCCTCCTGGAGCGCGGGCAAGGAACGTCGGGCCGGCTGCGTTTCGTGTAACCGCTGTTTTGATCTGATCCGGACTGGGGCCAGGTTAAAATGTGTCCTCGGTGAAAAGGATGGGGCCAATCCGTGATGGTGGCCCGCTTTTTAGATCTGAATCTGAAACAAGGAGACCTGATATGAGCAAAGTCAAGATGACCCCCAGCGAGGCCCTGGTGGAGACCCTGGTGGCCGAGGGGGTGGATACGGTGTTCGGCATTGTGGGATCGGCCTATATGGACGCCCTGGACCTCTTTCCGGCCGCGGGCATCCGGTTTATTTCCGTGGCGCATGAGCAGGCAGCGGCCCATGCGGCCGACGGACTGGCCCGGGTGACCGGCCGGCCCCAGGCATGCATTGCCCAGAACGGGCCCGGCGCCGCCAATTTTGTGAGCGCCATTACCGCGGCCTACTGGGCCCACAGTCCGGTGGTGGCCATCACCCCTGAGACCGGCACTATGGGCATCGGGACCGGGGGATTTCAGGAACTGGACCAGATGCCCATGTTTCAACGGTCTACGGTCTACCAGGTACGGGTCAACCGTCCCGAACGGATGGCCGAGCTGGCCCGTCGGGCCTTTTACATGGCAAAAACCGAAAACGGGCCGGTCCAGCTCAATATACCGAGGGACTATTTTTATGGCGTCTGCGAGGATGAAATCTATCCTACTTTGACCATTTCCAGAGGCTGCGGCCCCAGGGAATCCCTTCAGGCTGCGGCCCGGCTCTTAAGCGAGGCCCGCTTTCCGGTGATTGTGGCGGGGGGCGGGGTGAGCCAGGGGGATGCCATGGCCGAGACCGTTGCCCTGGCGGAATATTTGACCGCGGCGGTGGTCAACAGCTATCTGCACAATGATTCCTTTCCGAGCGATCACCCGTTGGCCGTGGGCCCCATCGGTTATTGCGGGGCCAAGTCGGCCATGCGGACCATTGCCAAGGCCGATGTAGTCCTGGCCCTGGGTTCCCGACTCGGTCCCTTCGGAACCCTTCCCCAGTACGACATCGACTACTGGCCCGGAGAAGCAAAGATCATCCAGGTGGACAGAGACGCCAAGGTGCTGGGTCTGAGCAAGCGGGTGGATGTGGCGAGCTGCGCGGATGTAAAAGAGTTTGCCGCGGAACTGCTCCTGGCGCTCAAGGCCCTCCATCTCGATCGGACGGTCAACGCAGACCGGATGGCAGGCATCGACACGGAGAAACGCATCTGGTCCGATGAGCTGAAGTCCTGGTCCACCTCTGCGGACCGACCTATGCATCCAAGGCGGCTTATTCGGGAGCTGGCGCTGGCCATGCCGAAGGGGAGCATCGTATCTACAGATATCGGCAACAATTCATCCATGTGCAATGCCTACTTCCGGTTCTCGGACGTGCGCCAGCATATCTCGGCCCTGAGCTGGGGGAATTGCGGATTTGCCTACGGCGCGGCCATGGGGGCCAAGATCGGTAGGCCCGACGCCCCCGTGTTCGCATTTCAGGGCGACGGCGCCTATGGGATCAGCGGCATTGCCGAGGTGATGACCGCGGTGAGAGAGGATATTCCTGTGATCGCCGTGGTGGCCAACAACTTTGAATGGGGGGCGGAAAAGAAGAATCAGATCGATTATTACAACAACCGCTTTGTGGGCGCCAACCTCGAACAGAATCCCGATTATGCCCGATTGGCCGAGGAGATGGGGGCCAGGGGATTCCGGGTGGAAGACCCTGCCGAGGTGGGAGATGTGGTGCGAGAGGCCGTGGCCTCCAACAGGCCGTGCGTGATCAATGCCATCATTCAGGGCGGCGAGGCGGTCCTGGCTGAACCGTTCCGAAGGGACGCCCTCCAGATGCCGGTCCGATATCTCGAAAAGTATGCCCATCTGAATGCCGGGAAGTGATCCGATCGGCATGAGAAGTTGGCCGCTTTGATCTTTTTTGTTGACAAATCAGCAGCGATTGGCGACACTTGCTGGGTTCCAGCGATTGTCTTGATACCGATTCTTGTTCAATGGCCTGAGAACACAAAGGTTGCCAAATGAAACTTCGTTCAAAAAACCCCTGTTGCGGTCCCCCGCCTCAGGGGTTTTTATGTTCAGGGGTGTGAGGATTCCAACACCATGCAAAGGAGGTGACAACAAGAGGATTTCCCATACAACGATGATAAATGGTTAGGTTTTCAGACTGGCAAGGACCCTTATCTTAGGAGGATGTCATGGCGCAACGAAATGAAATTGCAAGCCAAGGATTTCTGAAGGATTTGGGAGCGGGTTTGACGAACTGGACAGAGAGATGGATCCCTGATGCCCTTGTGATCGTGTGGGTGCTCACTATCATCACCTTTATTCTGGCGCTTATCTGGGGCAACGTAGGGCTCGGCGGAGCGGTTGAGGCATGGGGTAAGGGCTTTTGGGTCCTTCTACAGTTCGCCATGCAGATGTGCCTGATCATGATGACCGGCTACATTCTGGCCTGTTCGCCCCCTGTAAAAAGGCTTCTAAACGGGCTCTCCAGTTTGGCGAACCGAGAGAAGCCGTGGCAGGCCATCGTCATCATGGCCCTCTTCTCCATGGTGATTGCCTGGATCAACTGGGGCCTGAGCCTGATCGGGAGCGCCATGCTGGCCCTCTACATTGCCAAGAACAATCCCAAGGTGGATTACCGGCTTCTGGTGGCGGCCGCCTACCTCGGGCTTGGATGCACCTGGCATGCAGGACTCTCCGCTTCTGCGCCACTGCTGGTCAATACGCCCGATAATTTCCTGATCAAGGGGGGCTATCTTACAGAAACCATCAGTACGAACGCGACCCTCTTCTCTCCCTTTAATCTCGTCCTTCTCATCATTATCATCGTTGTCGTGACCGCTCTCATGGCCCTCATGCACCCCAGTGAGGAAAAGACATTCAAGGTCACGCCTGAACTCATGGATAGACTCAAATTGTATGAGGCGCCCCCAAGGCCCGCCGAATATAAGGGCTTTTCAGACTGGGCCAACTGGTGGTGGGGTTGGAACGTGCTCGTCGCTGTGGGCGGATTCTGGTGGCTGGGTTCAGCGGTCGCCAAGGTGGGCTTTGCCAAGGCGATCAACCTGGACAATATCAACCTCTTTTTCCTGATGCTGGGCATCCTGTTTCACTGGCGGCCCTGGAGCTTTCTCAAGGCGTGCGAGGACGCCGGAAAGGCTGTCTGGGGAATTGTCATCCAGTTCCCCTTTTATGCCGGGATATTTGGCCTCTTCAAATTCACTGCCCTGGCCACGGTATTTACCAAGGCATTCGTGGCCGTTTGCAGCGGCGGGACGTTTCTGCTGGTCACCTACTGGTATGCCGGTCTGCTCAACTACCTCATTCCCTCGGGCGGGTCTGAGTGGGCAGTGACTGCACCCTACCTCCTCCCGGCGGCAAAGGAGTTGGGGATCGCGGCCAACAAGACCGTGATTGCCTATGCATGGGGCGACATGATGACAGACATGATCCAGCCGTTCTGGGCCATTGCCATGCTGGCCGTGGCCAAACTCAACTTCCGGGACATCATGGGCTATTTAATGATTGTCTTCCTGGTCTACTTCGTGATCACCTCCATCGCCTTCCTGATCCTGCCGTGGATCTAAGGGAAGGGCGCCTTTTTGGGTTGTTTCTTCTGTTTTGATAGACTACCCTGGAGGCCGGTCGGCCCTCCAGGGTTTTTTGGTCCTTGGGGCAGGAAAGACGGGATGCTGGATGCTCGTTGCTGTTTCTCACCTCCGGCCACGTTAGGCGTTAGTGGCTTTTTCGGTTTATTCGGGTCGATGAGAATTCCAATATGTTCAGAAACATGTTGATATTGCTGTCAATCCCGCTAATCAGTTGGGGATGCTTCAGCAGCGATCTGAACATGAAGATCCGCTTTAATCAGATCAACGGGTTAAAGGGGGGAGAACGGGTGCTCTTCGAGGAAAATGACATCGGCAGGGTGGCGGATGTCTTTTATGAAAAGGAAGGGACCTATCTGGTGGACGTGGCGATCCAGGGCGATTTCAAGAACGCGGTTACCGAAAACTCCCGATTCTTCATTGTCAATGATCCCTCCAATCCCCGCAGAAAGGCCATTGAAATGACCACGGTGAAAGGGGAGGGGCGCCCCATTAAAAATGGGACTGTTGTGAAGGGCGCCACAAGGCTTTCAGCCCTCCTGGAGAGGTTGGAGGATGACATGTCAAAGACCATCGCGGATCTGAAGAAACGGTTCAAGGGATTTTCAGAAGATCTGAAGGAGGTCCC
>JAUPKI010000270.1 GCA_030837545.1 Thermodesulfobacteriota bacterium | reverse complement strand
GATCATCTCGAGCGTGTTCTTTATGTGCCTTCCAGACCGTGTTCTGGTTTATGGGGACTGTGCCATCAACCCCGACCCGAATGCGGAGCAGCTAGCGCACATCGCCATCAGTTCCGCTGAGACCGCCCAAAGCTTCGGCATAGAGCCCCGCGTTGCGATGTTGTCATATTCGACGGGAGACTCCGGCAAGGGAGCCGATGTGGATAAGGTGAAGGAAGCGACCCAAATAGCGAAGCAGCTTCGGCCGGACCTCAAGCTGGAGGGACCCATCCAATACGATGCAGCCATCGATCCCGAAGTTGCCAAAGTGAAACTGCCCGGGAGTGAAGTTGCAGGCCATGCAACCGTCTTCATCTTTCCTGACCTCAATGCCGGCAACAATGCCTACAAGGCGGTCCAGCGGACGGCAGACCTCATCGCTATCGGACCGGTGCTGCAGGGTCTGAACAAACCGGTTAATGACCTGAGCCGCGGATGCACTGTCGCAGACATCGTCAATACCATCGCCATAACCGCCATCCAGGCTCAATTGGAAGGAGACGCTTCATGAGGGTCGTCGTTGTCAATTCCGGCAGCTCCTCAATCAAGTACAAGGTGTTCGCCCTGGAAGACCTTACTACTCTGATGGAGGGGCTACTGGAGCGAATCGGGCCGGGGGAAGCCCGCTTGAAGCATCGCAGGCTCACCGTTTCGGACGACTATGAGGAAATCATAGAGACTCGATTCATCACCAACCATCGTGAAGGACTTGAGTTCATCCTGGATGTCGCGGGTCGCTACCCCACAACCCGTGACGCTCCCCGTGAATTTTTCGGCTTCGGTCACCGTGTCGTTCACGGTGGAGAAGTTTTTCGCAAGCCGGTGATCATTGATGATGAGGCGATACGACAGATAGAGGACCTCATCCCGCTTGCGCCACTTCACAATCCGCCCAATCTGGTCGCCATCCGGGCGCTTCGTGAACTCCGTCCCGATGTTCCCAACGTGGCTGTGTTCGATACGGCTTTTCATCAGAGCATGCCGCCCAAAGCGTTTCACTATGCTTTGCCCAGCGAGTTCTACCGCATGCATCATGTCCGTCGCTATGGATTCCACGGGAGCTCACATCAATATGTGGCAAAAGAAGCTTCACGCTACCTGGGGATCCCTGAGGAGCAACTCAATCTGATAACCCTTCATCTTGGAAACGGCGCCAGTGCCTCTGCCCTGCATGGCGGTAAGAGCATCGACACTTCCATGGGGCTGACGCCTTTGGAGGGTCTGATCATGGGCACGCGCTGCGGAGACCTGGATCCTGCGGTCCACTTCTATCTTTCGAGGAAAACTGGCAAATCCTTCGAAGCAATCGAAGACATCCTCAACAAGGAAAGCGGTCTGAAGGGTATCTGCGGCATGAACGACATGCGGGAGATCCAGCGATGCGCTGAGGACGGCGATGATCAGGCGGAGCTGGCCATTGAAATGTTCTGCTACCGGATCAAGAAATACATCGGCTCTTACTATGCTGTGCTTGGCCGGGTTGATGCCATTATCTTTACGGGGGGTATCGGCGAGAATTCCGCCCGAGTTCGAAAAGAATCCTGTGAAGGTCTAACCGCCCTCGGGATTTCTCTTGATGACCACAGGAACGAGGAAGCTTCGTTCGGCGTTCTGGAAATCCAGAGTGAGGAAAGTCGCGTAAAAATGCTCGTCATTCCGACTGATGAGGAGCGTGAGATCGCGCTCCAGACAATTCACACCATACGTCATGCCGCTGGTGTGAAAGGAGTTCCAAACCTATGAGTCTGAGTGCGTGGGGTGTGAGACTGCCCCGTTTTGCCTTTCGCGGGAAGCTAATCCGGCGTGGATGACCATAATCTGTCCCAACCAGAAGGAGCGCCTGTCATGATAGACGCGCAAAATTACAGAGTGCGTGAGCAACTCAAATACGGCACAGCGGTAATCATCAGGGCCATCCGCCCCGACGACAAAAATCGAATCGTGGAGGCATTCAAGAATCTCGAACCTGAATCCATCTACACCCGTTTTTTCGGCTTCAAGAGCGAACTGACCGACGAAGAGCTCAAGACTACCACCGAAATTGATTTCGAAAAGACGGTTGCACTGGTGGTTACTATTCCTGCTAGTAAAGGGGGGGAAACCATCATCGGTGCGGGCCGCTACATCATGTACGATTCACCAAACGGTTTGCGCAGAGCGGAAATTGCGTTCACCGTGGAGGAAGACTACCAAGGACAGGGGATCGCAAGCAGTGTGCTGAGACACCTTATTCATATCGCTCGAGAAAAGGATGTGTCCCGGATTGAGGCGGATGTGCTTGCCGAAAATATAGCAATGCTCGCCGTATTTGCCCGCAGCGGACTCCCCATGAAGAAATCGCTTGATGAGGGTGTCGTACATGTGACACTTTCCCTGACGGTCGATGCTCCATCGACGATGAGCCAGACTAGTCTGCGGTCGGACCTACCGCTCTGATCCACCGCCACACCAATGGAGGACATCAATGACCCTGCCACTCAATAAAACCAAGATCGTATGCACCATAGGGCCCGCATCACGTTCCCGCGATGTGATGGAGAAGCTGTTGCTGGCTGGCATGAACGTAGCCCGACTCAATTTCTCCCACGGGGATTTCTCAGGCC
>JAUPKI010000269.1 GCA_030837545.1 Thermodesulfobacteriota bacterium | reverse complement strand
GCGGGCATCACCCGTGGCCTGCTTCAGGCCTCAGCCAGCGGCACGCTTGCGGCGAAGGCCATTGGGAAGCGCATGGCAGTATGATCCAAATCGGACAGGCTGCCTTGGACAGAATGGGGACGCCTATGCTTTTATGCAATTCTCTGGTATAAGCCCAAATTGATTTTCATTTACAACGGTTTTGAAAAAGCCGGCCGTGCCCTCGGGTTTTCTTATTGAACCGTGCCCCGTATCCGGTTAGATGACGGCTCATCAATACCGAAATCGGCACCAAACCGCTTGTCAACAACAAATGGACGTGATTGGGATGATTGCCCACGCATAACAATCGGTCTTTGTCACAGGAATCAACTCGGAGAGCCCACTCAGAAAATCCTGTCGGTCATCGTCGGATCGAAATATATTGCCGCGTACGATTCCCCTAATGATCACATCGTGCGCCGCCCATGGCGCGTCTATCCTCGCTTGTCGTGACATATTTTGTTTCTATCACGTCCCCAGAGTAAAGCATAAAAGCATAGTCGTCCCTTTTCTACATCTCCCTTCTCTTTTCCTATTCACAAAACCATCCGTCTCCAACTCCGAAATAATCTTGTGAACGGTCCATTCCGTGACGTTGACGGCTGAGGCGATTTCTCGAGCCGTGCTCCTGGCGTGCTTCGCAATGTAGACAAAAACCAGACCGTGATTGGAGATAAAATTCCATTCCATCATGTATATTCTCTCCCAGGTAACGATCTCCCAAAATGTTTCTTGACACCCTGAAAAGATCTCATTACTATCTGCGAAAAATCACATGTGGTAAAAGATGCATGATAGAGGGCATTAATAACGACATTCATTAATAAAGAATTGGTTTCAAATGTCAACCACTTTGTGGAGGAAAAGGAAGTAGGCCATCTTAGGAACGCCCTTATGGTTCAAAATAGTGTTCGCTATCTGGCTCATAGCCTTCATCTTCATAGAGGCCGAGTGGGATCCTATCTGGGAGTGGACAACAGGAAAAGTTAGGTCTATTGCCTAAGGAGATGCATCCCCGGCATCGGCTCAGGAGAAAAACGGGCTAAGGAACTGAAGTCCTCCTAAGGTGACTCAGGCGCTGGGGGAATGACGGGTCGGAAAAATCAGGCGCGAGATGTTCTGAATCACACCTCATGCTGATGTTTTTCCCCAAATAAATTGATTTCGCGATGAAAAAATCAATCTCTAACATTCGCTATATTACTCACCTGCTCCTCATGGGCCCGGTCCTTTGCCTATTCTTTTCGACAACGGTTGCAGCGGATCGAGTCTACACCATGAAGCAGGTGGAGACCATGGCCATTGAAATGCCCAGCGGCATAGAGCTTATGGATATATCCATGGCGAAGAATTCCCCATGCACAGGGGAAAATCTCTTTCCCTCCGCCACGGTAAAAGAGGCAACCGAAACCGCCGCCGAGGATGCGCTTGAATTCAAAGACAGATACACGGTCTGCTCGAAGACCGTGGACAAGGGGTGTCTGATTGTAGGTCTGACCGAGACGAGGAAATAGATCCAGTTCTGTCCCTGGAATGGGTGTATCCTCGGTCAAAAAGAATTTTAAGGGACGTCTTTTCGTGGTGGGATTGGGGATCGCAAGATATGCGATCCCCTTTTTTTTGCGTGAATGCCCAGTTGTACAAGTGCGACTGGACAAGGAAGGATCGGACTTGGGAGGAATATCGAACATATGAAACCAACCTCGCACAACAGAAAACCCATCGGCATACTCTTGTTGTTGGTGCTGGGCATTTTCATAAGCGCATTGCCCTGCTCGGGGTCCCAGGACCCTCAGACCTTCGGCACACGAGATGTGCTGATCGTCGCAGGGACTATTACGAATGCCCAGGGCAAAGGAGTCAAGGAGGCTGCCATCGGGTTTTTCATCAACGGAAAGGAGGTTGAGCGTGAAAACGAGCTGTTATCCGAAAACCGGGGCACCTACAAGGCCGAACTTTTTCTGCCAAAGGGGACCCTTTCAGGCGCTAAGGTCACGATGGATATAAAAAAGCCCTGTTACGAGGACTCAGGCCCTGTGGCGCTTGACCACATCATCCAGGAGAAGATCGACGGAAAAGGCTCCACGACCTATCTCGCCCATCAAAACATTGTGCTCAAAAGGATCATCAGCCCGGCTTTCTGGATCGCCACATCTGTCCTGATCCTGGTCTACGGCCTCATCGCCTTTGAGGTCATACACAGGACCCTTGCCGCCCTTTTAGGGGCGGCCACGCTCCTCCTTATAAGCTATACGGCTGGGACATACCATCCGGGTTACGTGATTCTCACCTTTGAGGATGCGATCCACGCCATGGATATGAATGTCATCTTTCTGCTCATGGCCATGATGATGATCGTGGGGATTTTAAGGAGGACCGGTCTCTTTCAGTGGATGGCCTTTCGGTCCTATCAACTGGCCCGGGGCAGCGTCTTTGCCCTTTCCATGATCCTCATGGTTGTCACGGCCGTCATCTCGGCCTTTCTGGACAACGTCACCACCATGATCCTGATCATCCCGGTAACCATCAATATCGCCTTGGTGCTCAAGATCAACCCCTTGACCCTGCTCATGCCCGAGGTCTTTGCCTCCAACGTGGGCGGCACGGCCACCCTCATAGGGGACCCTCCCAACATCATGATCGGGTCCTACGCCAAATTGACCTTTCTCGACTTTGTGCAAAACCTGACGGTCATCTGCTTCATTTCCCTAACTGTGACCATGGTCTATTTCATCTATTGGTACAAAAAGGACTATCTCAAGGCCCAGGTGGTGGATGTCAAAAAAATGATCGGCGAACTGAAAGAGACCTACCGGATCACCAACAAAACGCTCCTTTTCCAGTCCGCCCTCATGCTTGGCATCACTATCTTCCTCTTCATCATTCACGGCGCCCTGCATATGGAGCCCAGCATCGCGGCCATGGCAGGGGCCGCGATACTCCTGGCGATCAGCCGGGTGAATATCGTGGAAATGCTGGAGCATGAGATCGAATGGCCCACCCTTGTCTTTTTCATGATGCTCTTTGTCATCGTGGCCGGCGCCGAAGAGACAGGCCTGATCCAGATCATTGCCGACTGGGTCAACCATATGTCCAAGGGGTCCATCGTGGTGGCCATCGTGGTAATCCTCTGGGTATCGGCCCTCGCCTCGGCTATCATCGACAACATCCCCTTCACGGCCACTATGCTCCCTATCGTGGCCTATCTGAACGAGGTGGTTCCCGGGGCTGAAAGCGGGATTTTGTGGTGGGCCCTGGCTTTAGGGGCCTGCCTTGGCGGCAATGGGACCATGATCGGGGCCAGCGCCAATGTGGTCACGGTGGGCATTGCCGAAACCCAGGGCTACCGCATATCGTTCATGCAATATATGAAGATCGCCTTCGCGCCCATGATCATCACCATTGTGCTTTGCACCATCTGGCTGCTGCTGGTGGTAAGGTGAGTATCGTTCATCTGAATCATCAACGGATCTGTCACAAGGCCTCCAAGAAATCCGGTTCTCCATCACGGATCTGGTTTTTTACGGATGGCAAATAATCACATTCAAGCCATCTCCTCCGGGAGGGGGGTAATTCGACTGGGCAAGGAGGCGTGCACCAATTGAACAAAGATATCGTTCTGGAAAAGCTCGAGACCATTCGCAGCCGAATCGTGGTCTGTTTGCTGATCATGGGGATAGGGTTTGCCGGGTCCTATTCTTTCAGTGAGAAAATCCTGGCATTCATCATGCGGCCACTGACCCGTGTGATGCCGCCTGGCGAGACGGCCGTCTTCACTTGGCTTCCAGAGGCCTTCTTCTGTCATCTCAAGGCGGCGCTTGGCGTGGGCCTCCTGGTGGCCCTGCCTGCCGTTATCTATGCGATCTGGTCTTTTTTCGCACCTCGTCACGGCATGAAGGGGAAGCTCCCATCCTTGTTGGTGGTCAGTTTGGCGACCCTGCTGTTCATTGGAGGTGCCAGCTTCTGTTATTTCCTGGTCATGCCGTTTGCCTTTAAATACCTGATCGGCCTTGCCCCTGAGTCGGTGCGCCCTCTGCCCAGGATGGGGGAATATTTCG
>JAUPKI010000268.1 GCA_030837545.1 Thermodesulfobacteriota bacterium | reverse complement strand
TTGACCTGTGCATCACCACCTACGCCCTTGTCCAAAGGCTCAAGTGGCTCCAGGATTACTCGTGGAACTATATCATCCTGGATGAGGCCCAGGCCATCAAGAATCCGGGGACCAAACAGGCCAGGGCCATCAAAGGGCTCACCGCCTCAAACCGGATTATCATGACAGGGACCCCCATTGAAAACCGCCTGTCGGACCTCTGGTCCCTCTTTGACTTCCTCAACCCCGGTCTGCTCGGGAATGCCCGGGAATTCAAGACGTTTTCAAAGGGATTGGCCCATGACCCATCGGGCTATTCGCGATTGCGAAAGATTGTCACCCCCTATATCCTGAGGCGGCTGAAAACGGATAAGTCGGTCATATCGGATCTTCCTGAGAAGGTAGAGATGAAAACCTATGCCCCCCTCAGCAAAAAGCAGGTTCTTCTTTACCAGGACATGGTTGAGAAGATCAAGGCATCCATTGCCGAGACAGATGGGATACAGCGAAAAGGGCTGATCCTCTCGTCACTTATGCGATTCAAGCAGCTCTGCAACCACCCGGACCAATACCTGGGCACCGGTGAATTTGCGGAAGACGAGAGCGGCAAATTTTTGAGGCTTCGCGAGATCTGCGAGACCATCTACGAAAAACGGGAAAAGGTCCTTGTCTTTACCCAGTTTAAGGAGATGACGGGGCCGCTCCATGATTTTCTGGTGACGATCTTCCAGCGAAAGGGTCTCATTCTGCACGGGAGCGTGCCCGTCAAAAAGCGAAAAGACATCATTGGAGAATTTCAGAGTCCCACTTATGTCCCGTTTATGGTATTGTCCCTTAAGGCCGGGGGGGTCGGACTCAACCTGACCGAGGCCAGCCACGTGGTCCACTTCGACCGATGGTGGAACCCTGCCGTGGAGAATCAGGCAACGGATCGGGCCTTTCGCATCGGCCAGAAGAAGAACGTCATTGTGCACAAATTCCTGACCCGGGGAACCGTGGAAGAAAAAATCGACGGCATGCTGGAAGAAAAGACGCGGTTGTCACAGGAAGTCATCGCCGAGAGCGGCGATGCATGGATCACCGAGATGAAAAACGATGAGTTGATGGACCTTTTCAAGTTGACCCTGTAATCCACAGGAGGCGTGAATGCGATACTCGAGTTACTGGGGCTTTGCTCCTTATGTCAGCGTTGCGGAAAAACGGGCAAAAGCGGCCAGAAAACTGAAAGAACTGCAGAAGAAAAATGCCAATATTCGACCGGTTTGCATCGAAGGGACCACTATTGCGCGAACATGGTGGAGCAAGGCGTGGAACCGAAACCTGGAGTCGTATGCAGACTACAGCAACCGCATCGGCCGGGGCCGCAGTTATGTGCGGCACGGGGCCGTGCTGGATCTGCAGATCGGTCCCGGCAAGGTGGAATCCCTTGTCCAGGGGACCCGGGCAAAACCCTATTCGGTAAAAATCGAAATCAAGCCGATCGACAAAAAGATCTGGAATCACATCAAAGCGGCCTCCCAAGGGAAGCTGGGTTCCATGCAGGAACTCCTGGCAGGAAAATTCCCAAAGGAATTGGGGGAGCTGTTTACGATCCAGGGAAAGGGCCTCTTTCCCTCGCCCAAAGAGATCGATTTCACATGCAGTTGCCCGGACTGGGCCTCAATGTGCAAACATGTGGCCGCAACGCTCTACGGCATCGGCGCCCGATTGGATGATGAACCGGGCCTCTTCTTCAAGCTCAGGAATGTGGAGATGAAGGGCCTGGTCGCCGAGGCGGTTCAGGACAGGACGCGTCAACTCCTCCAAAAGGCTAAAAGAACGAGTGGACGGGTCATCGCCGAGGCAGACGTGGCGGATGTGTTCGGCATCGATATGGAAGAGCCGGCAGCGCCCTACAAGAAAGAGAAAAAGACGCGTAGAGGAACAATAAAAACCGAAAGGCCATCGAAACATGCCTTTGAGAAAGTCGAGGCCGGATCGATCACGGCCAAGAGCAAGAAGAAACAACCTTCCAAAAAGGTCGCTGCCTCAAAAAAGGTCAAAACACCCTTTGAAACCGTTCTCAACATCATGAGAAGGCGCTGGAAAGGCGTTACGGTCGCGGATATCAGAGAAAAGACTGGATTGGACGATCAGCAGATACGAAATTGCATCACCCGGGCCAAACAAAAGGGCTTGGTCGTCAATCTATCCAGAGGGGTTTACGGTCCGTCTCCTCAGCCTAATCGGCCCGCACGGAAGGCGGCGATATAGTCCATGGAGTAGTCGTCTCTGGCAGCGACGGCCAGGCCGGCCTTGAGGGCCGCGAAGAGAGGCGCGTCAGTAGGGTCCAGGATCACGGCATCCAGCCCCCTTGAAATGGCCGCCGCAAGGAAGGTTCGGTTGATGAGTCGTCTCTCGGGAAGACCGTATGAGATATTGGTGAGGCCGCAGATGGTATGGACCCCCGCGTACTCCTTCATGATCCTTTCGATGGCCTCCATAGCGGCCATAGCGGCTTGGGGGTGTGTGGCGAGGGGATAAACCAGCGGATCAATATAGAGGTTATTCAGGGGAACGCCAGCCCGGGTCACGCTCTCCACCAGTTGGCCGGCCAGGCGCACTTTATCGTCAGTGGATTCCGCCATGATCTCCTCTGACTGACACAGACCGATGACCTTGGCCCCATGCGCGGCAGCGAGCGGCAGTATCCCGTTTAGCCGGGCTGGTTCCAGGGTGATGGAATTGATCATGGGGGGCCGCTTCAACAGGGGAAGCACGCCTTCGATGACCGCTGGATCGGGGCTGTCGATGGAGAGGGGCAGTTTCGTGGCCGCTTGAACCATCTCAACCACCCACTTGAGGCATTCCAGTTCGTTACCGACAAACGCCCCCGCATTCACGTCGATGTAGTCGGCCCCGGCTTCGGTCTGAATCCTGGCCTCATTCCGAATGAATTCCCCGTCCTGGGCCTCTATGGCCTGGGCTACCCGCTTGCGCGACGAGTTGATTCTCTCCGCAGCGATCAGCATGCGCCCTACCCTCCTCCTATAGTCTTCCAAAAAAGGCTTTTGAAGTTATGGGCATTCATCATCTTGTTTTCAAGGAGTTGTTCAATCACCAATCGACAATCACAAATCCGATATCAGTCGCCGCGCCACTTCCACGGCCTCGGCCGCATCGGCCCCATACCCGTCAGCTCCGATCTCCTCGGCAAAAGACGCACTCACCGGCGCGCCCCCCACCATCACCTTCACCTTTTCGTTGAGTCCCCTTTCATGCAATATCTGCACGGCCCGTCTCATTTCGGGCATGGTGGTCGTCAGCAGGGCCGAAAGTCCGACAAGGTCCGGCTTGTTGGACTCGATCTGCTCCATCAGTTTCTCCACCGTCAAATCCACCCCCAGGTCCACGACCTGGAATCCGGCCCCTTCCAGCATCATGATAACGATATTCTTTCCGATGTCGTGCATATCCCCTTTGACCGTGGCCATCATGATGGTGCCTCTGGGCCGGGCGTTATCGCTCTTCAGCAGGGGCTTCACAACGTCCAGGCCCATTTTCATAGTGAGGGCCGAGACCAGCATCTCTGGCACAAAGATCTCGCTGTCGGAAAACTGCTGCCCCACCACATCCATAGCCGCAATGAGCCCGTTATCGATAATCCCATTGGGATCGATCCCTTCCTTAACGGCCGTCTCTACCAGGCCCTGGATCTCACCCCTCTTACGCCTGATGATCGCGTCCCTTATCTGCTGGAGTATATCGCTCATAAAATGTATCCCCCTCTTATATGGTCGCATGAAACCGGGTGCTGGTTGCTGGTTGCTCGGTCCTGGTTGCGCGCTGATAGTTTCGGTCTTGCTTTCAGCTTTCGGCTTTGAGCTTATCACTGTTTAGCATTTCACAACTTTAGGCACTTTAGATCACTTTAGTCACTTCCCTTTTCTAATACCCTTCATGCACCGCGGCCACAATGGCCTTGAGGTTTTCCATCGGCGTGGCCAGGGGGATGGCGCACTCAGGCCCGATGATATCAACGCCGGCCTCGATGGCGTAGCGCGCCTGCTTATAGACATCCTCAGGCGTTCCCTGGTAAAGGGTCTCCGCGTTATTGACGTTCCCCACCAGACACATGCGATGACCCACCTTCTCCACCGCTTTTTTCGCGTCCACCTGCCATTCAAAATGATACCCGTCAAACCCGGCGTCTGCGAACATCTCGAGCCGGTCCATGCAGTTGCCGCACACATGAAGGATCAGCGGTCCCTCGATCGCGGCGGTCAGCTCCTTATGGATCGGGAGGAGGTACTCCTCATAGTGGTAGGCCCCCACCAGGTTCCCGGTGGCATGGTCGGCGAGGACCACGATATCGGCCCCGGCCTGGAACTGGGCCCTTGCAGAGGCGATGGTCGCAGGCATCAACTGCCGGAGCATCTTCCCGACCTTTTCCTTTTCCTCCAACCCGATCTGAAGGAGAAAATTCTGGGTCCCTGCCACGTGATAAGAGAGGGTCCACGGACCCATGACCTTGCCGATGATGGCGACCTTCCCCCCCACATGTCGCCGGAGGATGGAAAGGGCATCCAGGACCACACGGATCGAGGGCTTTTCCACAAAATTCTCCGGAACCGTCACATCCGAGAAGTCCGCATGGGGAAAGAACTTGGTATCGGGCATCCGGTCCCGGTCGCCCCAGTCGATCTCGCAACCCAGGGCGGCCGCCTCCTGATCCACGCTGTATTCCGGCATGACCGTATCAAAGCCCAGGATCTCATGCCCTGCCAGGGCCAGTTCGGCCATGGCCTCTGGATTCAGATGGGCCTCCGGAAAGGAGATCCCGCAGGCATCCATAAGCCCGTGACACACGATGGAGGTGGGGTTTCCTGCAGGGGGCCGGTCACCTTTCATCCCCTTATACAGGGCCGACATGATCAGATTGTATGGAGTTGATTTCATGTCCGTCGATTCCCTCCCGTTTCATCATAAATGCATCATCTGTCCGCCCTCTCTTGCAGGCCTGCTTCAGAAAGGTTATAGGGAAACGGATCTGTCCGTGTCAAGCGCAAATCAGTTTCTCCTCGCCCCTTCGCGTGCGCGATTCCCGTTGATCTTCCCGAAGCTTTCCGGGAGTAAGCTGAGAAAGGCTTCTAAAGGCCATTTTGAGCAAACGCGACATTGCATTGATCGGTGGTCTGTGATAACGTCCCCACCCACTCAGATATCGACAGAACATCCTTCAGGAGGAACATGCCGTGATACAGACCCCAGCCGTTGCCGTTGTCGGGACCTTCGATTCAAAAGGAGAAGAACACCGCTTTCTGAAGACGCGTATCGAAGAAAGGGGGATTCCTGCCATCACCGTCCATGTGGGTACCAGACGCCCTTCTCCCTTTCCCGCACACTACGACCTGTACCGGCAGGTGATCCAGCAGGGAGGATCGGTGCTGACAGATCGGGACAGGGCCATAGAAGCGGTGATCGCAGAGGACAGAAGTCTCATCAACGATCTCTATCAAAAGGGCGATATATGCGGCATGATCTCGGCCGGAGGCGGCACAGGGACCCATATCGGCGTGAGCATCATGGCGGCGCTGCCCCTGGGCGTCCCCAAGGTCATGGTCTCCACTGTGGCATCCAGGGACATGAAGCCGGTGGTGGGCACCAAAGATATCACCATGCTGCACAGCGTGGCGGATATCCTCGGGGTCAACAGCATCACGGGGAGGATCCTCGATCGGGCCGCGGGGGCGGTCTCAGGAATGGTTCAGAAGCAATGG
>JAUPKI010000267.1 GCA_030837545.1 Thermodesulfobacteriota bacterium | reverse complement strand
TTTTGGATCTAATAATATCAACACCTTAAGAGAACTTTGGACTGTAGAGTTAGAATGATAAAATGGAAAATAGACCAGCCCGCACAATCTCTGCGCCCCCTCAAGATAAAATAACAACGTATTTGTAATATGTTCTTTCCTATCCCACGAACTTCGGTCTCCCATTTGCAGCCCGATGTCCATCCGTAAACTTTGGTCACCGGTGATGCGGTACTCCACCCCAACTCATGCTCCATGCAGGGATGCTCTTGATCTGGTGACGGTCGGAGAAGTTTACGGTTATCGGGCTATTCGTCAGATTCCAAGCCACATAGTAGTCGTCTTGACCGGATTCAAACTTTAAAGCAAACGGGGAGTCAGCCGTGACGCATTCATCACGCAAATCTGCCTCCACCATGTTGTAAATCCAGAAGTAACTGTAAGAGACGCTCTGGCCGCCCAGAGGTTTCCAACTGCTTACATTTGCTCCTGGACGGGTGGAACCGACTGCTGCTTCCAGGCCGGTCCCCGCATCCGCGTGGCCCCACAGTTCAGCCCCCTCTTTACTTCTGCCAAGCATTGCGGCAAAGTTGTAAGCTACAGGCTCCCATGTGACTCCCCACAGCGTGGGCTGGAAGTAGTTCAGCGCCCCCTTGTTGTCCCATTGATACTTGGAGTTATCATAGGCCCAATCGTAGACCGCTCCAAGGGTCTTATTGACTGCCGCATCTGTACTTGAGAGGTAGAATGATCCACCGTGGAAGGGGAGCCAGTTGATACCGGTAAGGTACACGGGTTCAAACCCGAAGTCAGACACGACCTGAAGGTAACTGTTGTAGACCTGGGCGGCAAACCCCACAGAACCGGTTGCATGGGCCTTAAGGCTCGCCCTGTAGGCGTCGCCTTCGGTCCCCTGGATGTTTGGCGATTGGGTTTTGAACAGGATAGAGGCGTCTTTGCCGTTCTGACCACAGTCCATCCAGTACTCATAAAAGGCGAACCTGCTCAGGGTGTACATCCACATCCCGAGGTCCCTCATTTTTTGATTTCCTGTTAGTTGTCCCCAGAGGATGATGCCGGTCCAGGCACTCATTGCCTCGGATTGGGATTCCTGGTTTACGATGTTCTCAGGCGTGCCGCTGGCCCACGCATGACCGAAGTATCCGTCAAAATACCTCAAAAAAGGCGTTTTCGGCCCCTTGGGGAAGCTGGCGGCATTGTCTCCGGGGGCGCCGGTGTCCCCACGAAGCGGGTTGGCGATATCCTTTACGATCAGATTGACGGTGGCGCCGTAGTCGGCGATGACGTCGTTGCCTGAGGTGTCCAGTCCCATTTTTTGGGCCAGTGCAAGCTGGGCCGCGGCACGCAGCCAGTATCCATAGTGGAAGTGGTGATCGTTGAGCCTGTTTTCGGCATAGTACCCGGCTGGATACGGAATTATAGAGCACCACTGCTGGTCATAATAGAGGAACTGCTGGTTGGGATAGAGGCCCTCTTTCCCGTTAGGATCTGCAAACTGGGTGTTTCCCTCCTTTTTCTGCCAGGCTTCCACCCCTTTTGGCCAACCCGTCGATGCATCCGCGCCCAACAGTCCCCCACTCAACCACTGACCCAACTGGGCGCTTATCTGACTGATGGCGCTCTCAACGGCATCCGTGTTCCCCAGGTCGTGGGCAGGCTGGATAAGGTCCGCAACACCCCCGACATATTTGCCCCAGTCATACGACCCCAGGGCTGTATTATCCTGATGCACCGGCTGAATCGGAATAAAGTCATCCTTGGCGCCGCCCGCGGCTGACAGATCTGCGGACCATATCGGTTTCTCGGCATCCTGGAGCATCTGTTCATGCAGGGTCTTGGTTTTCGGCTTAGCCCCTACCCCTCCCGGATAGTCGGCAACCTTGAGGCTCTCGTAACCTGCGAGATTGACAATGTTCGGAATCGCCATAAGGATGCCGGGAAATGTGTGGGTTGTTTTAAATGCCAGGGTATCTGATCCGCTGAACGCGCCCAGTTTCAGGGTGCCCATCACCGTTGTATAGACAAGTTCACTGTCTCCTGACTTGAGTAATTGGGCCGTGTGGTTGGCATAGGCCCGCCACTGGTGGGGAAAGAGGCCGAACAGGGCGCCTGCGGCGCTGTCCGGTTGCCCGATCGGATAGCTGAGGTTATAATGGAATTCGGTGGTGACCCTTGTCCCGCCGCCGGAGACGTCAACCAGGGGGGTGAACTGCTTCCCGTTGTTGGGTCCCAGTTGTGTGCCCGTCCCGTCGTCCTTCCCATTGGCCAAGTGACGAGGGCATCCGTATGCATACCCATGCATCGTATTCCAGAAGGCCTGGAGGGTGGCTTTCGCCTTGTTGTCGTAATCCGCATATTGATCACTGGATACATCGGGCATAGCCACAAGCGAGAGCGACTTCCTTCCGTCAACGGCTTTAGAAAAATCGCAGACAAGGCTGGCCAGACCTTCCGTGACCTTCCAAACAGCGCCTTGCGGCGCGATCAGGGCATAGCTCGAGTAATACGGGTGCTTGGTGTTGTCCGGCCCGATAGCCTCGCTGTTCACGGTGATGCCCAGGATGTTGCCCGATGGCTGTAGAACGCCCCCAGGCGCGTCCTGGGGCACTAGGATCCGCGGCTGGCCACCGGCCGGCGTCACGGTTACATCTTTCACTTCCAGGTGGTTGCTTTGGGTGGAGCCCCTGGTCCAGATCTTGAAACGGTAGGAGATGCTGGTTCCCACCTGTTCGACCTTTTCCACATTGACCAGGTCTTTCATGTCGTTCGCTATGGCATCGGCCAGTTTTTGCGCAGCCGTCTGGTTATCTTCATCCTTGCTCGTTGTATGCCTGGCGGTCGCTGACTTGCCATTCCAAGTCACCGTGACGCTGAGGTCGTATGGCGCCATGGCTGGGTCTGCAGTGCCCCCTACCATGATGTAAACTCCAGGAGGAGTCGATCCAATGTATCCCACAGGGAACCAGAAGTGCATCGGCTTTTCAGCAGAGTTGATCGGTCTGAGGAATGCGCAATTTGTTGTGAAATCCAGAAAGGCCGTTGGCGACCCGTTGGCGAATGTGACCGTCATGCCTTGCTTGGATTCGTTGGTCAGGCTTACGCTGGCGGCCCAATCACTAAACCCCTCTATTCTGGTAAAGGGCGTAGAGGCCGCTCCTGGTTGTGTGAAAGTTACCGCATTGACGCCGTCCGCACAAGGGGCGACCGTCAAATCCGTACTGAAGGCTCCATAATACTGTGCCGGCTTCTGGGTGTCATTTCTCGGGAGCTGGGCGATGTAGTTGTTCCCGGCATTGAAGACGGGGGGCTTTGAAAAAGAAAAACCATTTGTATTGGCTTGAATGGCCAGCGGCAATGGCAAGGCCTGGGTCCCGCTGTTCCAGGATGCGAAAGAACTCCACACCTTGCTGCTGCCCACAGGCCCAAGCTCGGCGGGGAACCCATCCCCCACAAACGGACCGTAATTGGGCTTGTCATTTGGCGGGTTGCCCGCCTGTTCGCTGGCCGGGCAGATATAGCGGCTGCCAAGCCCCGGAGGAGGCGTCACCTTGCCGAGGTTCGCGGCCCAGGTCTCGGCATCCCCGCCTTCGGCCGTGTAATAGTAGCCGGCCAGATCCCCGGAACTATGCTGTAGCATAGGCAATCCTGCAACCGCCATAGGCCATTGGCCGGATTCGGTGTCCCCCCTGGCCTCGAAGCTGCCCACAACCAACAATGAACTCACCGCAAGAATGGTTAAAAAAAGACGCTTTTTCACGAAATGTCTCCTTTCATCTCGTTGTTTCCATAGATATGGGGATCGCGTGGCCTTTGTCTGATACGCGTACAGACCCTTTACCATCAAGGCATCAGAATCAAATCTAACATCTCAAAAAGCAGATGGAAAGACCTTACTGTCCCGCTAACACACAGCCTTTTATATCCTATACACAGGTCAATGGCATTGACTTAAGAATAATTCGCCTGATCCTCGTCGTCACCCCGGTGAACGGCGGGGTCCAGAACATCTTGAAAACACTGGATTCCGGCTTTCGCCGGAATGACGCCCTTGGGTTGTGCATGAGAAGATGAGCTTTTAATTCAACGACATTGATACACAGGTTGAAAAAGGAAGTAAACATCAATCTTTATTCCCTCACTCGCGGTTGCACTTCTTACCCATCCAAGATCCAAGGGGAATATGTCGCTATTCGTCTATTGGATGGTTCCTGTTTCTTGATGGGTCTTTACACGGTCCCCGACCTTGAAAGGTTTTTTTGCGGCGTGGCTTGTAAAGTGAGGCCTGGGTCCTCAATTGGAGGGATCGAGTATCTGAAACGGAATTTTTTCCTCGCGTCAAGTCCGAGGGGAGCGGAGATCCTGAAATTCTCGATGGGATTATCCCCTTTGTTGGCCGCGTGGCATGGAGGGTGGTTATACGCTTGATGTCATAGGGACGCAGATTCACGGATCGAACGGGTCCTGTGCCGCAGAGTCGATGGTGCCCCTTCAAGGCGGATTATGACAGAAAAGCCTTGACTGGGATACCAATTCATAATAGCTTGCGCCCAAAAAGCGGTCATGGGCAAGACGGCGCCTCAGTAAGGAAGGGCTCGGCATTCAGTAGGTGGTTTGGGTATACAAATTCAAGAGGTTATTGTTTTTCTGAGAGGAGGAAGGCAGGCATGAAAAAGGTTTTCATCATGTTGGCGTTGTTCCTTGTGTTTTCAGGTGGCGTTGCTTTGGCCGGGGAACTGGGCAATCCTTCACAGCTCATCAAACAGGGGCAGTTTGACGTGGGATTTCAATGGACCTCCGTGTTCAAACAGGGGTTTGAGAACTATAATCTCAATCGGACCTATTCGGATGGTTACAGGGACAGCGGAAAAAAAAGCGCGGATTTCGAGAATGACCGGTATTATATGGGTACCTTTACCTATGGGATTTTGGACCAGATCAATGTGTTTGCCCGACTGGGCGTGGTGGACGGCGCAAAGTGGATGGACTACGAGGGAGGGAACAACTGGAAAGCGAATCTGGAGAGCAATTTTGTATGGGCCATCGGCGCAAAGGGGAAGGTGTTCCAATTTGACAACGGGCTGGGCTTCGGCCTGGGGGCCCAGTATATGCGCTACGACGACCGCAAGGTGAAAAACTGGCGATCTCTGGAAACCGGAGAGTCAGCCGGCGATATCGGTTGGGCAACAAATGATAAGATTAATTACTGGCAACTGGATGTAATGGCCAATGCCTACTGGACCATCGGCGCTTTTACCCCTTATGTGGGGGCAGGCTACACCTACTATGATGCAGATTACAGCGGGCGATGGACCCATTCAAATCCGCAATACGGATGGATTGACTATGACGCCTCGTTCAGCAACCAGAATCATTTCACAGCCATAGTGGGACTGGACGTGGATCTGGGAATGAAGTTCAAGGCCAATATCCAGGGGACCTTTGTGAGCAGCACCGCCTTGACCATCGGCATAAGCTACTGCTTCTAATCGTTCGCAGGTCCGGAAAGACCTTTTTCCCTATTGGGCCTGACCCGATCAACGGCGGTCAGGTCACCTCAGACAGGCAAAGGAGGGATCAGTGGGGAGAGACCTTTTTCCATGTCGGATCCGGGTCATAGATCTTGATGGTATCAACGACCGCCGCCGTATCCTTCCCGAGATCCTTTTCATGGACCACCCCATCCTGGTTCACCATGAACGTCATGATCCCCGAGGATCCGTATCGTGCAGGATAGGCCAGAAGGGCAAACCCGAGCACCATCTTTCCGTTTACCACGTAGTCCGCAGCGCCGCGTGCCGCATGGTTGCCCTGGCCCTTCAATATCCTGTAAAGATAGCCGTAATATGGGATGGGCTGTCCCATGTCCTTTCCTTTTGGAACCTGATACCCATCCCGGGCTGCGCGAGCGACCAGCGGCCCGAAGGGGCTTCTTTCCCGCTCCTCTTTGGCTTCCCAGTAGAGGCCGTCCTGTTTTCCCGAATCGCTGGCAATCTTCTGGGCATACTCCAGGATCCCGTCGCCGTTTCGATCTTTGCTGGCATATTCCCTTTGGGCATCGGCGTAGGCCATCAGGATTTCGATCACCGTCAGTTCGTTCCTCCCGATCCTGCGGTTCAGGATCTCTTCCTTTCCTCCCTTTGTATCAAAAACCCAGTCTTGGCCCTTCTTGATGATGGGGATGGGAAAGGGCCAATCCTTATCGCCCACGAATAACAGGGCCTTTTCCTCGCCCTCGTTCTCAAGAAAATGCTTTTCGCCGTAGGCACGGACAAAATGGTCCCGGTCCGCCCTGTCCTGAATCTCGTCGCCGGAGCCGATGAGCCCCTGTGCATCAGTGCCCAGGATAGCGAACAGCGACTCCTTATCGTCATGACGTACTGCCTCCACAAGGGCATGGGCCGCGTCCTTGGGAGACGCAAATCCCTTCTGCTTCCCATCCGCTGCATCAACCATCGGAAACAGGGCCACGAGGCCGATGATCACGGATACGATGACCATGGCGCCATAAAGGCCCCTTTCAGTCCGTTTTTTCATCCATGTACACAGAATCATTCTCCTGACCTCCGCAACACGTTCCGCTTTCAGCGATCTCTTTGATTCTCAGACCGTGACAAGATGGAAGTTAGCCCGCACGGCCGGCCTCATCAACGCATTCTACCCCCGCCCCCGTGTCCTCCGAAACCGCCGCCTCCATGGCCGGCGCTGCTTCCACCGCCGCGGCTGCTCATGCCGCGATCGCTCGCCATGGATGAACTGCGCCTGTCACTCATCCCGCCGAAGGCGCTCGTTGTCCCTCCGCCGAATCCACCTCGATCCCTGGGGACCGATTGGTCGCGATCAAAGGTTCCTCTCTCAGAAGGTCCCGATCCCTTGCGATCGGTCCCCGTTCCATCCCCCGATCTCTCCAGGGAGCCCGGCGCCTGGTCATGGATCTTCCCCCTCTGGGAATCGAGTTTTGGCCGGTCAACATCCTTTCCCTGAAAGTCGGCGGCCCTTCGGTCAGAACCACCCCCATCGTAACCCCTGGTCTCCCCTCTGGCCTGGCTGGATCGCGATGGAGGCTGAGCGAACCGCTGGCTTGTGGCCTGATCCCTGTAGGCGACGCCATGCCTGTGCCCGGGGTCATGTGTCCATGCCTGGCTGTCCGGGCCATGATTTCCTCCATGGATGTTGACATTGCGGTTGAAGTTGGCGGTTCGGTTGACATTTATGTTGACGTCATGGTTATGCCAACCAAAATTGCACCAGCCCGCGACGGCCGCTCCCACAAAGACGCCCGCGCTGAACGCCACAAAGCCGGCGCCGGGATACCAGGGGGGATACGGGGGGTAGGCCGGGTACCACCAGGGCCCATAGACCACGGTGGGGCTGTATGTCGGCACATAGATAACCTCTGGATTCGCGGGTTGGATGACGATGGTCTTCTCCTGCACAATGACCTTCTGTTCGTTGGTGCTCTTGAGGTTGCCCTTTTCCTGGGCCTTGGCCCGCAGGGCCTGAACCTCATCCATGACATCCGCCTGCTGGGCCAGAAAGGCGTCTCCAAGCCTGGAGGTCTGGTCCAGATTCTCGCTCATTCGGCTCAGAACGTCCGGAAAATGGGCCAGGGACTTGACGCTCACATCCCAATCCTGATCTTTGAGGGCGGCGTCCAGCGCATCACCCTTCAGCCCCGGGTTTTTCTTGACCCAGCGATCGGCCTCCACGACCTCCAGGGGGTATGTGGACGCCATCAGGATCTGGGCAAGGAGTGGATCAGGATAGAGCGCGACGGGAGCCAGCATCTGGGCCAGTTCTTCCTTGCTGAATTTGGCAGAATTTCCCCCCTGTGAGGCATCGTCTGCCATGGCCCCGGAAGATACCGTGAGCATCCATGCCATGAAACATGCCGCCATTTTTCTGGCGAATTGGGTCTTTTTCATATGATCCCCTCTATTCTGGCAGGTTCTTGGCCAAGTCGCCTGCCAATCGGTTGAAGGAAATGAGGAATGGAACAGTGATGCCGCGTACTGAAGGAATCGAAAATAGGGTATTTTCTTCATAGTGTCAACGGGAAATCGTAACCATTTGCGGGTTCAAAGGTTCAGGGGTTTAACGCTGAACCCGGACCCTGTGAATCCTTACGGGAAATCTATCTTGCGCGGGCAACTGTCGAAGGCCGCCCGATGGTGCGCCTGGGTAGGGTCGTCCATCAGGCGTTTTGTCTTGACCTCCCTCCGTAATAACAGAAGGGAAAGGGTGATATGGGGAATCCTGTAAAGGCGATTTTCGCAACACCTGGTTGACAAAGATGTGCAAGGAAGGTAGCGTGGTGACATGGAAATCTAAATTTATTAACTGTCTCGTAATAGTGTTGACATTTCCGTCATGCCGGACTCGATCCGGCATCCAGAAATCCCGCTGTAGTCCCGCTTCAGCGGGAGATTCAGGCCTCCGCCGGTGTAAAGACAATTATGAGACTGTTAATACTGGCGCGCCCAGGGTGATTCGAACACCCGACCTAC
>JAUPKI010000266.1 GCA_030837545.1 Thermodesulfobacteriota bacterium | reverse complement strand
TGCTCGCCGGGACAATGTCCCCATCGGAGAACCGCCTCCTGAGCCGCCCTATGAAGACGATGCCCCCCCGTTTTAGCGTTTTTCAACGGGGAAGGCGGTTCATTCCATAACGCGCACATGGAAGCCATGACAGACAAACCCGGTCTCGGTCCCTGTGCCGGTCTTATCCATTTAGGAGGTGACGCCCATGAGTGAGAAAACCCTGACCCGAGAAGAGGCCTATGCTCTTCTCACGAGGTACAATCAGAGCGACAGCCTGATTAAACACGCCCTAACAGTGGAGGGAGTGATGCGTTATTTTGCCCGAAAACGGGGGGAGAATGAGGGGAAATGGGGCATCATCGGCCTGGTCCATGACCTCGATTACGAGCAATATCCCGAGCAACATTGCAAGAAAAGCGAAGAGATCCTCCGGGAAAACCACTGGCCTGAGGAATATATCCGGGCGGTGATCAGCCACGGCTGGGGTATCTGCTCGGATGTGGAGCCCCAGAGTGAACTGGAAAAGACCCTCTATGCGGTGGATGAACTGACCGGCCTCGTGGTGACCACTGCGCTGGTCCGGCCCTCCAAAAGCGTCCTGGATGTGGAGGCCAAATCGGTCAAGAAGAAGTGGAAGGACAAACGCTTCGCGGCCGGGGTGGACCGCTCTATCATCGAAAAGGGCGCCCAGATGCTCGGGATGGAGGTGACAGATCTGATCACGGATACCATTATGGGGATGCGAGAGGTGGCGGATGAGATCGGATTGCGGGGGACGATGTAGGTGCGAATTCATTCGCACGGTCCCGCTCCGCTCTACGCTGGATGCGGCTGAAGCCGCACCTACAAACGCTCTGGCGGCTGGCAATGAGCGGGTTCCGGTAAAAAGCTTTCACTCAAATGAGGTCTCAAGATGAAGATTAAGGTGGAAGGCGACAAGATCGTCAAGATTGTGAAAAAGGTAGAGGGGATCGAGATCGTGGTGGAATCTCCTGCTGATGCCAAGGAGGGAATTGACCTCATTCTGCGAAAAAGCGACCTGCTCGCCGAAGATGCCAACAGGGGGCTGAAGGATATCAAGGTCACCGCCTTTCAAGAATACAAGACCTCGGCAGTGGATTACAAGATGATCTTTCTGATCGAGTTTCTGTTTGAGGGGGATGTGCCGCTGGAGACAAGGGTCTCGGCGATCCGAGAATTCCAGGCCCTCTTTGACAAGGTTTAGCCCAAGACCACTGATTGAGGACAAGGTTTTCAATTCCTAAACTCCTCAATTCCTAAATTCGCAATTCCGGTTTATCCGGGTTAGGCAAGGAGAGAGCATGAACCTGGCGCGATTCCCCAGGAGGCGTTACACCCAAGGACAGACGCCGATTGAAAGGGTCCCGCGGTTTTCAAAGGCCCTGGGTGGTCCCGATATCTATATCAAGCGGGACGACCTCCTCGGTCTGGCGGCCGGGGGGAACAAGACCCGCAAGCTGGAGTTCCTGGTGGCCGATGCCCTGGCCCAGGGGGCCGATACCCTGATCACCTGCGGGGCGGTGCAGTCCAATCACTGCCGGCTGACCCTAAGTGCCGCAGTGAAAGAGGGCCTGAAGTGCCGGTTTGTCCTGGAGGAGCGCGTGCCCGGCAGCTTCGATCCAAATGCAAGCGGGAATATCTTTCTCTACCGCCTCCTGGGGATCGAACAGATCAAGGTCGTTCCCGCCGGAGCAGATCTGATGGCGGAGATGGAGGGGATAGCGCAAGAACTGGCGGCAGCGGGTCGAAAGGGCTACGTTATTCCAGTGGGCGGCTCCAATGCCATCGGCGCAACTGGATATGTGGCCTGCGCCCAGGAGATCTTGGACCAGGCCTTTGACATGGGGCTTGACATCGATGCGGTTATCTGCGCCAGCGGGAGCGCCGGAACCCAGGCGGGCCTTGTCGCCGGATTGACCGGCTGCTGCATGAATATCCCGGTCATCGGGATCAATGTCAGCCGAAACCGAGAGGCGCAGGAAGATATGGTTTACCGGCTTGTCAGGGAGACAGCCGATTATGTTGGAATCAATTTTGAGATCCCCCGGGATGCCGTGACCTGTTTCGGCGACTATGTGGGACCAGGCTATTCTCTTCCTACCCCTGAAATGGCCGAAGCTGTGACCCTCCTTGCAAGGACCGAGGGAATCCTCCTGGACCCGGTATACACCGGGAAGGCGATGGCCGGCCTCATCGACCTCATCCGTAGGGATTATTTCAAAAAGGAAAGCAAGGTCCTGTTCCTCCACACGGGCGGATCGCCGGCCCTTTACGTGTACCAGGATTATCTCCTCACCCACGCCCTCTGAGGCAAAACTGGAATGCTGGAATGAGAGTTGGGCAGATTTCTTCCCTGCGCCTTACGCCTAATGCCTGCTCCCATCACCTGAAAGCGGGACCTGTGAACCCAATGAACTCAACAACCCAATGAACCAATAACCACCAGCAACCGGGAGACCTCCCGTTCATGACAGACTACCATCTCGGCATTTATATGGGCCACGACACGGGCGTGGCCGTTGTGGACGACCGACTGAATATCCTATGGGTCTTTGAGGAAGAGCGCTTCAACGGGGA
>JAUPKI010000265.1 GCA_030837545.1 Thermodesulfobacteriota bacterium | reverse complement strand
TCCTGTTGACGAAATTTGTCAGGACTGATATAGGATGGCCAGCCTTCATACGGCCTACCCCGCGACCCTTCCGAGGCGCATCAGACGAAAAGGAGACAACCCATGACCGAACTGAAAAAAACGCTCTTCCACGATCGACACGTGGCCGCAGGGGCCAAAATGGTGGAATTCGGGGGCTGGGACATGCCCGTTTTGTATCCGACCGGCATCATCGGAGAACATCTCGCCACCCGGAAGGGGGCCGGACTCTTTGACGTGTCCCATATGGGCCGGTTCATCGTCCGGGGCCAAGGGGCGCTCAGCTTCCTGCAGCATGTCCTGACCAACAACGCAGAGGCCCTTGACATTCGAACAGCGGGCGCCCAGTACACCCTCATCCCCACCCCTACGGGCGGGGCCGTGGACGATGCCTATCTCTACCGGTTTGTGGAAGAAGAGTATCTGTTAGTGGTCAATGCGGCCAACCGGGAAAAGGACTGGAATCACCTGGCGCCCCTGTCAAAAGAATTCGACCATGTGGACCTGATCGATCGGAGCGAAGACATTGTTATGCTCGCCCTTCAGGGGCCCCAGTCCCGGGCCCTGATGGAGGGGATTATCACGTCGGGTCGTCTTCCTGAGCCGGTGCGGAACGCCGTGAATCAGGTGACGATCTCCGGCGCCCGGGTGAAGGTCGCCCGTACCGGATATACGGGCGAACCCCTCTGCTTTGAACTCTTTGCCGACCGTAAGGACGGCCTCATGCTCTGGGACCTGATCCTGTCCAAGGGCGCGACGCCCATCGGTCTGGGGGCCCGGGACACCCTCCGTCTGGAGGCGGGACTCCCCCTCTACGGCCATGAACTGGGTCAGGACCGGGACGGGAAGGAGATCCCGGTCATGGCCTGCCCCCTGTCCAGATTCGCCGTGAGCTTTTCCCCGCTCAAAGGGGACTTCATCGGGAGGGAGGCCCTCGCCCGGCAGCAGGCAGCCCTCAAGCAGATCATCGCCGGGGATTTCTCGCGCATTCAGGACCTCCCGCGCATGATCCGGCACCTGGCGGTCACCGGCCGGGGGATCGCCCGGGAAGGGGCCACGCTATTCAAAGACAACAAGGAGGTGGGGTATGTAACCAGCGGGACCGCGGTCCCCCTGTGGCGGGTTGAAGGGGAAGGTCTCGAATCCAGACTCATCGATCAGCATGAACTCCGTTCCATTGCCCTGGCCTATATCGACAGCGATATCCCGGACGATGAACGCCTCTTCGTGGAGATCCGCGGCAAGGGGGTGGATGCCCTCACCGTGCCGTTTCACATGCGATCCGAGGCCCCCCCCTATGCCCGTCCCATCGTGTTCGATCACCCCTTGGTCGCCCATGAGCTCTCCTCTGACGACAGGCCGTCCCTGGCCAAACGGCTTATGGAAAAGGCGATTCGCAACACCGTGTGGAGACAGCAGGAGTGCATCAACCTGATCCCCTCTGAAATGACCCTCTCCCCCATGGCTCGGCTCCTGTCGGTGATGGATCCGGCCTTTCGCTACGCAGAGCACAAAAAGTCCCCGGCCTTCTACCAGGTAGACATCTTCTATTACCAGGGCACCCGGTTTATCGGCCAAGTGGAAGAGATGGTGGAAGGAGAGATAAAGACTTTCTTAGGGTGCAGGGAGGTGGAGACCCGGCTCATCAGCGGCCAGATGGCCAATACGGCCGTGTTCAGCGCCATGGTGGACTACCTCAACCGCGCCGACCGCAAACAGGAGCCGAGGAGAATCCGACAGGTCATGAACAACCATATCGGGAAGGGCGGCCACCTGAGCGCCCAGCCCATGGGGGCTTTAAAGGACTATGTGGCCCGGGACCCCCAGACCGAGAGACCGGCCGTGGTCAATTTTCCGGTTCTGCCCGACAACCCCTTCCGGATCGATGTCCCGGCCACCCTGAAGCTGATCGATCAGTATCGGCCCGAACTCGTTATCTTTGGCAAGAGCATGATCCTTCATAAGGAACCGGTGGCGGATATTCGGCGGTTCGTGGACGATCAGGGGATCCCGTGCATCGTCATGTACGACATGGCCCATGTCCTGGGGCTCATCGGGCCTCACTTTCAGGAACCCTTTGCCGAGGGGGCGGACCTGGTCACCGGCTCCACCCACAAGACCTATTTCGGGACCCAACGGGGGGTCGTGGGCTGCGGTTTCGAGGAACATGACGAGCGTTATCCGCTCTGGGAGTCCCTCCTTCGGCGGTCCTTTCCCGGGTCCGTGTCCAACCATCATCTGGGTACCCTGCTGGGCCTTCTGATGGCCGCCTACGAGATGAATTATTTTAAAGATGCGTATCAGGTCAGGGTCATCGCCAACGCCAAGGCCTTTGCCCGGGCCCTCAAAGACACAGGTCTCGACGTGGCCGGGGACTCGGCCATCGACTTTACGGAGACCCACCAGGTGGTGGTGGATGTGGGGTACAGCCGGGGCCCGGAGATTGCAGAGCGTCTGGAGGCCAGCAACATCATCTGTAATTACCAGGCCAATACCGACGAGGAGGGTTTTACCGCCTCCGGGGCGCTCAGGCTGGGGGTATCGGAGATGACCCGGTTCGGCATGGAGCCTGCCGACTTCCAGGCCCTGGCCCAGTTGATGCGGGATGTAATTGTCAACAACGCCGTCGTCCTGGATGCGGTCAAGAAACTCCGGGAACGATTCCGTCAACTGAGATTCTGCTTCAAGGGTAATGACTACGACGACCTGGTCCAGGCCCTGCACAGGCTCATCGCGTAGCCGGGGGTCAATGGAATCGCATTGCTGACCTTTTCAGATACGAGAGGGCGTGATGTAGTATCGCTGCCCAGTAATGGCCAAAAAATAGCCACGGCGATCTTCTTCAATAAACTCGGCCAACTGATAATATGCGGCCCGGTTGAAACGGGCTGGAAAGGCGCCTGATTTGACCTTGCAGTAAAGGACATGGTCATTCCCCACATGGAGGGTGCCCGGCGCCAGCGCTTCTTCGGTATCATCGCTCAGGTGGATCTGGAACCGGGACGGTCGCTGCCCGTCTGTGGGCTCAAAAGAGACCCTTTTGACGACAAAGGCGGTATCCTCCACATCGACGTAACACCGGGTATCGCCCCAATTGATCAGATACCTCCCCTCTGGATCCAGTTCCATATTTTGGTAAAAGAGCCGGATGAATTCCCGGCGGATCATCTCGGCGCCCTGGTGATACCAGCGACCTTCCTTATCGATAAAGATGAGGCACGGGGGTATGGATTCGCGCTGTTCTGTCATGGGTATCTCCCTGCTTTCTCGGGAAAGCGCTTGTTCTTGCTCTTCCCCGCAGTAGGCCTGGGGCCTCTATTTTACCTAAACTGAGTGGTTCCAGGTTTAGGGTTCAAGGTTCAAAGGTTATAGGAGAACCTCGGCACAATCCTATACACCGCCAACGTTAACGGCGTCAAGAGGGCCTCGGTCCGGACCGGGGGCGCCACACGTGATGGATCATTCCCTGACTGCATCGAAATCGGGTATTTCTTCGTCATCGCGTGCGTTTTGCCTTGCAAAACTTTGCATGGATTTTATAATCGATCAAAAACCGTGCTGGGCTGAGGAAACAGGTCTCCGGGCCGGGCTTTTTCGGTTCTCGACCTAAAATTTAGGAGGTCTTATGAAACAGACGCTGATCAAATCTTCTTTTTTGCTCGTGTTCGTTGCACTCACCGTTTCCGGGTGCAAGACCCTGAGCCTGCCTACGGGACGGGGATACACCCAACTGTGCCAGGAGTATGTGGGGCATGATGCAGGCAGACTCATTGACGAGTGGGGATATCCCGGCAGGACGTTTGATGCCGCCGACCAGAAAAAGGTATTCGTGTATGTCGAAACGAGAGATGAATATACCTTAAATCCACTGGCCCACTCGGCGCTCATTGAATACCCTCCCCGGGTGGACCCCCGAAGCGGACGTTCCGGTGAAACCGAAGGCAATGTCACCGGGCAGTCTGTTTCCTCCATGGACTACTGCATTACCTATTTTGAAGTGGACAAGGGCAACAAGATCCTCCGCGCCTTTTGGAAAGGCGATTGCAAGTCATTGGAAAGAAAGGACCAGCAGCCGGATTGAGCTGCCTCTGGAAGGAGGGAGGAAGTAAGTGAAGATAAGCCGTGTCTCTGAGATGAGGAGGCTTGACCAGACCGCTGTCGAGGCATTCGGCATCAGAGAAGAGCTGTTGATGGAGAACGCCGGCGATGCCGTCTACTCTGTCATCTCGAGCGAGGTTGGGGTCCAGGGCAAGACCTTTATCATATGTTGCGGCATCGGGAACAACGGCGGCGACGGATTGGTGATTGCCAGGAAGATCCATTCCAACGGGGGAAGGGTCAAGGTGTTTATTTTAGGCGACAGGGCCAAATATAAGGGTGCGGCCCGCCTGAACCTTGACATCGTCTCCAACCTGAAGATTGAAATTCGAGATGTGACGTCTGTGGATGCCGTGAGAATGGATATCGTCCATGCAGACGCCATTGTGGACGCCATCTTTGGGACGGGGCTTATACGGGAGGCGACAGGGATCTACAGGGATGTCATCGAACTGATCAACGCCAGAGGAAAGACAGTCATCAGCGCAGACATTCCCTCAGGGGTGTCCGGCGACAGCGGACAGGTGATGGGCGTCGCCGTACAGGCCGATTACACGGTGACCTTCGGCCTTCCAAAATTGGGCAACATCCTCTTTCCAGGCCATGAACGCTGCGGTAAACTGTATGTCACCCACATCTCTTTCCCTCCTGTCCTATATGACGCGGATGCACTCAGAGTGGAGGTCAACCGGCCCAAAAAGCTGCCGATCAGGGACAGAAACGCCCATAAGGGGAGTGTCGGCCAGGTCCTCTTTATTGCAGGCGCCGCCGCCTATTTTGGGGCACCCTATTTCTCTGCCCTTTCTTTTTTGAAGGCAGGCGGGGGGTATTCGCGGCTTGCAGCCCCTGCATCCGTCATCCCGTTTATCGCTGCCAAGGGGAGCGAGATCGTTTTCTTACCGCAGAAAGAGACGGGTGCGGGGAGTGTTGCCTTTGAAAACAAGGATACCCTGGTGGAGCTGGCAGCGAAAATGGACATGGTTGTCCTGGGTCCCGGCCTGTCATTAAACGAAGAAACCCAGAGGCTGGTGAGGGCGTTAGCCAGGGAGATCCATCGGCCGATGCTTATCGACGGCGACGGAATTACCGCTGTTTCAGGGGATCTGAAGGTCCTGAGCGAGCGGAAAGCCGATACCATTCTGACCCCGCACCTGGGGGAGATGTCGAGGCTGACCGGGTTGAGCGTTCAGGAAATAGATGGGAACAAGATCGATATCCTTCAGCGAACGTCAAAGGAACTCAATGCCGCGGTTGTTCTCAAGGGGGGCCGGTCGCTCATAGGATTTCCCGACGGCAAGGTCTATGTCAATATGTCTGGGAATCCGGGCATGGCGAGCGCCGGGTCCGGCGATGTCCTGACAGGGACGGTAGCGGCCATGTTCGGCCTGGGTCTGTCTCTGAGGGATGCGGTCTTGAAAGGGGTCTTCATCCATGGGTTTGCCGGAGACCTGGCTGCCGAGGAAAAGGGCGAGGACGGAATGACGGCCCAGGATATCCTGGTTCATCTCCCTATTGCCATGAAAATGGACAGGGACGGTCTGAGTGACACATACAAGGACCGTTATCTGGGGGCGCAACGGATTTAGGTCAGGGGTCTCTCCATCGACTCGATTCAACGCCAAGTTCGATTTCCACTTCGGAAAAGTGTCTTGAAAATTCACACTATGTGGCATTCCTGATACACTTTGGGGTGTAGTTTTTTGTTGGGCTTGGGTTAACTCTTTCTAATTTACTCGTAAAAGGGGTGTGCCTGCTATTTTGCTTGCCACAATATGTTGAGGGGATCCGGTAGATTCCTTACATGGATCGACAGCGTTCAAACACGAGGGATAAGGCTCGTCGGCATTTTCCTTTTCATTTTGTTATCCTATTAGAGATGTTGAATCAATAGGTTATCAGCTATGATCTACTGGGATTCTGCGGCGAATGGCGGGCATGGCAGATGCTGAGGCGAGGTGGATGCCCAGTGAGAGCCATGTAAGCTCTGATATAGAGGTGGCAGGGGTTTTGCAGAGAACTTAATAAACAAATTGAATCCAAACGCAAAAAAGGCTTCTCGGATGCGCGTGCATCTTTTGTCCCGGGATCTTAAACCACTTAGGAGGGAAGATTAATAAGGGACAGAATAACGGCATTCTGGGAAGCCTTTTTTAGCACCCCCTGCACGTCATGTTTCAGATGCTTGAGCCTGTGGGCAAGGCACTTCCCCATCGCAGCGTAACGATCTTATGCCCCAATACACGGAACGAACCTACAGAAAACGGATCAGACCCAAAGGGCTTTTCTCCTTTCAGGTGGCTGTGAGAGAAACAGATCTCTGGGTCTGTGCGGGGAGACATTTGGAGACGGAAACCAGGGACCTGGTATTCGCATCGAGGCATCAACTTGAGACCTATATCCGATTACACCCGGATTTCTCACATTCCCTCCTCCCCCTGAAACAAGACTCCTATGCGCCTCCTATCGTAAGAGAGATGATCCGCGCAGCCGGAAAGGCCCATGTCGGACCGATGGCCGCGGTCGCCGGCGCTATTGCGCAGCAGGTCGGTGAAGGTCTTCTGAATCTGACGAATGAGGTGGTTGTGGAGAACGGGGGAGACATTTTTCTAAAGGCCGACAGACCCCTCACCGTATCGATTTTTGCAGGGACATCGCCCCTGAACGGGCGGTTAGGTCTCCTGATCCCCACGCGCCAGATGCCTTTGGGCGTGTGTTCCTCATCGGGGACCGTCGGCCACTCCCTGAGCCAGGGGATAGCGGATGCGGTCTGCCTTCTATCGGCATCCGCCGCCCTGGCCGACAGTGCCGCGACGGCCCTGGGGAACCGAATCAAGGGAAAAAGGGACCTGGACGACGTTGCCGAGTGGGCCGGTGAGATCGATGGGATACTGGGCGGTGTGGTCATCGTGAATGACGCCATGGCCACATGGGGTGACATTGAACTGGTGGCGCT
>JAUPKI010000264.1 GCA_030837545.1 Thermodesulfobacteriota bacterium | reverse complement strand
CTGCATGTCGACCAGCGTTTAAAGGATAACATAGCAAGAAATATCAGATAGATGCGCAACCATTTTGAAATGGCAGATGCTGGCGGGTTGCGAGAAATAGCTCTTCCAAATCAAAGAGAGGGTTCTAAGGGCAGCGTAAAATGAACACTGTCAGAACAATGGCATTCATTATCAAGAAAGGAGGCCGGATTCAGTCGCCAGATGCCGGCCTAATCTTTTCCCGAGAGCGATGAGTGTAAGCGTTGGCGGCAACCCCCAGGACTCTGGAATGACAGAGCAGTCACAGACATAGAGGTTACTTAACCTGGTTTTAAGGTTGCCATCGACCAAATCACCGATTTTTGCAGTGCCGCCCGGATGTGTAGCCATGAACCAGGTCTTGAAGATATGGTGAGCGCCTGCGTTTTGCAAGATACGCTTGGCACATTCATATCCCCGAAGCAACTTCCTTCGGTCTTCCTTATCTAATCGCTTGCAAACAATGCCACGGGATGTTAGATGCCCACTTAACCCATCCTTGACTTTGATCATAATCGGCAAGGTGCGGCGGTGAGAGGCTAATCGGTCAAAGCGCAGCACCTCGGCCGCAAAGATCGAGAAAATCCACCCGGGCCATACAAGATCAGTCATGACATAACCTTCATCTACATCCCAGTACCCTGCAGCCATGGGGAACTCCTTCCCACAGCTAACATCGTCCACTTCGCCCATCGCAACGATTAGGGGGTCAAAAAAGAAATCGTAACCAGCCCCTCCGATACCGGAATTCCGGAGAATAAGCGGGGTTCCTATGCCTCCTGCTGCCAGTACGATTACGGGTGCACTGACGTGATGAGTCCTTCCCGCCTTGGTGAACTCTACGGCATTTGCAGAACCGGTATCCGTCACGATACGCTTCACATGGGAACCGGTTATTAAATGTGACCCTCTACCAAGAGCCTCATCAATATACATGCGTGATGTCCATTTTGCGTCGTACGGGCAGCCCATCGTACACTTATCGCAGTTGAGACGGCATCTTTCCTGGTAGACAATTTTGGGGATTTTGTGCCAAGGATGACCGAGAGCTTGCGCGCTTTCCATGATCCTCTTCGCTGCGGGACCAACTAAATCGTCCGACAAGGGTGCGATCGGCAACTCATTCTTGGTCTGCTCGACCTCTGGTCGAAGATCGATTCCGTGGGAATCAAACATCTCATAAGGTGGATCAAAAGCACAAGCATAATACAAGACGGAGCTTCCACCATAGACAATTCCGCGAACGAGTGCCAGCAGCTCTTGAGTGAACAGGAGGCTTTTCCCTGGTATCAAGGCAAACGATGCGCCTTGAAGAGGGGTGCCTTTGATCTTATCTCCAGACCCCTTCTCTAATATCAAGATTCGTTTCCCGAACCTGCTCAGTTCATGAGTTACTGACGCGGCCCCGGGCCCGGAGCCAACGATGATCACGTCAAATGGGGTGTTCTTTAGCGCATTCATAGAGGCCCTCTATCAGATACCGATCCAGACATCAGTTATGAGTGAAGGTTCTGTGCCGAACTCCAAACATAAACCAGTGCCTAAACTATCGCATCAGACGAGTCTGCAAAACCTATATATCATAAAGGCACCAATCAGATATAGATTGAATTCTATAAGCAATTTACCATAGGCCGCAGGCAACTGCAAACCGTTTGAGTCGGGATAGGTAGAGGACTTTGTTTGATCAATATGAGCGCTTGGCTGGGGTCATGGTAAGGTGGGTCAAACATTGTGTACATCAGGAGTTACCAACTGGATATGTCAAAAAATCAGTGACCCCGAAAACGCAACATAACTGCCATAACGCCCTTTATATTTGTTCATATAATTTTTTTCATTTCAACCGGCTTTTCAGTGGTATTCAAACAGCAAGGCAGGCCATGATTCAATTCAACCCTTTTTTTTCCAAAAATCCGTACATCAGATCTGCGATTTTCCCGTTGTTCAGATCCGAAAATGGAAAATGGGTGTTGCCGCGGATGCCGATTTCAGGCAGGTGCACAACGGTCACATCGCCACCGTGGCGGTTTACGGCATCTTTCCATCGCCTTGCCATTTCCAGACGGACACGCCACATGTCCTGACCCGGGTTATCCGTAGGTTTCTCCGGAATATTGTCACCGTAATAGATTACAATTGGGATCTTTGTGATTTTCATGAAGTCAGGCAAAGGAATACCAAGGGCCTCAAGCGTCCCGCCGGAACTGGGTTTCGGGGAAGGCACTTCACCATCCGGGAAAACGAAATTACTGCCCGGTTCATAGGAAATCACTGCTCGAATACTTCGGCTCTTGATGACAGTGCGCCAGCCCATGCCGCCGCTATGGGAATGGGTGACAAGGATTCCGGGTCCGATCTTACGAAATAGCGCTGCGACAGCGTCCGAGTTCACATCGATGTCGATGGGCCCCGTGTCGGGCGTCATCTGGCGAAAAAATTGCTCCAAAGCCTTCGGGTTTCTCGAAAACTGCACACCGGGGAAAAAATCCGGCCAGATTCCGATGCGGAAAATATTGAACCATCGTTGATCGTTGGGCATCGGAGTAATGGCCACCGGCTGTGTACTTTGTCCGGCATTACCGCGACGGGGTTGGTCAATCACATACACCCCGAACCCGCGTCGAAGGAAAATGTTCTGGTACCCTTCGCGTCCGTCGGATGTGCTTTCCCAGGTCTTGGAAAACTGCCCGTAACCGTGCCAGAGCACGAGGGGGTATTTACGAGCGTTTACCGGAAACTGGTAAAACGCATAAAGGTGATCCCCGTGTAACGTTTGTCCTTCTGGGGTCATTTTAACAGGATCGAAAGTGCCGGGATTTTTGATCACCGTTCCATCGACTGTAAAACTGCCTTGCTCCCGGATAACCAGCGGGGCGGACTTACCGTTTACGTCAGGCATGGCAACCGCCGACGTAACCATGCTGATGAGAATCAGCATGTGCGCAATGAATAGCTTACCATGTTTCCCAATCATAATATCACCTCATTATTTTAGTTGTAACTTAACCCTCAACCTCCGGTGGAGGACCCGGATAGGTTCTGGTTGGTAATTTGACAAATTCAGGCTTCATTTACACCAGAAGTACCATCTGGATATCTCACACATTCAGCACCACCCAAAGTTACATAACTGCCATTTCAATAACATAAGGCGTCGAATAGGGACACCATTTTTAACAGAAACCCGCTGGCAGAACTAATTCATGAGCGGCCCAAATTGGCCTGTTTTTGTTTTGCCAGATTTTGGCAAGGGCGTATTCTTGCGAAGCGCGTCGAAGTTTCAGGAGAATGGTTTTAGCGGATCTGGCAATGGCCATCCCCACCGCTTATCCATTTTTTAGCGTCGTAACGCGGTCGGCTTTCCAAATCTTACCCTGCACAGGGAGGACAGCCTTTTGTCACGTTGAGACAACACGCGCTCGGCATTTAACTTTCAGCCTGCTTTTCGACTCTGTACAAATCGCCAGTTCGCCTAACATTAAAGCGGGCGCTGGTTATCGTTTCTGCGAGCCACAGGTTGGATTCTACGTGGTCGGTTATTGCTCGAGTTTTGAAGGCGGAAGAGCCTTTTACTAAGGCGAAGTATGGAATAAGCATGTCGGATAAGTGAACATCTGCCGTGGCTTTTGCATCTAGTTCAGCCGCAAGTCTCTCAGCTGCTTCAACGCCAACTTTCTCTGCCGGCTTCCCTAACTCGCCAATAGCATCAGAGCCCACGATGGCGCCCATGTCTGTTTCTGCCCAAAGGACGATGCTGCTGCCCTTCTGCACGGGGTTGGACTTGTCGTTGATGACTTGAATCTTGCTGTAGTAACCCCTTTTCTGTAGATTTTCCGAAGCCGCTTTCGCCTGCCTCTCAGACACCAGCCTGTTGGCCAAGAAAGTGCAAACCGAAACTCCTTTTATAGCTCTCACTTCTCCAAAATTGTCCAAACGATAAGGCTGAAGGGCGCCGGTGGGCTTAACATGTAAGATGACTTCACCATTTCCTTTCGGATAGTAACCATAACGTTTAACGATCAGCTGGATATCGGCACCCATCTTTCCCAGAACTGGAAACAGCACGTTCCGTAGATAGTTTAGGGTAGGCGCATACTTGGCGTCCGTTCCCCCCTGCCTAATCTGAAGACGAATAAACTTCTTGCTGCACAGGCAAATTGGCAACACGGTCATGATAAGCATCGGTATGCTGCCGGCAGTCCCGATTTCAGCTGTAAACTCGCCGCCACGAACCGCATGGGGCGTATACCACAACTCCCTGCTTCCCAATACAGCCCCCTTGGTTTCGGCTCGACATAGCTTCGCCGCCGTCAATACAGCTTCCAGATGTTGGGGCTTCAAGCCTGCTTTCGGTCTATTCTGCCTGATGTTCGTAATGTGCAGTGGCTGTCCCTGGATAGTGGCTAAGGCTATGGCCAAGCGCAGTATGGTTCCGCTTCCGCTCTTCTGGCTGCCGTCGATTTCAATCAAGTGAGAAACTCCATTAAGGGCTGGTTTTATTTCAAGATGAACATCTAAAGCCGACCAGAGAATCCCTATCTCTTTTCAGCATTTGCCCAATCTCTGACAGTTGAAATCCATTGAGCAACAAAAGTCGAACCTATGTCACCAGTGAAGCACGCAGTTCCTCCACCCGGGGGTGTTTCCAGTCCCGCTGGCGTCGGTAGTTGGGATGAGGCTCGCAAGGGCGAATGCAATCTTCCAGCCGCTCCCCCAGGATTTTTATTCGATCCAATGAACCCTCACCCAAGCCGCCTGCTATGGCATGGTGGAGATAGCCCACTTCCAGGGGATTGAAACCCATAATGCGAGTGCCAATGCTATCAGCGGCTATGAAATCAGTTGAAGCCACGGCGAGACGGAGATCCACTGGTTTTCCCTGTGTTGGCCCCGGCCCTTCCATGGCGGTGAAACCGTCCAGAATTGCCAGGTGAGGGGGAAAACATCTGGCGATGAGAAAGAGATTGTAATTCAAGGTGGGGTAGGTTTGATGCATGGTTACCTTGTCGCTTCGCAGAATATATTTTACTACCCAACCCAAGCCTCGGGGATAGAGAGCATCCTTTGGCCGAACCCAGTGGCTCAGCCTGTGCGACAGCCTATCCAGATTTGCTACGCCCTGGGTTATCAGGCTGCCCATCACCAGGTTTTTCAACGACAAGGTGACGATTACCGCATCGTGGGTCTTCATCGGCGTCAGGGAGATGCGGCAATCGCTTTCCGCCACGGTTTGGGCAAAGCGCAGTGTTATGGGCTGCAAGTCCCTATTTACAACTTTGACTTCCACCCACTGGTCGCGGTTAAGCTCCACTAACCGCGTCCCGTAACGCTTGGCCACCTCCGCCAGTCCATAAACCTCAAACCCTTTCATTGAATCGGCATAGGCGGAGCCTTCAGCAACCACAACTTCCCTGTCCGTGCGCTGGCGGATAAATTCCAACACCGCATCGAGGGCTTCTGGATGGGTTCCAGACAGAGGTTTGTTTACCGACACCATGTTCGGTTTGACAACAATGCGTTCCCCTAAGCTGATCTGATCCTCTATGAGTTCAAGAGCTCTGAGGATATTTTGGCGCCGCTCATCACCTTTTACTAAGGCAACATCCGACACGATACCATGTCCTTATCGAAAGAGTACTTCATGGAAATTTTGTCCGTCATATCATCAGAATCGCGTGTTGGAATTCCTCGAATGGGTTTGTGAAGAAGTCCTTAGGGCCGTACCCTACCGTCATTTCGTCTTCAGTATACCCAAGATCCTCCGCCAGTATTTTTGTATAACCAAAAACTCCTTTCCGATCTAAGTCGCTGTGGATGGAAATCGTTGAAGGAATTTTCTGATGTCGAGCAATCAGCTTTTCGCCTCATCCGTTCCCGACAGAGGTTTTCGTGCATAAGCCTTGCAAAGCAGATCAGCCGAAATTCGTACCGACAGCAAGAAAACTGCCAAAGCTATACTTGAAAATCCGCGACTCAAATATAAGCCGGTTCTCTGACCAATTTACCCAAAAGTGCGGGTGCCCGCACACCGTATTCATTGAGGCCAAAATAGTCGCCTTTTTTTAATCTATGTCAGCGACCGGCAGATTCCTGATAAGTCGTTCAGGCTTCGCTTGTCACAAGAGCTATTTTCTGGATATCTCAAAATTTCAGCACCACCCGAAAGCTGTGTTATCTGCCATTTAGACTTTTATATCAATTAGATACATGGCGGTGCGATGATCGCTGGTGCCAAAAATCGTTAGGCGATCATATCCTGAGCTGCGTTTATTTCGTCCAGGACCAGGCCCTGGGCTTGCGCGGAAAACCGTTCGAGGGCCGTTTTGGTCTTTTTTCCTCCGAGTTTGCCCAGAGCCCAGGCGATCATGCCCAATACCCGTTCATCGGTGTTTTCCTCAAAGGCACGGACAAGGTCATCCACATAGTCCGGTTCGAGGGAATTGCCCATGACACGAGCAACATTCATTTTCCAGCGCCAGATGTCTTGGTAGGAAATGTAAAACATGTGGGGCCAGATCCTGGTTTCAAAAAAGGACTTGTCCATGTGCAGGAGCTTGGGGAGCCCAAAGTCACCGGCCCTTTTCAGGGCTCTCTGGTTGGGATGAAGTTCCTTGCTGAGCCAAGCGGCGTTGCGGGGACACACGTTCTGACATCGGTCGCAGCCGTAGACATACATCCCCATGGCTTCCCGCATGTCTTTTGGGGTTATTCCGCTTCCAAAATAGCTTAAAAAAGATACACACCGACGAGGGTCCAACTTGCCGTTGCCTCTGAGTGCCCTGGTGGGACAGGCGGCGATGCACGCGTTGCGGCACCAGTCCGGGCATCCCATCTCCATGGTGGATTCGTCCGGCTCAAACGCGTGGTCCACCACCACGGTAACGGGCAGGTTCCAGGAGCTGTTGCAGGCCACCCTGCTGGCGTAAAACAGGCAATTCTTGCCCAAAGTCCCCAAGCCTGCCCGCATGGCAGCGGGCCGATGGGGCAGATGCATGGGCACTTTCGAATCAATTCCGTTGGACCGTAGAAACGATCGGAAGGCCTTAATACGCTGGGTCAGCCCATCCCGGGTGATCCGGTCGTCGTCAATATAGCATCGGCCAAAATGGCTTTCCATGGCGTGTGGAAAGGACTCCCTGAAATACACCTCCAACAGCACAATGATGGATTTGGCCTTGGGCATGACATTCCTGGGATTGGTTCCACTCAGAAGCTGCAAACCGACTGCCTCGGTCCACCCATATTCCTCCTGGTGGGAGGCCAGGTATTCTTTTTGGCTGTGAAATGGATCAGCCGTGGTGAATCCTACGTCTTCAAATCCGTTTTGAAGGGCGGCTTGAATCACGTCAGCTTTTGTCAGCATGGTATTTCTCCAGTGAAGTGATCGCATAAATCGGACACATGGGATTTAAGAAATTGAGTGGCGCTATACAAGTGTCCTTTCTTAATCAATTTAAGAGCGATTGGCAAGAGTCGCTTCCCGTCCAAGATGCGGCGCGACCCCAGGGCGCAGGGCACGGGGTCCCAGTCGATCGCTGCCCCATCCCGGGCGTTTTTCTTAACGCTCAGATGAGATACATGTTCTCGGCCTCCCGCAGGAGGCCGTCCCTGAATCTGGGGTGTGCAAGGTTGATCACCGCCAGTGCCCTCTCTCTGACAGATTTACCCTTAAGATTGACAATCCCGTATTCGGTGGCGAGATAATGCGTATCCATGCGCGGAACCGTAACTACGGCCCCGGGTTCAAGATGCGCGACAATACGGGAAATCTCACCATCGTGTGCGGTCGAGTAGAATGCTATGATTGATTTGCCTCCCTTTGAATTGAAGGCGCCGCGCACGAAGTCAAGCTGGCCCCCCGTGCCGGAATACTGCTTCCCGCCGATGCTCTCCGAATTGCACTGTCCAAGAAGGTCCACCTCGATCGTCGCGTTAACGGAGATGAAGTTGTCCTGCCTTGCGATGTTGAGCGGGTCGTTGATGTAAGATACAGGATAACTCTCGCAACTCGGATTGTCATGAACGAAATCATAGAGTTCGCGATCCCCCAGGACGTTGGTGAACAGGTGCTTCCTGGGATGGAAGCTTTTCCTGCGGCCTGTCGCTGCCCCTTTCTTAATCAATTCGGCTATGCCCGGACATAGAAGTTCACTGTGAATTCCCAAATCCTTCCGATCTCTGAGGTACTCGCACACCGCATTCGGAATCCCCCCGAAGCCCACCTGGATTGTAGCCCCGTCCGGCACCTCGGCCGCTACGATCTTTCCAATCACGGCCGCCTCCGGCTTCGGCTTAGTCGGGTTAACCTCCAAGAGAGGCATCTCATTTTCAACCAGCGCGTCCACCTCCGATATATGAAGCAATGAGTCTCCGAAAACACGCGGCATCCGTGGATTCACCTCGACGATGAGCTTTCTACAACAACGGGCTGCAGTGGAGATGTAATCATTGATGGCGCCAAACGTAAAAAAACCGTTCTTGTCCATCGGCGAAACAGTGGTCAGCGCTACATCAATGTTCATCAATTCGCTGATGAACCGGGGTATCTGATGGAACAGATTGGGCACGAAATGGTTTAGACCAACTCGAACCATGTTGCGGTCAGCAGGCGAGACAAACCAGGTGTAGGCGTTAACACAGTCACTCAGATCGACAGCCAGGTAGCTCTCCAAGGCGTACTTACCAGGCAGGAGAGTGTAAATATTGACATTTCTGAGGTCTCCAGCCCGCAGTCGGGCTGCGATGGCCCCCAGTAGCGCAGGCGGCTCACCGCAGGCCATTCCATGGACAATCGTGCTGGAATCTGCTATATCAGCCACTACCTGTTCAGCCGTAGTCCTTTTACTTGCATATAGTTCACTGTACATGAGTTACTCCTTTACGGGCTCAATTAGCCCTCAGTCTGCCGGGTCAGGATGAAACGTATGGAACTGTCTCGTAAGGCATCCATGACATCGATGTTCTCCTCTCCGGGCAACCCGAAGATGACTTCGACGTTTTCCTCTTCCAGACATTTAACAAACAGTTCAGACACTTTCATGCGGGGATCCTTTCTTATAGGATGCTTAAAGGTAACACCAAATTTCAGTAAGGAGAAATCAGCTATTCGGAAACCAGACCGTGATTGTCACCGCCGGTAGGATATCGGAACTTACCAAACATTCGGTCTGATTGCAAATGTTAGGGGCTGCGTTTTCAGAAGGGCCGTTTCATTGAGAGAGAACTAAGCCAGGCTCATCCTCTTTTTCTATGTGTAATGAGCGATTGGAGGGGCATGAGAGGGGCGGATAAGCTTTGTGTCCCAGAGGAACTTTCATCTGGATATCACAAACATTCAGTGCCACCCAAAATTACAGATATGAGGCACAATCATACGAGATACGGGGATATGCCTTACTAATCTTTATGTTGCGAGTATGGTTATGTTTTGAAAATCTAATTCGATCGCATTGGAAACGATCCAATACATCATTTTATTCCACAGAAAGCCAATACCATCAAGTGGTTGGCTTATGCGAGATTGGCATAGACGACCGGCATTCAGAATTCTTCCAGCCAGATAAAAAAACCCCGCCTCTCAGTCGTGAGAAACGAGGCCTCGATAATCCGCCATGGCAAACCCTTTCGGATATATGTTTACGGCTTTTTTGTGAATATGGATCCGGCAAAAGAAATACAATAAATCTTTCGAGAAAATCAACCTGTTTCTGAAGCAGGCCCGGCTGCTATTGTCACACCGTGAGAATGGAGGCTTGGTACAGAGGGAATATAGACAGAATCCCTCCCGTGGATTGAGCGCGCTAGCATTAATGGGGGCGACTGGATTTCAGAAAGGAATGCCTGCAGCCATATCAATCAAGAGGTTACCTCCGGCCTACAGGGAGTTTTTGTAACCGCGAGTGGGCGATTTGCGGCTATCTTTCGGCCAAAATCTTGTACAAAGACTGTACAAAAACCTCGTATCCATAAAAATAGGGTTAACGCCGATGTGACGTAACCCATTGATTCCTATGGTGCCCCCGGCGCGACTCGAACGCACGGCACCCAGATTAGGAATCTGGTGCTCTATCCACCTGAGCTACGGGGGCATGTTGTTATTAAACACAATAACGGGATTGGATGTCAAATGATTTCATACGCAGACAGGGTTTTTTGCGGCAACCTCATCTCCAGGTGATACAAGGGGGCCTGCGGCGAGGGATGAGGCGGTATCTGAACCTGGGATAGCCGATCATGACCGCCCCATAGGCAAGGTGATCCGAAGGGAGCCCTAATGCCTCGAACAGGGGAGGATAGGCATTCACCGCCTTGTAGAAATACCCGGCCCAGCAGGCCCCGAGGCCCATGCTGGCGGCATAGAGATTTAGGTGACTGATGGCCAGGGTGCAGTCTTCGGTGCTGAAGGGCCAGGTTTTATCTGCGTGGGCCACGATCACATGGGGCGCCCCTCTGCAGATGCGGTCATATCCCTCATCCCACGAAGCAACGACCCGAAGGAGGCCCATTGTCTCTGCCTCCTGAGGGGCGCTCTGGATAACCCGGCGGACCCACTCGACAACCATCCCGGCCAGACGACGGACCTCGGCAGGATCTTCTACCACGGTCCAGTGCCAGGGCTGCCGGTTCTTGGCCGATGGGGCGGAACATGCGATTTCCAGGAGCTTTTCCAGGACCGGCCGTGACACCCTCTTTTCCTTGAAGTTCCGGATAGACCGCCTTCCACACAAAAACTGCTCCGCCTGATCCGGCATTATATTCAATTCCTTGGCGATGGCCCTGCACTCGTCCGGGCCAATCCAGTCAAGGCTCAGGGCGCCCGTGGGACAGACGGCGACGCAGTGTCCGCATTTCAGGCAGATCTCTTCAAAATCGGCAGCAGGTCTTGGGTACCCGCTCTCCGCATCCATCTCAATGATTCGTCCCGGGCACTCAGCCGCACAGATCCCGTCCTGATTGCACTTCTTCTGATCTACCGTAATAAAAGTCATGAGTAGGTCTCCATCTCATCGCTCAGTGAAATTCGGCGAAGGAACGGGCCGATTTCTCGTTGTTTTGGCACGTCACGGGTTGGCGTGAAAATTCTCCAGGGTTGTGATGGGAGACCTCGTCCGGAGAGGTGGAGTCGCGGCTGGAAAGCCGCTCTCACAGGATTTGGGATATAACTTCTCAGCCTTGAACCTTGAGCCTTGAGCCTTATGCCTTGCGCCTTATGCCTCCAGTCCCTTCCATCACACAATATGCGACGTGCTGACCCTGCGGAAATGATACCCGTAAACGGCCAGAGTGACGGCCAATGGCAGGAGACGAGGCCGCTTGAAAAGCGTCCACCATAAGAGTCCCCAGTATTGGAAACGCTCACTCCCGATAATGCCCAGGCGGATGTTGGACCGGAAAAATGCCAGGATGCTCCGCCAATTCAGCGGGATGTCGATTTTTGGCGCCTTGTATTCCCTTAAGAATGTCCTCACCCGCTCATAGTAGTGTTTCCGAGAATAAATATGGAGCATGATCTTCCGGTATCCCTCGCGCAGGGTATCCAGGTCCATTCGAGTGATAAAATTCGTTGTGCCATCCACATTATCCCCGGACATATGACCGAGGAGCCGTCCCTCCTGCTTCAGACGCTCATAGAGCTTGGTGCCTGCCGGGGCCTGAAGGAGGCCGACCATGGCCGTCACGATGCCGCTCTTTTGAATAAAATCGATCTGCCGTTGAAAAATGGACTGGGTGTCGTTGTCGAACCCCACGATAAAGCCCCCCTGCACCTGCAGTCCCGCCCGCTGGATCCGCTTGACCGTATCGACCAGGTCTCTGTTTTTGTTCTGTTTTTTGTTGCATTCCGCCAGGCTTCCCTCATCCGGGGTCTCGATCCCGATGAAGACCGTATCAAACCCTGCCTCGACCATCATCTCCATCAACTCCCCATCATCGGCCAGGTTGACAGACGCCTCCGTGTTGAAATGGATCCCCTTCTTCCCTTTTCGCCACTCGATCAACGCAGGGAGGAGTTGTTTTTTGAGATAGCCCTTATTGCCGATGAAATTGTCGTCCACAAAGAAGATCTGGCCGTTCCACCCGAGACCGTACATGGCGTCCAGTTCCGCAATCACCCGGTCCACATGCTTGATGCGGGGCCTGTGTCCGAACAGGGCCGTCACATTGCAGAATTCGCAGTCAAAAGGACACCCCCTGGAAAACTGGATGCTCATCGATGCATATCGATTCATGTCAACCAGTCCCCACATGGGGGCCGGCGTCTCCCCGATATCGCAGAATGCCGCTGTGCTGTAGATACGCTGAGGAACCCCCTGCGCCAGATCTGCCAAAAAGGGAGGGAGCGTGAGTTCGGCCTCATTGAGCACAAAGTGATCCACCTGATCGAATTCCTCGTACTCGCTGGTGAAGAGGGG